>JACOST010000031.1:0-300000 GCA_016178705.1 Deltaproteobacteria bacterium | reverse complement strand
TCATTGGCGGTCTCCACGCACGGTCGTGCTGGTTGCCAGGCGCGCATGGAACAAATCTAGACTCCCTCCAACCTGCAGGTCAATCGCTCGTCACTGTTGCTCATCCGCGAACGCCCCGATGGACGCCGGCGGCGTGCCTGCGATAAGGGTCGAGCCGATGATGCTCCGATGGCGCGCAGGCGTAGTCGCGATCGTGATGATCGCGTTGAGCACGCCGGTGTGTGCCCTCACCGTGCGCGGCGATCGTGAGTGGCGCGGCGTGCCGGACTGTCCCGAAGGGTGGGCCGAGCCCGCCACCGACGACTCTACGTGGCCGCCGGTGCGGTGGCCATGGCTGCTGCTGTGGCCACAGGATTGGACGGCGGTTGACGCGGACGCGCGGCCGTTCTGGGAGGCAACCAGCGCCGATGTCGCCTGCGTCCGTCGCCACTTCGATCTGGCCGCGCCGCCCGCCGCGCGGGCGCTCGCCCACGTGTGGGTCGACGATGCCTACGAGCTGTACGTCAACGGCCGCTTCGTCGGCGCCAGTCCGCACGGAGGGAGTCCGCTCCCGGGCGAGGCCTACGACATCTCGGCGCTGCTGAACGCCGGCCCTAATCTGATCGCGCTCAAGCTGATCAACGAGGGCTACGATCATGGCGCGCTGTTCTCGCTGAGCGTTCCGGGGGTTCCCGCTCCGCCGGTGAGCGGGCGGGCCATCTGGATGGATCGGTGGCAGGCTGCGGAGCCGTGGTTGATCGGACTCGCGGTGCTCCTGAGTGTCGCCGCCGTGCTGATTGCCGGCCCGCTGTTGCGGCGCCGGGTCGTGCCGAACCTCTTGCAGCTGTCGGCAATGGCGCGCGTCGGACTCATCGTAGCCGTCGCGGCCAGCGCCCAGCTGCTTCTGCTCACCACCGATCTGTATACCAGCTTTCAGTACCATGCGTGGGCCGCCTGGAGCTGGCTCCCATTGGTCTCGTTCGGCGTGCTCGTCGCCGCCTTGGGCGTGTGCTCCGCGCGCGAGGACCAATCGCCAGCGGCTCCGGTGCGCTACGAGCGCCTGCTGTTGTTCGCGATCCTACTTCTCGCGGTGGGCCTGCGCGTCTATCGACTCGACAGCATCCCGGTTGGCTTCTATCAAGACGAAGCGATCAACGGCAACGACGCGCTCGAACTCTGGAGTGGCGATGAGCTGCAACTATGGAACGACAGCATCGGCGGTCGCCCCACGCTGTTTCTGTACTTGCTGGGTGCTTGCCTGCGCCTCTTCGGCGTTGGCTACTTGAGTCTGAAAGTCTTGCCGGTCGCCTTCGGCGTCGCCGCGGTGGTCACCATCTACGCCGTTGGGCGAATCGGCTTCGGTGCGCGCGTGGGATTGTGGGCCGCGTTTTTCTTGGCCGTGTCGCGCTGGAACATCCACTACAACCGCATGGCCTGGGAAGTGAACTGCGTGCCATTCCTGTCCGCCAGCGGCTTTGCGCTGTTGCTGTGGGGACTGCGCGGCGGGCGCCGTTCGATGGTGAGCCTGCTGCTCGCCGCCTTGATGTTCACCACCGGCTTGTACACCTACGCGGCGTTTCGTGCCGTGCCGCTGACTGCCTTCGCGTTTCTCGGCATTGAACTGATCAGCCGCGAGCGCGCGGGCATCACGAGACGCTGGCGTGGACTGCTGGCGAGCGGGCTGCTCGGAGTCATTCTCGCCGCCCCATTGCTGCTCTTCGCATGGCAGCAGCCGCAACGCTTCTGGGAGCGCTACAACGAGGTATCGCTCACTCAGTACATGGCGTATTACCGCACGCCGCTGCCGTGGCTGCACCAGATCGGCAAGGGCTTCTTCTCGCTCAACCACCGTGGTGAAGAGCTGATCCGACACAACTTATCTGGAGCGCCGCACCTCGATCCCATCACAGCGACGCTGCTGTTGATCGGTTTCGCGGCACCCGTGGCCCCGGCCAATCGACGCGGGCTTCGGATGTTGTGGAGTTGGTTCCTGACTTTCTTAGTGCTGGCGAGTCTGACCCGCGATGCGCCGCACGCGACGCGCTACCTTGGGCTAGCCCCGCCGGCGATCCTCTTCGCGGCGCGTGGTGCGACCAGCGTGCTTGCGCCGCTGCACGCGTCCGTTCGGCGGACTGTGATCGCTCTGTTGGTGATCGGCGCCACGGTGGTCAACGCGTACCAATACTTCGTGCTTGAGCCTGCCGATCCGACCGCCGACTATGAAATGGACCTCACTGGCCGGACACTGTGCGAATACCTCGGACAACGCCGTGACGTGCACGTCTACTGGACGGCTGATGTCGCCTTCTGGTCTTCCAATCAATGCGCGTTCCTTGCCCGCGGCCAATTCACCGCTCACGAACTGACGAACGAGGAGATCCCGGACTTCGGTCGGCTCGGTCCCGTCAAGCAATCCGACATTGTGGTGATCGGCGACGAGTTCGTAGAACACAATCCATCAGTCATCGGACGGCGAGACGATGGCACACCCCAAGCCGATTTACGTGTCGTACCCCAAGTGCAGCGCGATCATACGGGTCGCCCCGTATACTACCTGTACGAATTCTGAATGTTTGCCTACGAAGAACAGGGCGGCAAGCTCCGATGCGTACGCATCTCACTTACCGCCCAGCTCTCCCGCTACGGCAAAGGGGGTGCCGATCACGGGAGAGAGTGTCGACCGCCACGGGCGACTGGTTGCGGGGGTGCACCGCAATGCAGTCACCTCGTGACGGCCGACATGGGGTCGAATCGCTGCTCAGGCCGGCGCGCGGCGGGCGCGCCAATAGATCAGCACACCCGCTCCGCCAGCTCCCAACACCGCTGGAATCAGCGGGGCGTGCAACAACACCACAGCCGCCAGCAGGGCCATGACGACGCTTCCACCGATCATGAGGATTGAGGATGGCATCTGGACCTCAGATCGCGTGGTCGCCGCGCTCGCCGGTGCGAATGCGGATCACGTCGGCGACCGGAAGGACGAAAATCTTGCCGTCGCCAATGCGGCCCGTGCGCGCCGTGTTGAGGATCACCTCCGTAATGCGAGCGGTGTCCTCTTCACGGACGAGAATTTCGATTTTGATTTTCGGCAGAAAGTCGACGACGTACTCCGCTCCTCGGTAAAGTTCGGTGTGCCCCTTTTGGCGCCCGAACCCTTTCACCTCGGAGACCGTCAGACCCTGCACGCCCTCGCGGGCGAGCGCTTCCTTCACTTCGTCGAGTTTGAACGGCTTGATGATGGCTTCGATCTTATTCATGTCTACCATCCTTTCGCTGCGCCGCCGTCATCCGATCACCTTCTTGGTGCCGCCGTGCACGGCAAAGTCCGGGTAGGCAATCGCGCCCATCTCCGGTCCGTCGAGGCCTTCCATCTCAGTTTCCGCACTGACGCGAATCGGCGTGATGAGATCGCTGATCTTGAACCAGGCGTACGCCATCACGAATCCGAAGACTACGAGCACGACGCAATCAATGAACTGCATCACGAACTGCGAGAAGTCGCCGTACAGCAGGCCGCGAACACCGTCAGCGCCGTATTCCTTTACGAACGCATCACGCACCACACCGTTCCAGCCGGCACCATATTGCCCGGTGGAGAAAATTCCGACCGACAGCACGCCCCAGAGTCCGCCCACGCCGTGTACCGAGATTGCACCGACCACATCGTCGACGCCGCGGGCTTCCCAGAAGAACACGCTCACCACCACCAGCACTCCAGCGATCAGGCCGATGAGTGCGGCGGCCCAAGGATCGACAAATGCGCAGGGCGCAGTGATCGCAACCAGGCCGGCCAACATACCGTTGCACAGCATCGTGGGATCCGGCTTGAGCCCCTTCACCTGCAGCGTCAGCATTGCCCCGATGGCGGCGGTGATGCTCGCCAACATGGTGTTGACGACGATGTAACTGATGCGTAAGTCCGTCCCGGCTAGCGACGAACCGGGATTGAAGCCGAACCAGCCGAACGCCAGGATGAACGTGCCGAGTACGACCATCGGAATGTCGTGCCCCGGCAACGCCTGCGGCTTGCCCTGGGAGTATTTGCCGATGCGCGGGCCGATCACCATCGCCCCCGCAAGCCCAATGATGCCGCCCATTCCATGGACGACACCCGACCCGGCGAAGTCGACGGCGCCGTGTCCCAATCCCCAATTGACCCCACCCTGGGCCAGGAAGCCTCCTCCCCACAGCCAGTTCGCGTAGATGCAGTACGGCAACGCGACCCACAAACCGTAGAGACAAAAGTTCTTCCACGACCAACGTTCCGCCATCGCCCCGGTCGGAATCGTCGCCGTGGTGTCCATAAACACCATCATGAAGAAGAACAGTGCAAGCACCCCAACGTCGCCGACTGAGCTGCTGAGAAAGAATCCCTTGGTACCCATCAATCCGTATGTGTAAGCACCAGTAGCATTGCCGGCGGCATCAACGGCCGCACCGAGCCCGATGCCTCCGTTGAGGACCGCCAGGCCAGGCCCGAGCGAAGCATACCAACCCGGCGGGACCGGGCCGTTGAACCAGTTACCCCATCCGAGGGCAAAGCCGTAGGCCCAGAATCCTAAGCAACCGAGCGGATAGATCATGAAGTTCATCGCCGAGGTATGCGCCGCGTTCTTCGCGCGGCACAACCCAGTCTCGACGTACATGAACCCCGCTTGCATGAACATCACCAGAAATCCGGTGACGAGCGTCCACACGAAGTTGATGGAGAAGAGATTGTGCGCGACCCGATCGTAGACGTCGGGCAACGACAGTGTCGCCGGCGTATCGCCTTTGCTGTCACCGGCGGGCGCCGCCCAGGCTCCGGATGCCGCACCGGTCTGGTCTGGCCACAGTGGCTTGGCGGGATCCGCGTTGGTGCCTGAGAAGTATGCCGGCAGCGGTGGCGCAGCGGCGGGTGCCTCTTCGTCGGCCCGCACATGCGACGGGCTGCTTAGCAGCGCTATAGTGAATACACAGATGGACGCGATGAATAGACGACCGGACCTCATTCTCACTCCTTTCTCCCCAAGTCGGCGATCCCTGTTCGCCGACCTAGACCCTTGCCCTCTCACCATCACACCTACTGGTGACAGTGACAGGGTCCATTGATTCTCGGTGCTGGCAACGCAACCAATGCGCGCCACGGCTCTTCCGAGTCCGCAACACGTTGCAAACTGCAATGCCGATGCCACTGGAAGGCAAGCGCACCGCGTGCGCAGCGACTGCCACGCGATCAGTAGTTGCCTAGAGTCTGGCCAGCGCTGCCCATTGTTAGGGCATTGCATCAAACTCAACTGCGCTGTTGGGGCGAAGGCACAGGCTCGCGAGATCGCCGGAACACGAATCAACCCGGGGCGATCTCCCTCTCGCTCCCGTCGACGCCCGATGCGACGCCTGCTACTGTCGGCGTCGCTTGAATTCGATGAGCTGGTCGCCCTTTCTCCTCGCACTGATGTCAGCGGTGTTGTTCGGCGCCGCGGCGCCCGCGGGCAAGCTGCTACTGCGCGAGCTGCCGCCGCTGCAGACCGCCGCGCTCCTCTACCTGGGGGCTGGCCTGGGCGTGCTACCCGCCATGCTTCGCGGTGCGGCGCCGCGTTTACCCTGGCCATCGGCTCGGCTGCAGCAGATGAGATTGCTAGGCGCGATCTTCTGCGGTGGTGTTGTTGGCCCCGTCCTTCTGCTGCTCGCGCTGCAACGCGCGGCCGCCGGATCGGTGGCGCTCTGGCTCGCGCTCGAATTGGCCGCGACGGCCGTGCTCGGCCGCGTATTCTTCCGAGACTATCTCAGCCGTTCCGGTTGGCTTGGAGTCGCCGGAACGATTGCCGCCAGCGCCTTGCTCTGTCTGGGCCAAGGCCCTGCGGGCGTGGTGGCGGGGGCACTCGCACTGGCCGCCTGTGTGGCCTGGGGCCTCGACAACAACCTCACGGCTCTGGTCTCCGGGCTGCGCCCGACGCAGATCACTTGTTGGAAGGGCGTTGTCGCAGGCGCGGTGAATCTCGTTCTCAGCTTTGCCCTTGAAAGTCCGACCGTCGCCCTTCGACCGGTGCTCGCGGCCCTCGCCGTCGGCGCGCTCGCGTATGGCGCCAGCATCGCGCTTTACATCACTGCGGCGCAGAGTCTCGGCGCGATCCGAGCGCAGGTCCTGTTCGCCAGCGCACCGTTCTTCGGCTTGCTGCTGTCGGCGGTTGCCCTGGGCGAATACATTTCCTTTCTCCAGATCACGGCGGCAGTTGGGCTGATGATCTCGCTGGCCCTCGTCTTCCGCGATCGCCATCTTCATTTGCACTCGCACGAGGCCATCGGTCACATCCACCGTCATCGCCACGACGATCAACACCACGCGCATCCGCACCCCGACGCCGATTCGACGCGCGAACATTCACACTGGCATGAGCACGTGCCCGTCACGCACACACATCCGCACTGGCCGGACTTGCACCACCGGCATACCCACGAGGATTGATTCGTAATCCTCCCCAGCGTGCTGCAAAGACCTGCCGTTCGTTCTTACCGAGAGGCCCCGTTGCAGCCGGTCGAACGAAAATGATACGACCGTATCAGAAGTGATCCAGTTGCTTCTCTCGATATGGCCAAACCAAGCAAGGCGCGCTGGCTTCTGTTGATCCATCAGCTTCCGCCGAAGCCAAACTACCTACGCGTCAAGATCTGGCGACGGCTTCAACGCGTAGGCGCCGTGGCCGTCAAGAATTCCGTCTATGTGTTGCCGTGTAGTGAGCAAGCACGGGAGGACCTCGAATGGACTCTACGCGAGATAGCGGAGCGCGGTGGCGACGCTTCGATCTGCGAGGCCCGATTTGTCGAAGGACTCTCGGATGAGCAGCTCGAAGGACTTTTCCACGCGGCACGCGATGCCGACTACGCACAACTCGCCGAGGACCTTCGCGGTCTGTTCAAAGCGCTGCCGCGCGGGCGGGACATCGGCGACGATCGACGCAGCCAGCTCGAAACCAGCCTGACTCGCGTTGAGCGGCGATTTGCGGAGATTGCGACGATCGACTTCTTTGGTGCCCCCGGTCGCGAGGTGGTGGACGGCCTACTAGCGAGCATCACTCAACGCGCTCAGGCCAAGCCCGACGGATCTGCGGCCAGATCGGCGCCCACGGCACGCTCGGTTCGCGGCGGGACCTGGGTCACGCGCAAGGGGATTCACATCGACCGCATGGCCAGCGCGTGGCTCATTCGACGCTTCATAGATCCAACCGCCACATTCAAGTTCGTCCCAGGCAAGGGCTACGAGCTCGGGGACGGAGAGATACGCTTCGACATGTTTCAAGCCGAGTACACACACGAAGGCGATCACTGTACCTTCGAGGTGTTGGTGAAGCGGTTCCACTTGGAAGAACCGGCGCTGCGGCCGATCGCGGAAATCGTACACGACATCGACCTCAAGGACGCGAAGTTCGACCGACCCGAAGCGGCAGGCATCGACCACTTGGTGGCCGGGATCGCCATGGCGCACAAGGACGATGGCGCACGTCTCGAACGCGGCGCCGCCGTCTTCGATGACCTCTACGAATACTTCAAGAGAAAACCGGGATGAGTGCCCGGTGCCCAACTTGGCCGAATCGGCTGAACGAAAGGAGACGGAAGATGCGCAAGTGGATTTTCATACTCGTGCCGCTGGTAGCGTCGGCTGCAATGGCGCGGACGGCGATCGCCGCGGAGCGTGCGAAGCTCGACACCATAAGGATCGAGCAACTCACCGGCGCCAAGGGAAAGCTCGACGAGAAGGAGGGCGCGTTCAAGGTCTCGATGCCGCGGAACGACCTCTCGGTCACCGCAGCCGGAGTCCGACTCACGCCACCGATGGGGTTGACCTCCTGGGCGGCCTTCAAGCGCACGGGTTCGCACACCATGGTCATGGGGGACACGGTGCTCCTCGAAGATCAGGTAAACGCAGTGATGAGCGTGGCGCTCGACAACGGCCTCGAGGTCACCGCGCTGCACAACCATTTTTTCTGGGACACACCGAGGGTGATGTTCATGCACATCGGCGGCATGGGCGACGAGGCCACGCTCGCCGCCGCGGTCGGGAAGGTCTTCGCGAAGATCAAGGACACGAGCGGTGGGAAGGGCGATGTGCCCACGGCGGACATCGATCCAGGGAAGACCTCGCTCGCGCCGGACAAGATTGAAGCGGTCTTGGGTGCGAAGGGCGATCTAAAGGACGGGGTGTACAAGGTCGTCATCGGCCGCACGTCCAAGATGCACGGCACAGAGATCGGCAACACGATGGGCGTCAACACCTGGGCGGCGTTCGCCGGATCCGACGACAAGGCGGTCGTCGACGGCGACTTCGCCATGCTGGAAACCGAGCTGCAGGGAGTGCTCAAAGCGTTGCGCGGAGCGGGCATCAACATCGTCGCCATCCACCAACACATGACCGGCGAGTTGCCACGAGTCATGTTCCTCCACTACTGGGGCGTTGGCCCAACGCAAGCGCTGGCGAAGGGCTTGAAGGCGGCGCTCGGCACGCAGAAGCACTAGCGCGGGGCTCCATGAAAGCAGCAACGACTCCCGCCGTGGCAGTCGCGACCTCTGAGATGACACCCTGCACGCTGCGCGAGTTTCTTACGTACTTCCTGCGTCTCGGCGCGCTCGGGTTCGGCGGGCCGATCGCTCTCGCCGGCTACATGCAGCGCGACTTGGTCGAGCGGCGCAAGTGGATCTCGCAACAGGACTACGTCGAGGGGCTGGCGCTGGCGCAGCTCGCGCCCGGGCCGCTGGCGGCGCAGCTCGCGATCTACCTCGGCTGGGTGCGCGCCGGGAACCTCGGCGCGACACTGGTGAGCGCGGCGTTCATCCTGCCGTCGTTTCTGATGGTGCTTGGGCTCTCTGCCGTCTACGTGCGCTTTGGCGGCCTCGCGTGGATGCAGGGTCTGTTCTATGGCATCGGTGCCGCCGTCATCGCCATCATCGGACGCAGCGCCTACAAACTTGTGCGGATGACGCTCGGCAAGGACCGGCTCTTGTGGGCGCTCTTCGTCCTGAGCGGCGTGGTGACGGCGTGGACCGAGAGCGAAGTGGTGTGGCTGTTCGTGTTGAGCGGCGTGACGGCGCTCGTCGTCAAGGCGCGGCCGCGCTTCAACAGCCGCGCTGCCGCGTTGGCGATCGCACCGACGTGGCTGGTCGCGGGGCTCGCCGGACCCGCGAGCGTGGGGACGCTGTGGAAAATTGCCCTGTACTTCGCCGAGGCCGGGGCATTCGTGTTCGGCAGTGGACTTGCGATTGTCCCGTTCCTCCACGGTGGTGTGGTCGGGCAGTTCCACTGGCTGAGCGAACGACAGTTCCTCGATGCCGTTGCGGTCGCCATGATCACTCCAGGGCCGGTGGTCATCACCGTGGCCTTCATTGGATACCTGGTGGGTGGTCCGGTCGGCGCAACGTTGGCCGCGATCGGCGTGTTTCTACCCTGCTACCTGTTCGTGATCATTCCCGCGAGGTACTTCCGCCGGGCGGCAAAAGATCCGAGGGTAAAAGCCTTCGTCGACGGCGTAACCGCGGCAGCCACCGGGGCCATCGCTGGCGCGGCCTTCGTCCTCGGCCGGCGCGCTATCGTCGACGTGCCGACGGCTCTCATCGGTGTCGTCACCTTGCTCGCGTTGGTCTACGCGCGACGGGTTCCGGAACCGGTGGTCATTCTAGCCGCTGGGGTCGTGGGTCTTCTCGTCAAAGGATAACGTTCATGAGCCCAGCGCTCTGGCGCGTCACACTCTTCAGCTTTCTTATCATCACTGCGCTGCTCCTGGGTGCGTCGCTGGCGCTCGGGCGCGGCCTGTGGCCACTGCGTACCGCGCTCGTCGGGCTCGTGCCGCTGTGGTGCGTGGCGAACCTTGCCCTGACGTACGGCGTGCACCGCGCAGCGTACCTGATCGAGTCGCACGACGCGTTCTGCGTGTCCTGCCACCTGCACGAAGCCGAGTACGGCCGCTTTCGCGCCGAGCTTCCATCCGCGGTGCCGGATCTCGCGGCGTTTCACCGCCGCCGGGAGAACGACTTCACTTGTATCAGTTGTCACGTCGGTGAGGGGGTGAAAGGCAGAGCTGCGGTCCTGCTCTTCGCTGGCCTCGACGTCGCGCACTACACCACCGGGCAGTACCAGCAAGAGAGGGAAGGCATGCGCCATCCGCTCACCGATCGCAGTTGCACGAAGTGTCACGCGCCCGCGGGTCTCCGCGGCTTTCACCGTGAGAAAGACCACGCCGGCCACCACGCGCAGTGCCTTGTGTGTCACGTGGTGCACGCGCCAACGAGCGAAGCGTTCGGCTTCATCGACTATCACCGTTGGCCGCAAGAGGTGCTTGGACCATGTCAGGGCTGTCACCCCGCGCTCCTGCAATAGCGGAGAGAATGAAGGGTGCTGCGCGGCAGCGTCAGGGCCGCGCTCCGCCGGTCGGAGCGGCTTGCTCGAGGTGAGAGCGCAGGGCGGCAACTTGTCTCAGAAGGAGAATGGCGATGACAAACGTTACTGGGTACGTACTGACGATGACGCTCGCAACTCTGGTCGGGAGTCAGGTCGTGTGGGCCGAGGAGAGCGGGGAGAAAGAACACGCGGAACTCGCGAAAGCTCTGGGCAGTGCGAAGGTGTCCCTCGGGGCTGGACTGACGGCGAGCGCGAGCGAGGGCAAGCCGATTTCAGCGAAGTTCGAAGTGGAAGACGGGAAACTGCAGCTCTCGGTATACGCGGAGAAGGACGGGAAATTCAGCGAGGTCGTCGTCGATCAGCAAAGCGGCAAGGTTGCCAAGAGCGAGGCGATCACTGAGGGTGACGATCTCGCAGCCGCCAAGAGCCAGAGCGCAGCGATGGCGAAAGCGAAAGCGTCGTTGACCGAGGCAGTGGCCAAGGCGGTCGCGGAACACAGCGGCTACCGAGCCGTCAGCGTCGCGCCGTCGCTCAAGAACGGGCACCCGATTGCGGAGGTCGAGCTCGTGAAGGGTAAAGCGTGGAAGACGCTCAGAGAGAGACTCGACTAGACCTGGCTTTACTAACTCCCGGGTCGTTGGGGCGCTCATGCTAGTCGTCGGAGCGCTCCTCGGCGGACAGTTTGTTTCGTCTGCTCCAGCCCTGGTGAGAGCGATCGAAGAGGCTGTGGAATCGGGGCACGTCACCCTAGGGCTGATGGGAATGTTGTATCCGGGCGGTCGTACTGTGGGAACCACCGTGATTGGCGGTGTGGCTGCCGCGCTCCTCACGACGGTGGGCATCGTGCTCCTCCGCGGCCGGCGCGGCCCAAGCCGTCATGCTGACGTCTAGCGTAGCCAGCACCCGGTGTGGTGTTCGACCAGGGGCGCCTTGCGCAGTCGGAGCAGCGGGACGAGGTCCGCCAAAACCAGAGTCCGAGATCCTGCGAGTGTTTTCGAGACCAGATCCCTGCGTCGACAAAGGTGGAGCGGTGACGATCGGATTTCTGAGAGAGTAGATCCCCATCCTTCACCGAATCGAAATGGATTTGCCTCAGGTGGCGCGGCCAGCGAAGTTTTCTTGACGATGGACCATCCAGTAGAGCACCGGCAGAACGATCAGGGTAAGCACCGTGGAACTAGCTACGCCGCCGATGACAACTGTCGCGAGCGGCCGCTGCACCTCCGCGCCCGCGCCGGTGGCGATGGCCATCGGCACGAATCCGAGAGAGGCCACGAGCGCGGTCACGAGCACCGGACGTAGGCGAGTGAAGGAGCCTTCGAGCACTGCGTCGCGGATGGTGCGGCCTTGCGCGCGAAGCTGGTTGAAGTAGGTCACCAGCACTAAGCCGTTGAGCACGGCCACTCCGCTGAGCGCAATGAAGCCGACGGCTGCAGTGATGCTGAATGGCATGCCGCGCAGCCACAGCGCTGCGACGCCACCGGTCATCGCGAGTGGGATGCCGGAATACACGATGAGCGCCTGTCGCACGCTGCCGAAAGCGAGGAAGATGAGGATGAAGATGAGCAGGAGCGCGGAAGGGACGACCACGGCGAGGCGCGTACGCGCTTCCTGCAAGTTTTTGAACTGTCCGCCGAACTCGACGATGTAGTTCTCCGGAAGCTGCACCCGTTCCTTGATCCGCTGTTCTGCATCGTGCACGAAGCTCTCCACATCTCGTCCGCCGAGATTCACCATCAGCGCCGCGCGGCGCTGGCCATCGTCGCGCCGGATCGGTTCGACGGTCTTCAACGTTTTGAACTCGACAACGTTGCCGAGCCGAATGAGGCCAGTCTCGCCGACTCGGAGTGGCAGCCTTTTGATCTGCTCATCGTCAGCGCGGAGTTGTTCAGGCATCCGAACCACGATGCTGCGCCGGCGGTTGCCATCGACAACTGAGCCAACTATCTGCCCACCGAGCGCGGCGCTGACCGCCTTGTTCACCTCCCCCGCCTGGAGGCTGTAACGTTGGAGGGCGGCGCGCTTCACCTCGATCTGGAGCTGCGGCGTGCGACCTTCTGTTTCGTACTCCACCTGCGCCGCACCGGGGGTCGTTTCGAGAATAGCCTTGATCTGCGTCGCCAGCGTCTCGAGCACGTCATAGTCGGTACCGAATATCTTCACCGACAGCTCGGTCTTGGTGCCTTCGAGCATTTCGTTGAAACGCATCTCGATGGGCTGGGCGAAGAGGATGTCGTATTCGGGGTTCATCTCCTTCAAGGCCGCCTCAATGCGCTCGCGCAGTTCAGCTTTGTTCGTCGGTCGGCCGGCTGTCTTCGGCCATTCGGCCAGGGGCTTGTAGAAGACGTATACGTCGCTCTCATTCGGCGGCATCGGATCGGACGCGATGGCGCTGGTACCAATGCGCGAGAAAATGCGGTTGAGCTCCGGGAACTCCTTGAGCAGCAGAGTTTCAACGGCGATGTCGGTCTGCATCGACGCCTCCAGGCTCATGCCGACGGGCTTGTACAGCATTGCAGTGATCGAGCCTTCATCAAGCTTCGGAACGAACTCGGCGCCGAGCCGCCCGAAGACCAAGAGGGAGCCGGCGAAGAGCAACACAGCGGCAACCACGACGACCCAGCGTAGCTTCAGCGCCGCCCGTAGGGATGGCTCGTACGCGGCCTTGGCCAGGCGCATGAGGACGTTGTCGCCTTCGTCGATCTTCCCGCGAAGCAGGAAGGAGCAGAGCACCGGCATGAGGGTGAGAGCGAGGAGCAACGCGCCGGCGAGCGCGAGCATGACGGTGATGGCCATCGGGTGGAACATTTTCCCTTCGATGCCGGACAGTGCGAGGATCGGGATATAGACGATGGTGATGATGACCACACCGAAGAACATGGGCGAGCCGACCTGCTTGCTGGCGGCGAGCACGACTGCGGAGCGTTCTTGGTCGGTGAGCACGCGTCCCAGCTTGTGCTGGCGCGACCCGAGCTGGCGGACGATGTTTTCGACGATGACCACCGCGCCGTCGATGATGAGACCGAAATCGACCGCGCCGAGGCTCATCAGATTCCCGGAGACGCCGCCGCGCAACATGCCGGTGAGGGCGAAGAGAAACGACAAGGGGATGGCCGTGGCGACGATCAGCGCGGCGCGCCAGTTGCCGAGCAACGCGAGGAGCACCGCGACAACGAGGATGGCGCCCTCGAAGAGGTTGTTCTTCACCGTCGCCACCGTGCGGTCGATGAGCTGCGATCGGTCGTACTGCGGGACGATCTCCACGCCCTCCGGCAGCTTCGTTTGGATCTCGGCGATCCGCGCCTTCACCCGTTCGCCGACTTCGCGGCCGTTCTCCCCTGCGAGCATCAGCGTTGTACCAATCACAGTCTCGTGACCGTTCAGCGTGGCGGCGCCGGTACGGACCTTTGTACCGAAGCTTACTTCGGCCACGTCCTTCACCAGCAACGGGCGCACGGCCGCACCGAACTTGATCGGCAGGTTGCCGATCTCCTCCGGCGTCGTTACGCGGCTGACGGCGCGGATGGTGAGTTGCTGGCCGTCTCGGCTGATGATGCCGCCGCCCGCGTTCTCGACGTTCTGCTCGATGATCTCCGCCAGCTCGCTGAAGGTCATGCCGACATCTTCTAACGCCTCGGGCTTGGGCTGGATGACGTATTGCTTCTCGTACCCGCCGCTGCCGTTGATCTCCACGATGCCGGGAACTGTGCGGAGGAGCGGCTTGATCGCGTATTCCTGGATCTCACTCAACTCGATGAGCTGGTCCATCTCGCTCGCCGGCTTGTGCCGCGCGTCGGGCTTGTATTGAACGTTGTAGTAGAAGATTTCACCCAGGCCGGTGCTGATCGGTGCGAGCTTCGGCGTGGTACGCGGCGGCAATTGCTCGATCGCATTTTGCAACCGCTCCGCAACCAACTGACGCGCGCGGTAGATGTCGGTGCCGTCGGCAAACTGCAGCGTGACCTGCGAGAGCCCGAACTTCGTCAGCGAACGCATTTCCTCGACGCCTGGTAAGCCCGCAAGCTCCACTTCGATGGGCCGCGTGACGAGCTTTTCCGATTCCTCCGCAGCCAGCGCTGAGACTTCCGTATTCACCTGCACCTGCACGCCGGTGATGTCTGGCACGGCGTCAATGGGCAGATGCACCGCTGACCATGAGCCGGCTCCGAGCAAGCCAAACGCAGCGAGCAGGACCAGCGCGCGGTTGCGGAGTGCGAACTCGAGAATCCTGTCAGTCATTTGCGGGGAGACTCGGGAGAGGGTTTGAGAGTGGGGACTGGTCGGCCGCGGTGTTCCTTGCCGCGACCGGCTCGTCGTCGAGCTTCAGCCCGCTGAAGAGTTCGAGTTGCTGCCGGGCTTCGAGAGCGTCGGCTTGCGTGCTCAGCAGCGCGTCGACGGCGTCGAGATACTGTGTTTGCAGCGCGGTGTATGTGCCTATCGGGAGCGCTCCGAGGCGATAGTGTTCGTCGCCCATGCGAGCAGCGTCGCGAAACTTCTGCACCGCATCCGTTGGCGATCTCGCTATCTCAGCGAGGAAGGTCTCGTAGGCGTTGCGGGCAGCAGCGATTCTCCGCTCGACCTCGCGCAAGGCAACGGTCAGCGCCACCTCCGCCTGCGTCTCCCGCGCCTTCGCGGCTTCTATGTTACCGGCGTTGAGGTTGAGCAGAGGCAGCGGAATGCTCACGCCCAGGCCAACCTGACGCTCTCTGTCCCCCGCATTCTCCTCTTTGATGAAGGGCGCCACCCGCACGGACGGCCATCGTTCGTTTCGACTCAGCTGTACACGAAGGCCTTGCTGCTCAAGTTCGGCGATACGCGCGCGGATGCTGAAGTTCCGCTCGCGCGCGGTGGCAAGGAGCGTGTCCAGCGCGGGGGCTGGTTTCAACGGAAGGTGGGTGCGCGACACCTCGACCGGCGTCGAGATCGGTAGCCCGCGCAATTGGTTCAACTCGAACTGCGCATCGCGCGCCGCGATGCGGGCCTCGCTTGAGCGGCGGTTCAGCGTCAGGGCACTGGCCTCGACGATGCGCGTCTCCAGCATGGGGGCGATTCCGGCGACATCGCGCTGAACCAGGACAGCAAGCAAATCCTGAAACCGCTTCGACACCTCGTCCGCCGCTGCTGCGCGCTGTTGCGCCGCAAGCAACCGATACGCGAGCGAGCGCGCTCGCATGGCGAGCGCAGCGCGAAATTGTTGAAGTCCGAGTTCTGCCAGTTCGACCTGTCGGTTTGCGATGGCCTTCCGCAGGCTGAGACGCCCAGGAAATTCAAACGTCTGGGACAGCGACACCGACCAGCTCGGTCCGTCACCGATGTTGTTCCCACCAAGATCGTGTACGCTCTTGTGCCCGAGCTCGCTGCCTAATTCCGGGTTCGCCCACGCGCCCGCGGAGGTGCTCCCGCCGCGGGCCGCGGCGATCTCCGCTTCGTAAAATTGCAGCTCGGGGTTTCGTGCAACGGTCTCGGCCACGAGCGCATCCACGGCAACCGGCGAGGGTTCGACGGCGAAAGTCAATGCGCTTCGAAGCAGCATGAGGAGCATCACGGCCCCTTGTATAGTCGGAGAAATCTGCCCCATGGGGTAAACTCAACTCTCTCGTTCCCAAACGCTGGAGGTGAAGGATGCCGTCACACAACAGGACGGCTACCGCGAACGGCGGGGATGGCACTACGCCAGGAAGCCGCCGACCGACCAATGTGCGAGAGAGGATCAGATCACCAGAATGGTGGTTCGAGGAGAGTCGATTTCCGGGCTGGACCGCGACAGAGCAAGCGCGCGCCAAGAGGCAACCCTGTGCTCAGGCATCGCGGCGCACCGTGAACGCGCTAAGCCAGAGCAGAGCCGAGCGTACGCAGGAAGATTCGTCGCACTGGCACGAAGGAACTGACCCAGCGTCAATGGATGGAAAACATGATCCGCATCCTCATCATGGGTGGCGCTGACCTGGATGATACCGTCTCGACGGGTTTGGGCAGCGTGCTCGGACGCGGTTCGAGGATGTTGAAGAACGACGTGCAGATGACCGTGTTTCCAAGACAGAGAGGCCTCATGTACCTCGTCTGCCTCGTGCACGAGAATCGCCAGCGCACCCGCCCACGGGCATTGGATGGGTATCCATACCGCCATGAGAAGCACCGTGAGGAGCGGCCGCAACCTGATCACGCGGCGAGAGATACGCCGTCCAGCACGCCGGGTCAACTTGAACCCACGCGCCCCGCAGAATAGCCCAGAGCTTACCTGACTCCCTCCGTGGGGAACTTCCATGATAGCCTCCGACCCATGCGATTCAGCGTGTCAAAGCGTCCCTCATCTCGCGCGTACCATTTGCCTCGCTTGAAACGTTCTCGCTGATTAGAGCCGATCTTTTGAACTCCACGCCATCCAGCACGCTGCTTGCCGCGATCGAGCGGAACCGAAAGCGGCTGTGGGGTCTGTGCTACCGCATGACCGGCAGCCGCCACGACGCCGATGACCTCAGCCAGGAGGCGATCGCCCGTTCCATCGAGCGCGAAGACACGTTGGCGAATCACGAACGGCTCGACGGTTGGCTTGTCCGCATCGCCACCACGGTCTGCCTCGATCATCAACGACATCAAAAGATCGTCCGCCGCGTCACCGATCTGGCCGATCCACTCGACGATCCGGAACTTCTTCCTGGCGTCGCGCCGGGGCCGAGTCCCGAGGCCGCGACGATCATGAAAGACGACGTTCGCTTCGCGGTCATCGTGGCGCTGCAACGACTCTCGGGGCGCCAGCGCGCGGCGCTGATTCTTCACGATGTGTGCGACTATCCATTGAGCGAAATCGCCGACTCACTCGGGACCAATGCGAACGCAGCAAAGGCTCTTGTCAATCGCGCGCGGACGGCGCTGGCGCGCAGCCGCCACCGCATCGATGTCGATCCAGTGGCCGATCGCGGGGTTGTCGATCGCTTGGTGCGCGCGATCGCGCTGCGCTCGGTCGACGCCGTAACCGAGCTACTCGACGAAGAGGTGTGGGGCATCGTCGACGGCGGTGGTGTAGTTCAAGCGGCGAAAAAGCCGACGTTCGGCATCCGCGCCGTGTCGCGCCAGTGGGCCAATGCCAACCGGCGCCTCGCCGTGCCGCTGCGCGCGAGCATCCGCCGGCTCAACGGCGAGCCCGCGGTGGTCGTTGCGCTGGAGGGCGTTGCCGGCGCCTTCGTCGCCTCCATCCATGTCGAAACGCGTGCGGGCCGCATCGCCGCGCTGCGCATCGTGCGCGATCCCACCAAGCTGCAGCATCTCTCAGCGGAGAAGCCAACCTGTCACTGATAGTCGGTTGTCTCACGCAGTTGCCGTACCGCTTTCCTGACCTGAAACGTTCTTGCCAATAGAGAGAGGGACAGCAGTCATGAACGCACGCGAATTCCTGACAAATTTAACGATCATCTCGGTGACCATGGGGCTGAGCGCCTTTGTCGAACTGGCGCTACCGTTGTTCACACCAACGCCGGCGCAGCGGGCACACCGCACTGTCAATCTGGGCTTGACCGGCGTGACGCTCGCCGTGAACTGGGCATTGAATTGGACTGCGGCTGTGGTCGCGCTCGCTTTGTCACTGCAAGCCCCCGGCCTCATGACGCGGCTCGGGGTCCCGCTCGCCGCACAGATCGTCGTCGGCTTCGTCGTGATCGACTTTTCTTTCGGCTATCTCGCGCACCGGGCGATGCACATGTCGCCGACCCTGTGGCGAGCTCACCGGATTCATCACAGTGATCCGTTCGTCGATGTCACGACGACGTTCCGCAACCATCCGATAGAAGGCGTGTGGCGCTTCTTGTTCATCGTGATCCCGGTGTGGATCTTGGGCCTACCGGCCGAGGCGGTTGTGCTCCAGCGGCTGCTCACCGTGATCAACGGGGGCCTGGAGCATGCCAATATCCGGCTCTGGCCACCGCTCGACCGCGCCTTGTCGTTGGTCTGGGTGACCCCCAACATGCATAAGGTGCATCACTCCCGCGATAGCGTCGAGACGAATTCGAACTACGGCAACATTCTTTCGATCTACGACCGCATCCTTCGCACCTTCACACCGACCGAGCGAGCCTTCTCGGTCGTCTACGGACTCGACGACGTAGATCCGCTGCACGCCAACTCGCTTACGGAACTACTTGCGATGCCGTTCCAGGTGGTGGAATCGGAAACGATTCCGGAGATCTCTGCATGAGGCGCCGCACGACGATACTGTTTGGCTTCATGGTGCTAGCTCTCGCCGGTTGCGCGGCCTATCTGACTCGCGGCGAGATTAGCGTTGCGCTGATGCGAAGAGTTGCCACCAACTCGATCTTTACCGACACGATCAGCACGCTTCCAGATGGTCTGCATGTCGGATTCTGCGGCACGGGTTCGCCGTTTCCCTCCCCAACTCGTTCGGGTCCCTGCACCGCGATCGTCGCCGGTGGCCGGCTCTTCATCGTCGATGCCGGACGCGGCGCGGCCGACGTCATCGCGCGCATGGGTCTGCAGTCCGGACGGATCGAAGCGGTTCTCTTGACCCACTTTCACTCCGACCACATCGACGGCCTTGGCCAGCTGGGCGAGCTGCACTGGTTGGCCGGCAGTGCGCAAGCGCCGTTGGTCGTCATTGGGCCGGCCGGCGTCGAACGCGTGGTCAACGGCTTCAACGAGGTCCACGCCCTGAACGGAACCTTCCGCATTGCTCATCATGGACCCGCGATCGCCGCGCCATCGGGGTTTGGGCTGACGGCGCGTCCGTTTGAGCTCGCCAACGGAGACCAATCGGTCGTCATCCTTGATCACGATGGTCTGCGCATCACCGCTTTCAACGTCAATCACGAGCCGGTCCTTCCAGCAGTCGGCTATCGCTTCGACTACAAGGGGCGCAGCATCGTGGTGAGTGGCGACACCGCCAAGTCGAGCAACCTGGTGCGGGTCGCGACCGGCGCTGATCTGCTGGTTCACGAGGCTAGGTCACCGCGTCTCGTCGGCGTGTTGGAAGAGACGGCTCAGGCATCCGGCCGCAACGCTCCCGCCCACCTCTTCCACGACACCGGCTCCTTTCACACGTCCCCGTCGGATGCCGCGGACGAGGCAACCGAGGCTCAAGTGCACGCATTGGTCTTCACCCACTTCATTCCGCCGGTGCCGTTGGGCGCCCTCGAAGGCCCGTTTCTGGGCGATGCCCGTCAACACTTTTCCGGGCCGTTGCTCATCGCCAATGATGGAGACCTGATGAGTCTCCCGGCCGGTGGTGGCGAGCTCAGCACGAGAAATCTTCTGTAGTGCTGCGCGCGGACCAAAGTGCCGCGAAGCTGCGGTTGTGAAGCGCCGGCATCCTGTAGCAGACTACTGGAATGCACGAAGTCGTCCGGCGCAGTTCGCCAGAGGCTGGGCTCATCATCGAGTCGGTATCTGCGCGTCGGGGCGGCTGGCCGGTGTTGGTCGACGTCTCATTCGAGGTACGGCCGGGAGAGATCGTCGCGGTGATTGGCCCCAACGGCGCGGGAAAGACCTCGCTCCTCGAAGCCGTCGTCGGAGTCTTGCCGCTGGCCGAGGGATGCGTGCGGTATCAGGGACAGCCAATTGGCGGATTCCGCGATCGAGCGCGCGTATTCGCCTTCATGCCTGATGCCGCCGAGCCGCCGGCGGAAGTGCGCGTCGCCGCCTTCATCGAACACGCGCGCCGCAGTGCCGGTTCAACCGATGCGGGTGATGAGTTGCTGGCCGCACTGACGCTCACGCCGCTGCGATCGGCGTTGGTCGGCGAGTTGTCGCGTGGCGAAAAGCGCCGCTTGATGTTGTTCGGCGCGCTGTGCAGTGACCGCCCGGTTGTCGTACTCGACGAACCGCTCGGAGTCTTCGATCCGTTGCAGCTGATCGGCATTGTCGACGTGCTGCGAGAGCGCGCTCGTGCGGGTGTGTCTTTCCTGATGAGCATCCATCAAATGGCCGACGCCGAGAAGATCGCCTCGCGGGTCGTGCTGCTCGACAGCGGGCGACTGATCGCGGTTGGTACCCTTCCGGACTTGCGGGCACAGATCGCTTGCCCAACAGCGCCGCTCGAAGAAGTGTTCCTGCGGATTCTCCAAACCAAGGTGGCCCATGTTGCGCCGTGAACTCTCGATCATGTTTCGGGCGCAGGTCACGTGGTTGCAAGCGGCGCTGTCCGCGCTGCTTGTCGGTCACAGCTTTGTCCTCGCAACCGATCTGTACTCCGCTGGCTCTCGGTCGGCGCTGACGAATCGGTTGATGTCACGCGAGTTCGATCCACTCCTCGGCATCGTGCGGCCAACGCTGGGTGGTCTGTACTTCGCCGTCTCCTTGCTCGGTGCCGTCGTCGCCGTCCGGCCTCTCGCGATCGAAAAGGAGCGCCGGACTTTCCATAGCTTGCTCTTGCAGACCACCTCGCCGATGCGTGTCCTCGCGACGCAAGGCGTGGCGGGTGTCATGAGCCTCGCGCTCCAGGCCATAGCTCCCATCGGACTGTTCGGACTCTGGGTGGTGCTGGGTGGCCATCTTGCCCTCGGCGAGACGGCGGCAGCGCTGCTTGGCCAGGCGCTGTACGTCATCCTGGTTGCCGCGCTGGCGATGGCCGCCGCCGCGTGGACCAACACCCTGGCGCAAGCCGCAACTGCTACCATCGTTATCGTCGCCGCTTCGTGGGCCATCGATGCATCGGAAGGCTTCGCCGCCCTGGCTTGGCTCGGTCGCGCCCTCGACTGGTCGGTGAGCACGCATCTCACGCCCATGGAACGCGGGACGCTATCGTTCGGCGCGTGTTTGTGGATGGGCGTCACCACAATCGGAGCGTTCGCAATCGCCTATGTGGGTACCCGCTTCGACGTACCGCGCCGACGACGGGTGGCTTTTGCGATCCTCATCATGGCCCTGACGGCGGGCGCCGGTCTGGGCGCCAACCGTGTGCGCATAGTCTTCGATTGCACCGAGTTCAATCGCGTCTCGCTGCCCCCCGCCGTCAGCGCAGGACTCCGGGAAATACCCGGAGCGGTATCTCTTGAGGTCTACCTCGACCGAGACGATGCGCGCCGGCAGCAACTCGAAGGTGACGTGGTAGTGAAGCTGCGGTTGGCGCGTTCGGACGTGGAAGTACGAACCCCGCTCGACGAGCAGCCCGCGCCGGCGGTCGGCGAGCGTGATGAGGGATATGGTCGAATCATCGTTCACGTTGGCGATCAGACACGGGTGACCTACTCGACGAGCCGCAAAGAGATCGTCACGTTGCTGTTCGAAGCCACCGGCCGGCCCGTCCCAGATTGGTCGACCGCCGAGTACCCGGGGTACCCGCTGGTGATAGACGGGCAGCGCCGCACGCTGACTCTTCTCATCGCCTATCTCGGTCTCCCCGCGGCATGTATCCTGGCAGGGCTATGGTCGACGCGGACAATGAGAGGGAGGTCACCATGATTCGTCGCTGGATGATCATCGCGGTCGTCGCACTCATGGGGGCGAGCGCGGTGCCGGCGGAATTGCCGACTACCCCGGCGACACCGCTGGTTGTGAATTTCAATAGCGATGCGCCCGGTGCGCCTCCGACATCCTTCGAGGCAGTCGTTGGCGACTGGTATGTCGCCGACCTCGCCGGCGCCCACGGACTCCTCGTCGACGGCAGCAAGTGGCGCCAAGGCGTGCCGTCGGCGAATCTGGCCGATCAGGCACGACGGCTGTATGGCGAGCGCTACGCCGAGTTTCTCGATGGCGTGAAGTCCTACGCCTACTTCCCACTCGCAGTGTGGCAAGGCGATTGTTCTGGCGACGATCTAACTATGTCGGTGCGGTTCTATCCGCAGGACGGCCGCATCGATCAGGGAGCTGGGATTGCTTGGGGCATTGCGCCCGACGGCTCTTACTTCGGTGTGCGGGCGAACGCATTGGAAGACAACCTGCTCTTTTTCCGAGTCGTGCGCGGGAAGCGGACCATCATCGACACGGTGCGTGGCGTCAGTACACCCACGCGCACGTGGCACACGCTGAAAGTCAGATTGCAGGGGCGCAACCTCGCGGTCGACGTCGATGGGCAGGAACGACTCACGCGCGACACCGACACCCAGCCGTCGGGACGGTGTGGCCTGTGGTCGAAGGCCGATTCACAGGTACTGTTCGACGATTTCACCGTCGCGCGAGATGCGCGTTAGGAGTTCCTCCGGAGGTGTCGCATGCGCTGGATCACGCGAGAGTTCGCCAAGGTCGACCGCATCGCCTGCCCGTGGCTGATCAAGAAGTTCGTCGACCCGGATGCGGAGTTTGTTTTCCTTTCCTCCGACACAGACTGGAAATCGATCACCGATGGCACCGTGTATGACGTGCCCGAGTGTGAGCTGGGCCACCACGGAGCCGAGTGTTCGTTCGACGCGATCGTGAAGAAGTACCAGCTCAGCGATCCAGCGTTGATGGAACTGGCGAAGATCGTGCGGGCGGCCGATACCTGGGACAAGTCATGGGCACCCGAGGGTGTGGGCTTGGAGGCCATCGCAGACGGATTCCGGCGGATCTCACGCGACGACCACGACAACATGGCGCGGCAGTTCGCGGTGTACGATGCCCTCTACGCCTATTGCAAGGCTCGGATCGCTTCGCGCTGACCACTCGCCTACGGCAACTTCGCAATTTGCAGATTTCGAAACTGCGTCCGTGACGTGCCGTGATGGACTTGCAACGCGAGGTGTCCGGAAGTTCGCCTTGTCCCGGTGCATGTGGTGACGAGCTGACCGTTGAGTGTCACGGTGATGACCTGCCCGTTCGCTTCGATGAGGAAGCTGTTCCATTGGCCGATCGGGTTTGACGGAAAGCCCGAGGGCGCACAGAGCTTGTAGACCGCGCCGGTTCGCTGGATCGCATTTCCCGTCGTGTTGGTTGCCGAGTCGTAGCCGCGCTCGTCGATCTGTACTTCGTACCCTTGCTCGTCGGCCGCCACGAGGGCATTGGCCGTGTTCGGCGGTGGGATGCGAATGTAGACCCCGGAGTTGTCGTCGAGCTTGGCAACGCGCCACTCGACCCACAGACGGAAGTTGGCGAGGGTTTCCTTGGTGTACCAGTAGAGACCGTAGGAGAGCTGGGTCGCAGAGCCGACGGTTTCGAGAACACTACCGTGGTGAACGACCCCGGCGAGCGAGCCGGGCTGCTGAACCATCGTCCAGTCGATCGGGCTGAGCGAGAGGGGCGTAAAGCTTGTTTGTGCTGGGCCGGGTTGCCGATTGGCCTGGACTATCGTCTGCGCGGTGCGCCGAGCAAGCGTGAGCGCGGTAAGCGAGGGGTTGGCAGAACCGAGGGTCGGGAAGATCGCCGGTCCGGCGACGTAAACGTTCGCGACGTTGTGGAACTTGCCGGCGGTATCGGTGACGGATGCCCCCGGAGCGCCCATGAACAATGTTCCAGCTTCGTGGTGCGTCGTCCCGAGCAAGTCTTGCCAGGGACCCTTGCCGTTCGCATCTGGCAGCGGTTGGGTATCCTGGAACTTCCCGCCGACCAGATACTGGATGTTCGTGGAACTCTTGGCGAGTTGGCGAGCGAGCTCGAAGGCTGCCTTGTCCATGGCAGCCCACAACTGATTGTCGGCTGGCGTCGGCACCAAGTTTACATAGGCCCGTCGCATCATCCACGCGTCAGTCTCGTTGCTTAAGTCGATCCAACTCATCGCCGGGTTCGGACTTGCCGTGCGCTGATCTTCCATCTCGCCGATTCCGCGGAACGTGAGAACGATCCAGTTCGGGTCCTGGTTTGCGACGATGGTGTGCAAGATGTCGATGTCCGGGATCATGCTGAAGAGATTCTGCTCGGGAGATGCGCCGGCGACCGCTGCCGCCGTTACCTGGAGGTGGAAGCGCCGACCCAGCGCCGTGCCCCGCACGATCAGGGCGGCGGTCTCGAGTGTGTCGAGAGCGGCAGTGATTCCGAGCGCGGCGCGCTTGATGCGCACGGTGATGTTGCTGCGCAGGTGCGCCATGAGGTTGCCGACGCGCGGAGCCCCGAACTGATGCGATCCGATGCCGAGCGAATCCAACGCAAGCCGTGTCGCCTCGATCGTCCCATTCGCAAGCACGACCGCGCACGTCGGCACGACAGGAAGGTTGAAGCGCTGACCGTCTGAGCTCACATCAATGCTCGTAGCGGCGTTGCCCGAGAGGTTGAGCCGAAGCACTTGAGTACGCGGAACAAGAAATACTCGGCGGCTCAGATCTCCGTAGCGCGCGTTGTTCCCGACATCGTGACGAATGGCATCCATGAGGAACGGGCCGCTGCTGAACTTATCGAACGGGAAGACTCCCGGAGCCGGCGAGGCACCAAGGACCGCAAGCGGGGCTTCGGCGATGTCGGTGATCTGAGGCACGCCCGCCTTTGCCGCAGCGAAGGCTGTCTTCAGCGCATCGAAGAGCGGGCCGGAAATGTACTCGGTGGTCGGGACAACGCCGGTCTCGATCTCGGTGTCGGCATACGCGGCCGGCTGTCCGGCCTGACCTTTCAGAAAGGCGACGACATCTTGAGGCCAGTTCGCCAGGTCTGCGT
Organism: Deltaproteobacteria bacterium; assembly: GCA_016178705.1. Lineage (NCBI taxonomy): Bacteria > Pseudomonadati > Myxococcota > Myxococcia > Deltaproteobacteria bacterium. The sequence continues at coordinate 275,153 of JACOST010000031.1, read as the reverse complement.
CAGTCAGTCTCGGCGCCCAACCGCCCCAGAAGAGCGAGCGCCCCCCGACACAATACGCGAGACCCGGAAACTTCTCGTTGCTGATCCAGGGCATCCCCCACACCGTGTTCAACGTCCCGTTGGCATCGTCGCGTTGGCGGAGGTACGCCGGTCCACCGACGTCGCCGCCGAGCCGTTGCGGGAGGTTTTGAATATGAGATGGCAAGAGGAAAGCGCCGGCCTCCAGGATGAGGACACGCAATGCGTGCGGGGCTCCGAGGCGATAGAGCTTCTCGGCGCAGTAGCCACCGAACATCCCGGCGCCGATCACGATCGCGTCGAACGGATACCCGCCGTTGACCTGGGATGCGACGGCTTCATTCCAGTTGTTGCAAACGTAGCGACCCATCACATCGTGACTGAACGCGGTCTGCTGAATGTCCACTGGTGGCGCGCCTTGATCGGGCGCGAGTTTGGGCAGAGGCATGATGGATCCTCCCGCTGAGATGGCGAACTCCGCTCGCGAGCTTTTCCACGAACGCCGCAGTGTTAGGCTGCGTTGTCATCGATCTATCGTCCTTACGCCCACCAGAACTTCCAGGTCAATTGGAAGAACACCTTACGACCTTCCGGCCTGAACCGATTACACACTGCTTCTAGAAGGGTCGAGTGCGCCTCAATACATTTGTCTCTATTCCGCCATGGGATACTTGACACGAAAGGTGCACTTGGGCATTTTGCCCGGCAATGAACGTACGGTTTGCGACCTGTTGTTGCTGTACCAAGGCCTGGGAGGTCTCCCGCGCTTGCAGTCGCCCTGCGTTCATTGTCTCGCACTAATCCCGAACTGAAACGCACGACTTGAAAGGCCTGGGAGGCAATGCCTCCCGGGCCTTTTCGTTTTGATCACCCGAAAAGCATTGGGCTCGGACGATTGCGTCTGGGCCGGAGAACCAAAGGAGAAGAATCATGTGGAAGTCAGCTATCCTCGCAATCATAACCGCGATCACGGCGGCAACGGCCGCCAGCGCGGACGATGCGAAATCAATTGAGCTGCTGAACGTCTCGTACGATCCGACGCGCGAGCTGTTGCGCGACATCGGCACGGCGTTTAGCTCGGCCTACGCCAAAGAGAAGGGCGTGATCGTGACGATCAAACAGTCCCACGGCGGCTCGGGCGCGCAAGCACGCGCCGTCGTCGACGGGCTCGATGCCGATGTCGTCACACTCGCGATGTGGCCGGACACCGATGCCATCCGCAAGGTTGGGCTCATCAGCGAGGGTTGGGATCAGCGCTTCCCGAACAATTCTGTCCCATGGACCTCGACCATCGTGTTCGTCGTCCGCAAGGGCAATCCAAAGGGCATCACGGACTGGCCCGACATCGTCAAGCTGGGCATCGAAATCGTCACACCAAACCCGAAGACCTCCGGCAACGGCAAGTTCAGCTTTCTCGCCGCGTGGGGCTCGGTCATCGAACGCGGCGGCACCGAGCAGGAGGCGAGAGACTTCACCACCAAACTGTACAGGCAAGCCCCGGTGCTCGACTCCGGCGCACGCGGATCGACCACAACCTTTGCGCAGAAAAAGATCGGCGACGTCCACCTCACGTGGGAGAACGAGGCATACCTGGAGCTGGCGGAGGCTGGCGGCGAGCTGGAGCTGGTCTACCCCCCGATCAGTGTGCTGGCGGAACCGCCGGTCGCTGTCGTCGACGCCAATGTGAAGCGTAAGGGGACGGGCGAAGCGGCCGAGGCCTACTTGAGCTTTCTCTACAGCCCCGAGGGTCAAGAGATCATTGCCAAGAACTACTACCGGCCCATCAATGCAGAGGCGCTTAGTCGGCACGCGGCCACGTTCAAGGAGATCACACGCTTCCCAATCACGGCGATCGCGAAGGATTGGAACGAAGCCTACAAGAAGTTCTTCGTCGATGGCGCGATCTTCGACAGCATCTACAAGCCAGGGGCGTAGGGCGCGGACTCTAGATCAGCCTCGCTGAGAGCGAACCATGATCGACGTCAATCGGCGCGTCTTGCCAGGGTTTCAATTGAGCCTCGGGTACACCCTCTTCTACCTCAGCGCACTCGTACTGATCCCACTGACGGCGTGCTTTCTCAAGGCCGCGTCGTTGTCGCTGGATCAGATTTGGGCGGCGGTGTGGACGCCGCGGGCCCGCGCCGCCTACACGCTCACCGTCGGTGCGTCGCTGATCGCCGCCGCCGCGAACGCTGTACTCGGAATGTTGGTGGCGTGGGTGCTGGTGCGCTACGAGTTCCCCTTCAAGCGCGTCGTCGACGCCCTGGTGGATTTTCCGTTCGCCCTTCCCACTGCCGTTGCCGGCTTGGTCTACTCCAGCTTGTACGTGAAAAGCGGTTGGCTCGGCCAATTCCTCGTGCCGCTCGGCATTGAGGGAGCGTACTCGAGATTTGCCATCGTGCTGGTGTTGATCTTCATCGGGTTGCCGTTCGTTGTCCGCACCGTGCAGCCGATCTTGGAAGATTTCGAGGCGGAGCTGGAGGAAGCGGCGGCATGCTTGGGCGCGACGCGCGTGCAAACCTTTGTCCGCGTCATTGCGCCTACACTCTTTCCGGCGATCGTGACCGGCTTCGCCCTCGCCTTTGCGCGCGGGCTCGGCGAGTACGGCTCGGTGGTCTTCGTGTCGGGCAACATGCCGTACAAGACCGAGATCGCCCCGGTCTTGATCGTGGCGGCGCTGGAGGAGTTCCGTTACCCCGAAGCCGCGGCAATCGCCATCGTCCTGCTGACGATCTCACTGACCATGTTGGTACTGATCAACATGCTGGAGCGCTGGAGCAAGAGAAATGTCGCTTGAACTTGCGGTCACCACCGCGAAAGTAGGGCAGCGGCGCGCGCAGGAGGATCCCTTCGCGATCCGCTGGACGTTGATCACCGCCGCCATGCTGGTGATGGGCGTGCTCGTGGTCATCCCGCTCGTCAATGTATTTTACGAGGCCTTTCGGCGCGGGCCCGGCGTGTACTGGAACAGTCTGTTTGCGGACCCCGACACGACAAGTGCCATCCTGCTCACACTGCGCGTGGCTCCGGTGGCAGTTGTGCTTAACGTAGTCTTCGGCGTCGCCGCCGCCTGGTTGATCGCCCGCTTCCGCTTTCGCGGCCGTACGCTCCTGACCGCCCTGATCGATCTCCCGTTCGCCGTCTCGCCGGTGGTTGCCGGGCTGATCTTCGTGTTGATCTTTGGCCTGCAAGGCTATCTCGGGCCGTGGCTCCGCGAGCACGACATCAAGATCATCTTCGCTACCCCCGGGCTGATTCTCGCAACCGCATTCGTGACGTTTCCGTTCGTTGCCCGCGAGCTGATTCCGCTGATGGAGGCGATCGGCACCGAGGAGGAGATCGCGGCGGTGAGTCTCGGCGCCCGGGCGTTGCAGATGTTCCGGAGAGTGACTCTGCCGAACATCAAGTGGGGCCTGCTGTACGGCGTGATCTTGTGCAACGCGCGCGCGATGGGCGAGTTCGGTGCGGTATATGTGGTCTCCGGCCACATAACCGGTCAGACCGACACCATGCCGCTGCGCGTGGAGAAGCTATTCCAGGAGTACAACATGCCTGGAGCCTTCGCCCTTGCGTCGCTGCTGTCGTCGTTGGCGCTGGTGACGCTGGCGGTGAAGACGGCGCTCGAGTGGCAGACCCGCCGCGAGCTCGAGAGTCGCTTGCGCGGAAGTCCCCTCAACCAACCATCAGGGCCGATTCCGTCCACTCCGCGTCTGCATCTGAAATCGCCGGAGGACTCGATCGACGATGTACCTCGCAGCGAGGAGGATCGCCGCGTGGGGATCTCGGTCAAGAACATCACGAAGCACTTCGGTGACTTCGTCGCACTCGACGACGTCAGCCTCGAAGTACCGCATGGGTCCTTGGTGGCGCTACTTGGACCGTCGGGCTCAGGTAAAACAACATTGCTCCGCATCATTGCCGGTCTCGACATGCCCGACGAGGGCGCCATCCACTACCAGGACGAAGACGCCACCAGTCGCTCGGCGCGCGATCGCAACGTCGGATTCGTGTTTCAGCATTACGCATTGTTTCGCCACATGACCGTGTTTGAAAACGTCGCCTTCGGCTTGCGCGTGCGGCGGTGGCCGGAGAAGCGGATTCAAGAGCGTGTGCACGAACTGTTGCGCCTCATTCAGCTCGACGATCTCGGACGACAGGCGCCGTCGCAACTCTCGGGCGGTCAGCGCCAGCGCGTCGCGCTCGCCCGCGCCTTGGCAGCCGAGCCCAAGGTGCTGCTGCTCGACGAGCCCTTCGGCGCGCTCGACGCCAAGGTGCGCCAAGAGCTGCGGCAATGGCTGCGCAAGTTGCACGATGAGATCCACGTCACCAGCGTATTCGTCACGCACGACCAAGAGGAAGCGTTTGAGGTTTCCGATCGCGTCGTGGTGATGAATCGCGGCCGCATCGAGCAGCAAGGCAGCCCGCAGGAAGTGTTCGACCATCCGGCGAATGCCTTCGTCATGGACTTCCTCGGCAACGTCAACGTCTTCCATGGTCGCGTGGCCGAAGGCTTTGCCAAATTCGGTCTCGATCTCACGCCGTCGGGCTCTCCGCATGACCCGGCGAAGCCGGTCACCGCCTACGTGCGGCCGCACGAGTTGGAGATCGACCGCATCCCGCGCGGCAACTCCAGTCTGAAAGCAGAAGTGGTGCGCATCAACGCCGCCGGCGCGGCGGTGAAGGTCGAGGTCGCCGCCCAGGAATTCGGCATCAACATCAACGTCGAGATCGGCCAGGAACAGCACGCGCGGCTCAATCTGCGGCCGGGAGACCGCGTCTTCGTCTTTCCCCGCCGAGTGCGTGTGTTCGTGCAAGACTACACAATTTGAACCGGAGGAATAACGATGTCCGACCTTTCCATCGAACAGCGTCCGAGTGATGAGAACTACACCGCGCACGCGCTCGCTCGCGTGCGCGACGCGCTGACCGGCCTGCGCTACGGCGAGGTCACCGTGATCGTCCAGGACGGCGTCATCGTGCAAGTGGAACGGACGGAGAAATTGCGACTGAAGAAGACAGGTTGTTAGTTGTTGCGTTGCTAGGTTCGGATCTAACAACGAACAACCTAGCAACGAGCAACCAGCCGTTCGAGCTGACCCGCTAACGGGAGGCGCGACACAACACACGCGACACTGACCGGACCACCGGAGGTACGCCATGACGAAGCAAGGAGTCCTATCATGCGTACCCAATCCGTTCGCCGCCGGTGGTGGATTGTAGCCATCATCCTGACCGGGGTGCTGGCCGCGGCGCTGACCGCGCCGGCAGCAGACAGCTCACCACCCGATCCCACACCAGACGAGGTAAAGCGTCGACTGAAGGAGTTGGAGGAGCAAGTCGACCGCCTCAACCACGAGTCGCGCCAACATGAGGTGCAGATCGACAACCAGATCCGCAACCCATTGGCGCAATGGAAAGACGGCTTCTATATCAGCTCGGCCGACAACCGCTTCAAGCTGAGAATCGGCGCCTACACGCAGTTCGACGGACGCTTCTTTGTCAACGACGAAGCCAACCAGAACACCAACCAGTTCCTTATCCGGCGCGCCCGGCTCGACTTGCAGGGCACCGTCTTCAAGTATTTCGATTTCCGCATCTTGCCCGATTTCGGCGGAAGTAGCGTCCAGATCTACGATTCTTATCTGGACTTCAACTATTTCCCCGAGGCCAAGCTACGCTTCGGCAAATTCAAACCGCCGGTTGGTCTCGAGCGGCTGCAATCCGCTACGTCGCTCATGTTCGTGGAGCGCGGCCTGCCCACCAATCTGCTGCCGAACCGCGACATCGGTGTACAGTTCTTCGGCGACGTATTCGACGGTGCCGTCGGCTATCAGCTCGGCATCGTCAACGGCGTGCCCGACAATCTGAACCCGACCAACGTCAACGACACGAACGACGACAAGGACTTCGTCGGGCGCGTGTTCGCGTTACCCTTCACGAGCACAGACCTCAGCGCACTGAAGAGTCTCGGGGTTGGCGTCGCCGGCTCGTACGGCCGTCAGGGTGGTAACACCTCGACTCCCGATGTCCCGACTTACAAGTCCACGGGACAGGCCACGTTCTTTAGTTTCAACGGCGCGGTCACCAACGCGACCGACCCCACCAAGAATCTCGGGCCGGTGATTGCCTCCGGCCAACGGTCGCGCGTGTCACCGCAGGCCTACTACTACGTCGGCCCATTCGGCGCGCTCTTCGAGTACGTCTACGAATCGCAGGAATACAAACGCGACAAGAAGACTGCCACGTTCGGCAACGATGCGTGGCAAGTGGCGGCCTCCTATGTCCTGACGGGCGAGCCAGCGTCGTACAAGGGCGTGACGCCGTTCCGCCCGTTCCAGCCGCTCGACGACGGTGGTTGGGGACCAGGTGCGTTCGAACTCGCTGGGCGCTATGGCGAGATCGACATCGACTCCGACGTGTACTCGACTGGCTTTGCCGACAAGACCAAGTCGGCACATCGGGCCACTGAGTTCGTGCTCGGTGGCAATTGGTACCTGAACAAGAACGTCAAGGTGGTGCTGGACTACGCCCAGACCGAATTCGCCGACGGTGCGAAGAAAGGAAATCGACCGAACGAATACGTTATCGAGAGCCGGGTTCAGCTCGCGTTCTGAGACAGCAACTGCGCTTGGCCACAAACGAAGCAGACAAGGAGGAGCATCATGAAGGAACACTGTGTTGATCGTTCCGGCTTCGTGCGCAGCACGGGTTGTCGTGGAAGTGATGCCGTCTTCGTGATTGCCAACCCTTCCGCTCTAGACTGAGAATCTAATGAGTTTCATCAGTCAGACAGAAAGTTGAACATTGCGGATTCGGCCATGCTCATTCGGTGTTCCAGGTTGCCCCTATACTGGGCAGCCCCGTCCCGGAGGAGGCACTCAGGATCACCTGCGCACAGCGAGCCCCAGGGTGGTGTCGGTCTTGCTCGGCTCCCGGGAGAAGGAGGCTTGGACCATCGCGATTGCAACTGCTGGGAATAAGCGACGGGAGGAGGGAACGATGCCAAGGCATGAGGTAAGCGACCGATTGATTGAACGGAGCGTAGGCGCCTTTGAACGACAGACCACGGGAGTGTCGCCATCAAGAGTCCCGCACGCGGCGGAAGAGTTGGGCGCAACCCTGCTTCCACAGCTCAGACTTGTACTCTCGGCTGCCGAGCGCGCCGATCTCGAGCGCCTGGCACAACATCGTCCGACCGGATCTGCACGCCGAGCCGGTCTCATTCTGGCCCGGGCCGATGGCGAGACACTGAACGTCATCGCCCTCCGCTTTGATGTGCACCCGGACACGGTGCGGCGTTGGCTCGCGCGGTTCGATCAGCACGGCCTCGCCGGACTGCGCCATCGGGGCTCCGGCAAATCGCGCAATCTCGTCTTTGGCGCGCAGACCCGGGCGGAGATCCGCCATCGTGCGAACATCGATCCGACTCAGCTGGGCGAGGCATTCCCGGTGTGGTCGCTGTTCAAGCTGCGCGACCATCTCATCCGACACGGCGTGGTACGCACCATCAGCCACGAAACGCTGCGGCGAGTCTTGCTTACCGAACCATTATCGCGTCGCTACTGGCGCTTTCGCAGAAGCCGCGATGGCCGGGCATAGCCTCCCACCCGAACTCACTGCCCACCATCCACGTGTCGGTGAAGGAGCGTCCCCTTTCGACACGGTCGGCCTAGAGGCCTCCGTGCGCCAGCTGCCGACGCTCGCGTCGACGCGCCGCCGGCGGAGTGACCGTGTCCACGGAATGCCGCTCATCGGCTTGCTGCTAGACGCAATCCTGGCGGTGGCACTATGGGCGCTGCTCGGTTTCACCATCCGGATGCTGTGCATCGGTTGAGACGATCTCAAATGGGGCGGCCGCCGTTGGCGATGGCTTCGGGTCCGGCACGTTCCGGGGCGGACGATTTGTCGACTGACCATTGCAACCTGGCCAGGCAATTCGCCGTCAACGGCACGCCTATGGCCAACCCCGCACCGAGGCCATCGGGGTGAAACTCGGCGTGCGCGTTTTTTGTTTGACGAAATCCGACACTTTCTAGTATGGCTAATGGGACGTACTTGTCCCTATGATCCGTTGCAAGGCCATCCTCCCCGCTTGCGCCATCGCGCTGCTGTTCGCCGATTTGGCGATGGCCCAGATCTTCTTTGAGCCCGCTCCAACCATTCCAGTAGCTCGCCAGCCCGACTACTTTGCGGTCGCGGACTTCGACGGCGACGGCACCGCAGACTTGGCAATCAGTAGCGCGATAGACAAGACGGTCACGGTCTTGCTGGGTTCTCCGAGCGGCTTCCGGGTCGGCACCGCCCGCCAACTCGGCCAACTCCTGAAAGGTTTGGCGGCGGGCGACCTCAATCAGGACAGCCGACCCGATCTTGTGATCGCCGACGAGCGATCAAATGGAGTGTGGCTGCTGCTCGGCAACGGCGATGGCTCGTTTGGTACCCCTGCGCTAATCACCGTCGGGGGTGACCCGCACGGTGTGGCCATCGGCGATTTCGACGGCGCAAACGGTGCAGACCTTGCCATCACCGATTCGCACAACAACGTCGTCGTCGTACTCCTCAATCAAGGCGGGGGTAGCGGGACGTTCACGGCTGGCGGCACCTTTCCCGCCGGATCGAAGCCCGGACCGATTGTATCAACTCATCTCAACGCTGATGGCTTCCTCGATCTCGCAATATTGAGCGAACTCGGCAACGGCCCCCATACGGTGACGGTGCTTCTGGGAGGGGCCGGCGGCGTAGGGGCGAACTTCACTGCGCTGAGCGGCTTCGTAGTCGGTGCCGGTGCCGATGCGCTGGCGCTGGGAGATCTCAACAGTGACGGTAAGGCCGACCTGCTAACCGCGAACCCCTTCTCGCGTCGCAACGGCACGGATCTGAGTCTTCTGCGGGGCCGCGGGACGGGGTTTTTTGATTTCGGATCCTTCGCTGTGTGTCCGGCCGATCGCGATCCGGATCGGCCGGCGTGCTTTGCGCGCTCAGTCGCCGCCGCCGACTTTGATAGCGACGGTCTCGTTGACTTGGCCGCCGGCGTCACCAACGGGCGATCGGTTGGGCAAGGTGACGTCGTTCGCATCTTCGCCGGCACCGGATCCGGCACCTTCAGCGAAGGGCCCCTGTTCGCCACCGATCTGATTCCACAGACAATCGCCGCCGCGGACTTCACCGGCGACGGCCTTATTGACGTTGCGGTGGGATCGGTCGCATCTAATGCGGGGAGCACGCTGCAGCTACTGGTGAACCGCCCCGGCGCGGCAATCGAGATCGCGGCGCCCGTAGGCCAGTGGGGCAACATCGTCAACGTCGGCGTGACTCTCAAAGCTACGACCGCCTTGGTGGCGTCGGTACAGAACGAGATCACCTTCGACGTCACGACGCCGCTGTTGTCCTGCGCCGTCAATCCGGCGATCAACAAAGGCGACAGCAACTTCCAGTTTCTCCCCACCGGTTGCATCGTGGGCAGCACCTGTCAGGCGGTGCGAGTGGTCATCATTGGTCTCGGTAATCTCGATCCGATTCCGGATGGCTCGGTGTTGTACACATGCACCGCCACGATTCACAACGACGCAGTGCCGGGATTGCATCCGTTGGTGGCCGGCGCCGTCAACGTCAGCGACCCCGACGGTCAAATCCTACCGTCTCGCGCCGACGATGGTGCGATCGCGGTGGCCTGCACTGGCGATTGCGACTTCAGTGGTCAGCTCACGGTCGACGAGTTGATTAAGGGTGTCAACATCGCGCTCGGCAACGCGACGCTCGCCGGTTGCGTTGCCTTTGACATCAACGGCGACGGCCAGGTGACGATTGACGAGCTCATCGCGGCGGTCAACATAGCCCTCACCGGTTGCGTTGCCCCTGCCCCGACGGCGACCTTCACTCCATCCCCGACCGCGACACCGACACCCACCGCGACGGCATCCTTCACCAGCACGCCGACGGCTACGCCGACCGCGAGTCCGACGCCGACGCCAACTGCGACCCAAACACCTACATTTACTCCGACAGCCACCGACACCCCGACGGCCACTCCGACTACCACCACGACACCGACCAACACCTTCACAGCGACCCCAACCGATACCCCGACGGCCACCCCAACCTCCACAGACACGCCCACCGCGACACCGACCAATACGCCGACGGCCACGCCAACTCCGACCGAGACCCCCACGGCAACGCCAACGGATACACCGACCGCGACCCCGACTGACACACCTACGGCAACGCCAACCGCGACCCCGACCGCGACGCCAACGCCCACGGATACGCCGACGCAGACTCCCACTGACACGCCGACGCAAACACCCACGGCGACACCCACACCGACCGATACGCCGACGCAGACTCCGACGGACACAGCGACAACAACGCCCACGGAAACCCCAACCGCCACACCGACGCCGACCGATACGCCGACCGATACGCCGACCGATACGCCGACCGATACACCCACCGATACCCCGACTGCGACACCCACCGCGACGGATACGCCAACCGATACCCCGACTGCGACACCCACCGCGACGGATACGCCAACCGACACCCCGACCGCGACTCCGACTGAAACGCCTACGATGACGCCGACCGCCACCGACACGCCAACAGAGACGCCAACTCAAACACCGACCGACACCGGTACGGAGACGCCCACCGAAACACCCGTCCCGACTGACACGCCGACCAGCACGCCCACTGATACGGAAACTCCCACCGCCACCGAGACTGTGACCCTGGCACCGACCGACACACCAACGGAGACGCCGACCGAAACGCCGACCGAAACGCCGACGGAGACACCGACCGAGACGCCCACGCCATAGGTGCGTAGCCGCGCCGGCCGCAGTGATTTACGGCAGGGTGCGGCGGTTCACGGCAGAGTCCGGGGGTTCATGGCTTGAACACCCAGCTCACGGTCAGCACTGCCGCGACGATCGCTAGTAGAACGATCAGCCGATGAGTTGTGTCTTCGGCCAGCGGGCCAGCGTACTGCAACTGACTTTCATCGTCGTTTGCCGCGTCTCGTTCAGCTTCGCCCTCGAATTCCGCGCTCAACCCCACCGGATCGCCTTCGCTCCATTCGACGCCGACGAGATCTGCGCGATCGAGTGACTGTACGACCGCCACCGCCTCCTCCATACGGGAACCCGAAACATAAATCGCCACCGGCAAGGTGACCGCGAAGGGGCCCTGCGACACATCGGTCGGGCCGCACAGCTTCGTCTGCCCTTCACACTCGAGCAGACACGCTATCCCTTCCATGACGAGGGCGCGGACGACCAAGTCGGCACGCACACCTGGCAAGGTTGTCAGCAGGGTGTCGGGGGAATCGTAGACGATTGGCGATTTCCCCGCAGTCACGGCGGCGAGATCCGGCAACGCGCCAAGTTCCAATGGACCGCCGCAATCCGTACACGCGGCCACTCCGGCGATGAACTCGCTCCGGCACGCCGGACAGTGTTGCACGCCGCTGTCGAGCATCCGTCTCAGAGCGGCAGCCGCCGCAGCCGCAGAGCGTTGCCGATGACGCTGAGCGAACTGCAGCTCATCGCGGCGCTCGCGATCATCGGGCTGAGCAGCACGCCGAAGATCGGATACAAAACCCCGGCGGCCAGCGGAACTCCCAGCGCGTTGTAGGCGAAGGCGAAGAACAAATTCTGGCGAATGTTGCGCATCGTCGCGCGGCTCAGGCGACGCGCCTTGGCGATGCCACGCAGATCGCCCTTGATCAGGGTGACCCCCGCACTCGCCATCGCGACGTCAGTGCCCGTACCCATCGCGATGCCGACATGAGCTTGCGCCAATGCCGGGGCATCGTTGATGCCGTCGCCCGCCATCGCCACGATGTGACCGGCGGCTTGCGCGCGTTTCACGATCTCTGCCTTCTGCGCCGGTAACACCTCCGCCTCGACCTCGTCGATCCCAAGCTGGCGTGCCACTGCCTCCGCCGTGGTGCGGTTGTCGCCGCTGAGCATGACGATCCGCACGCCGTCGCCTTGCAACTGTCGAATCGCTTCCGGCGTCGACGCCTTCACCGGATCGGCTACGCCAAGCAGTCCCACCACTCGGTCATCAATGGCAACGAACATCGCTGTTTGTGCGCTGCGCTGGAGATCCTCCGCCAGTGACGCCAACGCACCGAGGTCAATCTGCAGTGCGGCAAACAGTTGCGCGTTGCCGAGCGCCACCCGATGGTTCTCCACCAGGCCCGTAACGCCTTGACCGGTCACACTACGAAAGTCCATCGCGTCTGCCAGCAGCAACTGGCGTTGCGCGGCGCCACCGACGATCGCCGACGCCAGGGGATGCTCGCTGTTGCGTTCGAGGCTCGCCGCCAGGTGTAGCAGCTCTCCCTCATCCCAACCGTTGACGGCAATCACCGACAACAGCTTTGGTCGTCCTTCGGTGAGCGTTCCCGTTTTGTCGACCACCAACGTGTCGACGCGCTCGAAGATTTCCAGCGCCTCCGCAGTCTTGATCAGCACGCCCGCGCGCGCGCCGCGCCCGGTAGCCACCATGATCGACATCGGCGTCGCCAACCCGAGAGCGCAGGGACAGGCGATGATCAAGACCGCTACCGCGTTCACTAACGCGTACGCCATTCGTGGGTCGGGCCCGATTGTGGCCCACACGATGAACGTGATCGCCGCGCTGATAACCACGGCCGGTACGAAGTAACCCGACACTGTATCAGCGAGCCGTTGGATCGGTGCGCGGCTGCGTTGCGCGTCGCCCACCATGCGCACGATCTGCGCCAGCAGTGTCTCGCCGCCGACCCGTTCCGCTCGCATGATGAATGCGCCGGTACTGTTGAGGGTCGCGCCAATCACACGATCGCCGGCACGCTTCTCCACTGGAATAGACTCGCCGGTGATCATCGACTCATCGATCGCGCTTACTCCTGACACCACCACCCCATCCACCGGGATCTTCTCGCCGGGCCGCACGCGCAGCTGATCGCCGACCAGCACGGCATCAATTGCAATGTCTTCTTCTGTCCCGTCGAAGCGCACGACTCGCGCGGTCTCCGGCGTCAAGGTGAGCAGCGCACGGATCGCACTATTGGTCTGACTGCGAGCACGCAGTTCGAGCACCTGCCCGAGCAATACCAGTGTGACGATCACCGCCGCCGACTCGAAGTAGACCGCAATCGTTCCGCCGTGCCCGCGGAACGCTGCCGGGAAAATATTCGGCGCGACCGTGGCGACGACGCTGAACGCGTAGGCCGTGCCGGTGCCGATCGCGATCAGAGTGAACATGTTCGGCCGGCGCGTCACAATCGAAGTCCACCCGCGCTCGAAGAACGGCCGCCCACCCCACAACACAACCGGCGTGGCGAGCAAAAGCTGTATCCATGTGAGTAGACGCGGTGACAATGTGTGCACAACCGGCAATGCAGGCACCATCTCCGACATGGCCAGGCAGAACACCGGCACCGCCAACACGACGCAGACCCAGAAGCGGCGCGTCATATCGGCGAGTTCGGGACTGGTTTCCTCGGCAGTGACGTCGATCGGCTCCAACGCCATGCCGCAATCGGGACAGGTGCCGGGACCCGTCTGCCGCACCTCCGGGTGCATCGGGCACGTGTACACGCCGCCCTGCCCTTCGCTCTTGGGCGTCGGCGGACTTGCCGGTACCGGGGCGAGGTACTTCGCCGGGTCCGAGCCAAACTTCTCTCGACACCTGGGATTGCAGAAGTAGTACGTCTGCCCAGCGTGCTCGTGCGTGCCGCCCTTGGGCGCCACGCGGTTCACCTTCATCCCACAGACGGGGTCTATGGCGACCGCATCGTCAGGCAGCGACGGCTTGTGCATGTGGGGATGAACCTATCATTCGGCCACGCTCGCGGGGAAGACTGTGGCCTGCTCCGTCATTCCATCCTCTACGTGGTGTGAGTATCTACGGGGGTGCACCGACCATCGGCGATGGTCTGACTCGCATCCGCGTACGCACTGTGATCCAGCGGCTGGACTTCTAGCCGGCCGGCGCGCGCTCGGCTTCCGCTCGCGGCTCACAGGCGCAGCGTTCTTCGCAGAAACACGACGGTTTGCGGAAGTGCGCGCTGCGATAGAGACGCAGCAGCTCATGCACCAGCCGCTCTGGGTTGCGCTCGTAGATCACGCGGGCGCCGGTGTCCTTGGCGCACGCGCGCAGAATGATGCTGGCGATGTCGGTGATGCCCTCGGTGCCCATCAGCACGCCAATGAGCTTGCCCTCATCGTAGGCGATCGCCAGCTCCCCCAGCGTTCCGCTGCGGCCACCAACGATCGCCACCATGTCGGACGAGCGGATGTTAACGACCTCGCGGCCCATCAGGCCGCTGCCGGTAAAGATGAGGAGGTCGTGGGAATCGGCCGGCGAGTGATACTTGTGGATGTGTTCATCCAAGCTGAGTGCGGGGGAGATGCCGATGACCAATCCGCCCGCGGCCTTCGCGCCCATCGCGGCTTCGAGCGGCAACCCTGGGCACGCACCGGTGATGGTGATACAGCCCGCGGCCGCGATCGTGTGGCCGAGGGTGTACGCCGCGCGCCGGTGTTCGGGGCGTAAGTCACCGGTCGCGGCGCCCATGACGCCGATCTTGAGGCGCATCGGCACGCCGTGATGCACGAACATGCCTGATTCAGCCGATTGCATGGATCAGCTCCTTGCGCGCTGCTTGGCTGGTCCGCAGCGCCGCCTTGGGGTTTTCACGGAATTTCAGCCGACTCGCTGCGGAGCAGAAGTAGTAGCATCGCCCTTGGTGGGTACGGATCAGCGCTCGGTCGGGCTCGATGCTCCGTCTCATCACATCAACTCGACCGTCTCCGCATCGAGCGCCACCCGCGCATTCCACCCCAGTTGCCCCTGCAGCGTTGCGGCCAGCGCTCGCGCCGCCTGCGGTTCACCGTGGACCACGTAGGTTTGCCGAGGAGGGCGACGAAACCCTCTGGCCCAGCGTAAGATCTCGTCACGATCCGCGTGAGCCGAGAAGCCATCGAGCGTCACAACCCGCGCGCGTACGGGGATGCTTTGACCATGAATGCGCACCGCCTGCGCACCTTCCTGTAGCGCGCGCCCACGCGTGCCGGCGGCTTGAAATCCCGGTAGCAACACGGTGGTGTGTTCATCCGGGAGCCTGAACTTCAGATGATGGATCACGCGCCCCCCGGTGGCCATGCCGCTGGCCGAGATGATGATCATCGGACCGCGCCGATCGTTGAGCGCCTTTGACTCCGCCCCCGTGCGCACAAGATGATACTGCTTACAGCACAGCGGACAGCGGTGTTGATCCATCAGCAGCTTCATATCGAGGCCGTGGTCCTCGGGATGCTGGCAATAGATGTCGGTGACGTTGATTGCCATCGGGCTGTCGACGAACACCGGCAGCGTGGGAATCGTGCCCGCTTCCTCGAGTTGGCGAATCGTCCAGATGAGCTCTTGCGCGCGACCGACCGCGAACGCAGGAACGATCAGCGCGCCGCTACGCGCAACCGCGTCACGAATGACGGCAGCCAGAGCGCCGGCGGGGTCGGGCGAATGGATCCGATCACCATAGGTCGACTCGACCAGAAGCACGTCGGCTTCACTGACCATATCGGGATCGCGCAGGATCGGCCGCTGCCATCGGCCGAGGTCACCCGAGAACACCACACGCAGCGGGCTGGGCCCATCGACTTGAAGCTCGACAGTCGCTGAGCCGAGGATGTGGCCCGCCCGGCGGAAGAGGCCGGTCACACCCGGGCTCACCCCGAACGCTTGACCATACGTGCGTGACTCCGTAAGTCGAAGCGCGGCTTCCGCATCCGCAGTTGTGTAGAGCGGCAAGGCCGGCTTGTGCTTGGAATACCCGTAGCGATTGGCGCGCTCGGCCTCTTCCTCCTGCAGATGCGCTGCGTCCAAGAGCAGGACCCGCACTAAGTCTTCGGTCCCCGGAGTGCAGTAGATCGGGCCGTGGAAACCGTGACGGACCAAGAGCGGCAGGTACCCCGAGTGATCGAGATGCGCGTGACTTAGCACCACCGCCGTAAGCCGAGACGGGTCCAACGGGGGCGCCTGCCAGTTGCGCAGGCGCAGCGCCTTCAAGCCTTGAAAGAGGCCGCAGTCGAGCAGGAGTTGGTGCCCATTCGCGGTGACCAGATGCTTCGATCCGGTAACGGTGCCGGCGCCACCGAGGAATTGAAGCGTCGATCGCTCAGGCATGATCGCTCTCAACTGAGTTCATTGCGCGCCTCCGTTTCCTTCACGGACGAGAAACCGCTCGCGCCGCAGAATGACGAAACGCGCGGTCAATCGCTCCGAATCGTAGTTTCGGACCAGACTCGAGAGATCGTCGGGTCCGCCGTAGTTCGCGTTCCCTCCCACCAGCGCCCACAAGCGCAACTCGCGGGTGATCTGATACCCGTCGAGGTGTGTCCAGAACTCCTGCCGTCCCCAGCCGCGTGTTGGAGCAAGCCGCACGTACGCATCAAAAGGAATACACGCGACGGCGAACTGCAGCGGGTCGAGCCCGAGTTCGACACACACCCGCGGGCCGTGTGTCAGCAGTGCATCTTCGATGGAAACACGCGCGAGTCGGTGCCGCTTCGCCAAACCGAGCGCGGTCAGCAGGCCGGTTCGAGCATCCGGAGCATCTTCTGGGAACGACTCGACCAAGAGCGTTTCGGGACCGAACCACGGGAGATAGCGCAACCCGGCAGAACTAATGAATGGATGCCCGATGAGCAGGTCGAGATTCTTCCGCAAACTGACCCTGACAGCCGGCGGACACGCATGGCCACATGTGCAGTCCGCTCCGCTGGCACGCGCTTCACTCAGTGGCTTCTCCGGTAGCGTGGCTCGTTCCACGCAGCAGCAGTTCAGGTAGTCGTTGAGATCTGAGACAGCTTCCAGCGTCTCCACGGCCAGTCCAAGGGTGCGAGCGGTGTCGATCGTCGATTGACCAAAGGCAGCCGCCAGGTCGTGCACGTGATTCACGCGCCGCGGCGCACACAGTCGTGCGGTGGGTGTGCCGCGCTCGCTTGGGACCGTGTCAGCCAAGCGCTTCACTCGGCCGAAGTCACCTGCCGAAATTGCCGCCAAGATCTGTTGCTGCAGACGCAAGAGGTCTACCGTCGGGCGTGGATCTTCGCTGCTGACGATCTTGCAGCGCTCGAAATGCGTGATGCGAGATTGGTAGAACGATGCCCACTGTGGATCGGCAGTAACGAGGGTCCGCAACTCGCCGATGACCACGTCGCGCGCCCGACTGACACTTGACTCCGGCTGCGCCACGACACCGCTGAGGGCAAGCGTCGTCGCGTCAGCGTGAATCAACCGTGGGCCATACACCGCCTCCGCAAGCGCAACGATCTCGCCGTTCATGGCGAGTCGTTCACGAATCTCCGCAGCCTTTTGCGCGAGCGTTCGAACCTTGGACCAGTCACTCTGCTCGGTTGCCTCCCGGAGTTCGCCGGTCAGTTGCGGCAAACCAATTCCTTCTTGGTGAAGCGCGCGGTATTGCTCCCTCGTACATACACTGGGGAGCACCGCCTCGGCACGACATAGGTATTGATCCGCGTACAACAGGTCGACGGCGCTCAGATTCACGAGCGCTCGCACGGCAGCGACCAGCTCAGCGTTCGCCGCCTCAGCGGTCGATGGATCTCGAGTCATGATGCTTGTATCCGTTGTTGCTTGGGCGTGTTGACAGGGCGGAGGTCAGTGTGGTTGCGAAGGCGGAGCAGCATATCGTTCCATCCGGGTCTCTTCATTGTTCCTGTCGTCATGTTCTTGCACCCCGGCGGCGAAGTGCTGCGTTGCGGAGAACACCAATTTCCTTGCCAGTAGCCGCCGCCCAACGTCACCACGTTCCGAGGGCCTTTGCCTCTCACTCTCGCGAAAACTCCGGAGTAGATTTCCAGACTATGCCGACGCAACGCGCCACCGCTCCGATCCATAACGAATCAGAATTGGCAAGACGCTTGCTCGTCCAAGTGAAGCATAGGAGGTGAGACGAATGGCGAACATCACGTGGAGTCGGTCGGTTAGATATGGTCTCGGGGCCTTGGGCCTCGCGGGCTTGCTCAGCGTTGGTCAAGCTGCCTGGGCGCAGGCAACCCCGGTGACTGACGACAACATCGTCGAGCGCATCACGACGATGAAAACCCCAGCAGAGCATCAAGCGATAGCCGCGTACTACCAGACCAAGGCGGCAGCGGCCTCGGCCGAAGTTGCGCGGCACGAAGCGATGGTGAAAGCCTACGGGGGCACTGGCATGAAGACGATGAACAGACACTGCGACCTTCTGTATCAGACGGCTCTCCAGGAAAAGACAGAGTACGAGAGTCTGGCGAAGGACCACGCCGACATGGCTGCGTCGGCAGCGAAGTAGTGGACGAACATCGGCCGCGGAAGAAGGCGGGAACCTCGACGAAGGAGGTTCTCGCCTTTGCCGAATAAAACGGACCAAGGGTGGACTAACTCAAACGTCGGATTTGCGCGCTCGGTCAATCCCGAACTGATGTCCACGACGGCGATGAGAGCACATCCCGGCAAGCTACCGCGCGTGTGCATGCCTCCCCCCCGACCCGTGCGACATTGCGTGGTCGCCACTGCTCCCCACGACCTTGATACCATCGGCGCGCAATTCAGCCTCCGTGGCGCGATCAGCCACGGTGCCGGGCGGGCTGTCGTACCAGCCTGGATCCCGGGTGTCGCTCACCAACTGCTCGCGCACTTTAAGGATCGTGAACATCCCGCCCATGGTGATGTAGTCGAACGGCCCGGCACCGCCCACCATCGGAATGGAATTCACCGGCACGCTCATACCCATCGTGGCCATGTCGGCCATGCCGCTCTCACCCATGCTCATGTACTCGGGCAGGAGGTGCCGGACCTTCTCGTCTAGATCACCGGGCTTAACGCCGATCATATTGGGAAACTGGTGCCCCATCTGGTTCATGACGTGGTGGGTCATGTGGCAGTGCAGAGCCCAATCCCCCACCGTGGCGATGAACTCGATCGTTCGCGTGCTGCCCACGTTCACAAGCACGGTCGTCTCCGGCCACTGAGCCGCCTCAGAGATCGGTCCGCCGTCGGTCTCCACGATCCGGAAGCGGTGGCCATGCAGATGAATCGGGTGATGACTCATCGGACTCAAATTCCCGATCCGAATCCGGACACGGTCGCCGGCCTTCGCCACCAACGGTTCCGTTCCGGGGAAGGCCCGCCCGTTCATGGTCAGTATGTTGAAGTCGGTCATCTCGTTCGGATTGGGTCGACGGGTGTCGACGTCGATGCGCCATTCATGCAGCATGATGACGAAGTCTCGATCGACTGGTGGATCCCGCCACTGGCGCGGGTGAATGACGAACGCGCCGGTCATGCCGAGACCGATCTGTGTCATTTCATCATGGTGCGAGTGATACATCAGCATCCCGTGTTGACGGAGTGTGAACTCGTACTTGAAGGTCTCGCCGGGTTGGATGACTCGTTGGCTGAGCCCGCCAACGCCGTCCATGCCGCTGGGGAGCAACACCCCGTGCCAGTGCACGGTGGTCGCGGCCGGCAAACGATTGGTTACGTAGATGCGCACGCGGTCACCTTCGACGGCTTCGATCACGGGACCGGGGACGGCACCGTTGTAGCCCCAGCATGTCGCCTTCAACCCCGGTGCGAACTCGTGCTCCGTCTCTTCAGCAATCAAATGGTACACCTTGACCCCGTTCACGATCTTCCACGGCAGCGCCCGCCCACTCGGCACGGTGACCGGCGTGTAATGCTCGCCAGGCATTCCGGGCTGAGGCGAGATCGCCGGTGCCTCGCCAGCCCCCGGCGTACTGCTTCCGATTCTATCAAGCGGCGGCGCGACTTCGCTGATGGCGCGCGCCTCCGTGATTGTTCCGAGCAGCAGCGCGCCGCCCGTCGCCGCGGCGCCCGCGATAATGAAATCCCGCCGCGCGATCCCCGTCGTCGTCGCCTTCATTGATCGACCTCCGTGTCCGTGTGGATGTGTGCACCGCCCTTCGCCGAGCCGTTGAACAGCGTTGCAGGAGGGACCTCAGCGTTGGCCATAGCGTTATCGAAACGCCCGCCAAGCGCCCGCTCCAGCTCCGTGCGGGTCACCCAGTAGTCCCGCTGCGCCTCAATGTAGTCGCGCCCAGTGTCGATCTCGCCCTGCTTCGCCTGCAACAGTTGCAGCGGCCCCAAGATCATCGCGTTGTACTGGAGTTGCGCCTGCCGCAGGATGTCACCTTGCAGCGGCAAGACCATTTGCCGGTAAAACTCAGCTCGGTCGCGCGCCGTCCGCATCCGGCTGTAGGCAGCGCGAACCTGCGAGCGAGCTTCGATCGCCAGCGCGATGTAGCGTTGCTGGCTTTGGCGAAGTACAGCACGGTCGCGCGGCACCGCGCCCTGCCCCCAATCGAAGATCGGCAGCACCCAGTGCAGACTCGGGCCAATCGAGAAGAAGGGATCGGGCTCGTGCTCGTAGTGGAAGCCCACACTGCCACCGGGCACAAGGCGCGAGATGCTCGTGAGCCCCAGTCGCTCTGCCGCCGCGATGATGTCCTGTCTTGCGGCAGCCATGTCGAGGCGCTGCGCGACCGCCTGAGACTCCAGGCCTTGAGCAGAGGGTTCACGTGCAGGCAGGTCCGGCAGTCCTCGCGCAAGGGTCCACGCGGTGTCGGAACCCCATAAACCCATCAAGACGTTCAGCCGCTCGTGGAGTTCAACCACGTCTTCGTCGGCGGTGGCGAGGTCCAGCCGGGCTTGGCTCGCCAGGCGCTCTTCCATGCGCAAGGCCAGCTCTGTGATGTTGCCCGCTACGCGCAAACGTCGCGACAGCTCAGCCGACGCTTCGGTGCTGTCGACGACGGCGCGACGCATCGCGAGCATCTGCTCCGCGCCCTGCAGCCGGTAGAACGCCGCTCTCACGTCGACGGCAAAGCTGACCACCACGCCGGCCACGCGCAACTTCGCCAACTCGAACGCCGCCCCTGCCACCCGCTTGCGCAGAGGGATCAGCAGCGCCTCTACAAAATCTTGCACCGCATCGAACTCTGCTGCCTGCCCCGAAAATCGTCGCTCGAAGCTCAGGATCGGGTTGCGAAGCAGGCCTGCTTGAACCAGATCGGCCTGGGCGATGCCCAGATCCTCGTAGGTTGCTTGCAAATTCCGATTGTTCAACAGTGCGATCTGGAGCGTCTCATCGACGCCCAGCTCGGTTTGCAGCATCTGTCGCACCGCCTCGGAGACGGCCGCGTCTTCCGCTGTGTTGCGGTTCCACTCAACGCGCTGATCAAGCCGCCCGGCCATCGCCTTCTGCACCTCGCTGAATCCGGCGTCCTTCGCGACTGCGGTGCAACCAGCGTTCACCAAAGCGAGGTAGACTCCGAACAATCCGACCCAAACAAATTGACGCTGGGTCATGGTGCCTTCAACGTGAGGTTCATGCCGCACTTTGGGCAGCGACCCGCTGTGGCCGAGGTGATCTCGGAGTGCATCGGACAGCTATAGGCGGGCTTTGCAGCACCGGGATTGTGGTGTCGCGTCGCGGCCGCGTCGTTTTCGTCGGGCGGAGCTGTCTTGCTCTCCACGCGAAGAGTCTCCGAGGCGGGCAAGGCAGGTGCTTCGGCAGCCTCGGGGCTAGCTGGGTGGTTTGGCGTCAGCGGCGCCACCTCTCTATGGGCGGTGCATCCGCCCAGCGCCACTAACAGGATTGTGTACGCCACGATTCGGTTCACGGCTTCGTCTCCGGGTCGTGCTGATGCGAAGGAGTTTCTTGCTCCCCGTGTGCATTGGCGGTCGAGAAACGGATCTGGGTCGCGGTCAGGCTGTCGCGTTCTCCGGTCACATCGACTACCACCCGGTTGCCTACCTCGGGCCTGGCGTCGGTCGGTTTACCGCTGGCGTCTTCGTAGCCAGTCCGGTCGTTCACCCTTATGGAGACCGTCGCTCCGTCGGGTGTGGCGACCATCAGCTCGGTGTGGTTCAAGCTGCGTATCTTGCCCATGATGTGCGTCTGGCCTTCGTGCGCCAGGGCCACGCTGCAACTGAGCAGCCCCGCCACCAACGTCATCAAGATTGTGGAACTCTTCATCCTCTTTCTCCTTCAGTGATGATGTGCTTGGACCTCTTCCCCGGAGAGGAATCGCTTGATGTCGTTTTCCTCTTCGATCTCGTGAACGCTCTTGGGATTCAGGTTCTTCATCTCGTCGATCTCTTCGGCGGTCAGTTTCGGGAGCCGCCGAATGAAGTGCACCAGCTTCCAACTGTCGAGATCACTCTTAGGGTCTTCAGCTCCCCACGCGGGCATGCCAGTAAAGCGAATGCCGTTGTGGATGATGTAGAAGAGTTCGCCATCCGAGAGAGACTGAGTGAGGGGCTCCCTCATGTCGGGGGCCTTGGGATAGAGACTGCGACCGATCGCCGTTTCACCACTACCGTTGTTGGCATGGCAGGTCGCGCAATGATCGGCGAAGTGCGCGCGGGCCTCGACGATGACTTCCGCGGCTTCCGGAATCGGATTCGCGCTAGTCCGCGCGCCGGCCGGAATTGCTAGCCGGCGCAAGTGGCGTGCAATGAATGCCTCCCCCGACCAGGGCTCAGCCCGAGCGCTGAAGCCGTGTCTCATCAGCAACCCAGCCGCCGCGGCCAAGGTCGTCATCGCGATCAGAGTGATCAGCAGCGCCGGCTCTGTGAACCTGTGCATTCAGCCTCCCTCCGCCCGTTCCAAAGCCGGCTTCACCTCCCAGCCCCACTTCCAGATCGCGTAGATCGCGGGGTACACGACCAGCTCCATCACGAACGACGTGAAGATGCCGCCGACCATCGGCGCCGCGATGCGCTTCATGACGTCGGCGCCGGTGCCGGTCGACCACATGATCGGCAACAGCCCCATGAACATCACGCCCACCGTCATGACCTTGGGCCGCAGCCGCTTGACAGCTCCGTGCACGATCGCCGCGCGCAGGTCGTCCCAACTGCGCAGCAGTCCCTTGGCCTTCGCCTCGTCGTACGCGAGCTCAAGGTAGAGCAGCATGAACACACCGGTCTCGGCGTCGACGCCCATCAACGCGATCAAACCAACCCAGACCGCAATGCTCAGGTTGTAGCCCAGCAGGTAGAGGAACCAGATCGCACCAACGGCCGAAAATGGCACCGCTAGGAGAATAATGAGCGTCTTCACCCACGACCCAGTGTTCAGGTGTAACAGCAGAACAATGATGAAGAGCGTGATCGGAACGACGGTCGCGAGGCGCTCCCGCACTCGCACCATGTTTTCATACTGACCACTCCATACCAGCGAGTAACCGGTCGGCAGTTGCACGCGCTCGCGCACGGCTTGCTTCGCATCCTCGACGTAGCTGCCGATGTCACGGCCGGCCATGTCGACGTAGACATAGCCGGACAGCAGACCGTTCTCGTTGCGGATCATTCCCGGTCCCTCGGCCAACCGGATGTCAGCCAACTGCGTCAGTGGGATCTGCGCGCCGTCCATCGTCGGCACCAGCACGCGGCCGAGGCTTTCGAGGTCATCACGGTAGGCGCGTTCATAGCGCACGCTGACAGGATAGCGCTCGCGACCCTCGATGGTCCGCGTGACATTCTCGCCACCGACGGCAGACATGATCACGTCTTGCACCGCAGCGACGCTGAGCCCGTAGCGCGCGAGCTCTTCGCGGCGCAGGTCGAAGTCGAGGAAAAATCCACCCGCCGTCCGTTCGGCGAATACGCTGGTGGTGCCGGGGACGCCCTTCATAGCTTGTTCGATCTGCTCGCCCAGGCGCTGAATGGTCTTGACGTCGGCGCCCAAGACCTTGATGCCGATGGGCGTGCGGACACCGGTCGACAGCATGTCGATTCGGTTCTTGATCGGCATCGTCCACGCATTGGTCCAGCCGGGAAACTGCAGCGCCTCGTTCAGCCCGCCCGGCCCATACACCAATTCTTGCCACCCGACGTGATCGGCCCAGACATGACGCAAGACTGCCTTCAACCAGTCGGGCGCCCACGATGAGTACCAGCGCGGCTGCTCGCGCCACTGATCTTCGGGCTTCAAGAGCACGGTGGTTTCCACCATCGAGAACGGCGCGGGATCGGTAGACGTATCAGCCCGGCCGATCTTGCCGAACACTCGTTCGACCTCGGGGAAAGTCCCCAGCACGCGATCCTGAACTTGCAGCATACGGGCCGCTTCGGTGATCGAGATGCCCGGCAACGTGGTCGGCATATACAACAGCGCCCCCTCGTTGAGCGGCGGCATGAATTCCGACCCGAGCCGCTGGTACGCCGGAATCGTCGCCACAATGACGAGCGCAGCGGCCGCCACCACAAGCCACCGACGGCGCAGCGCGAACTCGACCACCGGGTGATAGAGCCGCATCAGCGGCCGGCTGATCGGGTGGTTGTCTTCACTGTGGATCTTGCCGACCAACACCGCATTGGCCACGCGCGCCAGCCAACGCGGGCGGAAATCGAAATTGCGCATGTGAGTGAACAGCAGCCGCAGAGCGGGATCGAGTGTGATCGCCAGTACGGCGGCGATGATCATCGAGAAGTTCTTGGTGAACGCGAGCGGTTTGAACAACCGCCCCTCCTGCGCTTCGAGCGCGAACACCGGCATAAACGACACCGCGATCACCAGCAGCGAGAAGAAGCTCGGGCCGCCGACTTCCTTCACCGCATTGATGATCACTTGCTGATAGTCGCCGTGGCGCCCGTCCGCCTCCCACAGCTCCAACTTCTTATGGGTCTGCTCGACGACGACGATGGACGCGTCAACCATCGCGCCGATGGCCACGGCGATACCGCCGAGCGACATGATGTTGGCGGTGATGTGCATCTGGTACATCGGGATGAACGAGATGATGACGGCGATCGGGATGGTGAAGATCGGGATGATCGCGCTCGGGATGTGCCAGAGGAAGATCAGGATGACGATGCTGACGATCACCAGTTCCTCGGTCAGCGTGCGCTTGAGCGTGTCGATGGAGCGGTTGATCAGCTCGGCCCGGTCGTAGGTGGTCACCAGCTTCACCCCGGCGGGCAGCCCCGGTTCGATCTCTTTCAGCTTCGCTTTGACGCGGTCGATGACGTGCAGCGCATTCTCGCCGTAGCGCATGATGACAATGCCGCCGACCACGTCGCCGTTCCCATCCAGGTCGGCGACACCCCGCCGAATGTCCGGGCCTAACTCGACGTGGCCGATGTCCTTGATGAGCACCGGCGTTCCGCTGCGCTCGTCGTTACCCACGACGATCTGCTCGAGATCTTTCGTCGAGCGCGCGTAGCCCCGCCCACGCACCATGTACTCGCGCCCGCTCAGCTCAACCAGCCGGCCACCGACATCGTTGTTGCCCTGGCGGATGGCCTCGACGACCTTCTCCAGCGGCAGCTTGTATGCGAGCAGCGCGTTGGGATCGACGTTGACCTGATACTGGCGGACGAAGCCGCCGATCGGCGCGACTTCCGCGACACCGGGTACGCTCTGCAAGTAGTAGCGCAGGTACCAGTCCTGAAAGCTGCGCAGCTCGGCGAGGTCATGCTTGCCGGTGGGATCGACGAGGGCGTACTGGAAGACCCAGCCGAGACCGGTGGCGTCGGGCCCGAGCTCCGTCTGCACACCCTCGGGCAGCTTGGGGAGAATCTTGCTGAGATACTCGAGCGTGCGCGAGCGCGCCCAGTACACATCCGTGCCGTCCTCGAAGATGATGTACACGTAGGAGTAGCCGAAGTCGGAGAAGCCGCGGATGGCTTGCACCTTTGGGGCGCCGAGCAGCGCGGTGACGATGGGATACGTCACCTGATCCTCGATGACGTCCGGACTGCGATCCCAGCGCGAGTAGATGATCACCTGCGTGTCGGACAGATCCGGGATCGCGTCAAGCGGCAGGTTCTGCATCGACCACAGGCCGGCCGCCACCGCTGCGGCGACGAAGAGAAACACGGTGAAACGATTGTGCGCGCAGTAGTCGATGACTCGATTGATGAGAGTTGAACGCTCCGCTCCGCCGCCACTACTGGCCATGTTGATGCTCCGACATCGCGTTGAGTGCGGACTTGAGGCGGCTCTCGGAGTCGACCATGAAATTCGCGGCGACCACTACCTGTTCGCCCTCATGCACACCATCGAGCACTTCGACGTAGCCTTCTGCCCGTTGGCCAAGCCGTACCGGGCGAGGCTCGAAGTGGCCTTCGCCGCTGGCCTCAAACACGATCTGCTCGCTGCCCGAGTCGATCACCGCGTCCTCCGGCACCGCCAGCCGATCGGCCAACGGCACACGAATCTCCGCCGTTGCATACATCTCGGGTTTGAGTCGCCCGTCGACGTTGTCGAGTTCGACGCGGACCTTGTTGGTGCGCGTTTTCTCGTCGAGGTACGGGGAGATGTAGCTCACCGTGCCCGAGAGCTTCTCGCCCGGGAAGTAGCTCAGCGTCAGCGTCACGGGTTCGCCGACCCGTACCAACGCAATTTCGTACTGGTAGACGTCGAGCAGCACCCACACTCGCCCCAGGTCGGTCACCGTGTATAACTCCATGCCGGGCATGACGTAGCGCCCTTCGAAAACGTCCTTCATGGTGACGTAGCCGCTGATCGGCGAATGCAACGTGACCGACCGGCTCGGCTGGCCGCTCTCTTCCAACGCCTTGATCTGTTGCGGCGTAATGTCCCACAGCAGCAGCCTGCGCCTGGTCGCTTCGAGCAAGGTCTTCGCGCTATCAACCGCTTGCGGAAACGGGCTGTGGTGCAGCTCCTCATGGCCGCGCAGCGCGAGCAGATACTCCGCCTGCGTGGAAACCAGATCGGGGCTGTAGATCGCCACGATCGGTTCGTTGCGCGCGACCGCTTGTCCGGTGAAGTTCACGTAGAGCTTCTCTATCCAGCCGGCGACCTTGCTCTGAATTTTGCGCACGCGCGTTTCGTCGGCGGTGACAAGCCCGACGGTGCGGATGTCCTTGGTCAGCGTGCGGCGCTCCACCGTTGCGGTACGCACGCCGGTGAGTTGCTGGCGAGCGGAGGAGATGTGAATGCCGCCCGGCGCCGCGTCGACTGTACCGCCCTCGTCGGCGTACATTGGCACTAGGTCCATGCCGCATTGATCAGGTGACGGCCCGGGCTTGTCGGAGCGGACATGTGGATGCATCGGATCGTACCAATACAGGATCGTTTGCTCCGGGCGCTCGGCCGTCGCTGCAGCGTGTTGGTGCTCGCTTGGCATTGGCGGGGTGGACTGATTGCACCCCACGACCACACTCGTCACCAGCAGCAGGATTGCCTTCGAGAACATCGTGCCGCGAGTCATAGGGCCACCTCGCTGAGCGGCTCGCCAATCGTGGCTTCGAGTTCGGCGATCGCCTTCTGAAAGTTCGCCAGCTCTTCGTGGTAGCGCATCTCGTACTCCAGCATGACGGTGAAACTGTTGAGCAGGGTGAGAAAGTCGACTTTGCCCACCGCGTACGCCTGCGTCGCGGAATCCAGCGCGAGGCGGGCCTGCGGGATTACGGTGGTATGGTAGAGCGCGATGAGCCGCTCGGACGCGTGCGCGCGGAGGAACAAATCCTTGACACGGAAGTCGAGACTACGCAGCGCCGCGTCGCGCATACTGCGCGCTTCCGAGAGCGTAGCTGCGGCCTCGGTCACGCCGTTGCGCTGCTTGGTCGCAAAGTACAACGGCAGCTTGATGCCGACTCCGACTTCCCATTCGGGCAGCAGCGCCGCCTTCTGCATGTATTCGGCGCGCAGGACGAAATCGGGTAGATACTCGCGGTGCGCGAGCGCCACCGCCGCTTCCCCGCCGGCGAGGCGAAACTCGGCCATCTTCAAATCAGGCGCGTGCGCGTGCGCCGCGTCGGTGAGTTGATCCAGTGACAGTGTCAGCGACTTCACCGTCGGGTGCTCGGCCACACCCAGCGGCTCCCAGGGCGCGCGATCGAGCAGCGCATTGAGCTGCGCCGTCTCACTCTGGCGGCGTTGATCGAGCGTCGTCTCGCGATCGAGCAGCAACGACGACTCGACTTGCGCTTTCAAGACATCCTGTTGGATGCCTTCACCGACAGCGTATTTCGACTCCGCCGTGCGCGCGAACTGCTCCAGTAGCGTCTTGTTGCGATCGAGCAGATGCAACAACTCCTGCAGGTGCGCGTACTCCGCATACGCAACCTTCAGACGGCTGACGACATCGAGTTCCACGCGCCGGAAGGATTCCTGTGCCTCGTCCGCGCTGCGACTGGCGATGTCACGCCGCAGGCCGAGCTTGCCCGGAAAGGGGACCTCCTGGCTGGCGCCGAAGCGCAGGAATGTGAAATCGCTGCTGCCTAACGGAAAGCCGTCGAAGCCCTCGTTGTGGTAGCCGATGTCGGCCATGGGATCCGGCAGGGCCCCGGCTTGCGCCGGCCGCGCAAGGGCGGCGCGCCAATGGCTTTCGGCCGAGCGGATCTCAGGATTGTGCGTCCGCGCGTATGCGATCAATGTCTCCAACGTGAGCGGATCGCCCAACGGTTCGTCACCCCAGCAGTAGGGCGCAACCCACATCGTGACCGTGCCCACGAAGATCACGACGGTTCGTATGCGACGCATAGCTCCTCCTTCCGCCTCCCGCCGCGCGTCGCGGGCACGGGAGTACCTCCACTAGACGGAAACCAAACGGTTGCCGGCTAGCGGATCAAAGGAGCAATGCGGTGTGATGAGTGAGAAGCGAACCGGGCGGTGACTCGCCGCGGTTGAGGTAGAAAAGATTGCGGGCCGAAGACGCCGGGCGAGACGCTTCAACGTGTAGATAGGTCGTAATCGGCAGGGCCTTGAGCGATGTGTCGCTGGGTTGAGAGCGACCGGTCACAACGACTTGCGTTGATTGGCCGGCCTGACGCTGACAGCAATCGGCCGCGCTCAGCGAGCTGCGCTCACGGCAGCACGGATGCGACGCCCGCTGCGGCATCAGCTTGCTACACGCAAGCACACCGCGAGGGCACACCAGGAGACCTGGCAGCGCGATCGCAAGAGCGAGCAGCAGTGTGAGAACCCGTCGACCCATTGCGCGCCAAGCTTAGGGTCGACAGGCCAATCTGTCAAGGTGATTTCCGTCGCTGCGCGGGCGCACGCCTCACGGACCAGCGACGATCTTGAACACTTCGCCGCCGAGGTCGCAGATGTAGACCTCTCCGCGCGCGTCCTCACCATACGACGAAATCGAGTCGATCGAGAGACCGTTGCCCGGCGCCAGCTCCACGGTGTGGTCGCGCTGGTCGGTAACCGTCCCGCCGTTGATCACGAAACTCTTAACGAACGCGGTGCAGAAGTCACTGTAGAAATAGCGCCCGCGCACGTCCGGCAGCGCGCAGCCGCGATAGACGTAGCCACCGGTGACTGCGCAGCCGAAGCCGTGCGAGTAGTCGAGCACCGGCAGCGTCAGCCCGGTCTGGTTGCAGCCCGACGACGGGCTGAAACAGTGCGTGCCTTCCATGATGTTCCAGCCGTAGTTCTCACCACCAGCGCTCGTGTGCGGTTGGAAGTCGACTTCTTCGAAGGCGTCCTGGCCGACGTCGCCGACGTACAGATCACCGGTGCCGCGGTCGAAGCTGAAGCGCCACGGGTTGCGCACACCGCGCGCCCAGATTTCATCGAGCGGGTTGCCGGCACCGACAAACGGATTCGACGGTGGGATGTTGTACGTCGAAGTGCCGTTCACGTCGACGCGCAGAATCTTGCCGAGCCAGGTGGACGTCTTCTGTCCGTTGCCGAGGGGATCGCCGCCGGAGCCGCCGTCGCCGAACCCGATGTACAGGAAGCCATCGGTTCCGAATTGCAACTGCCCGCCATTGTGATTCGAGAACGGTTGGGCCTGCGTGAGGATCACGTGTTCAGTGGTCAGGGCGACATCGGGATCGGCTGATACTTGGAACCACGACACGACCGTATTGCCGCTGGTATCGGTGTAGTCGACGTAGAAACGGCCGTTGCTGGCGTACTGCGGGTGGAAGGCCAGGCTGAGCAGACCCTGCTCGCCACAGCAGGCCACTTTGCCGCTCAGGTCGATGAAGTTGCCACCGAGCAGTACGCCGAGTTTCACGATCCGAATCTCGCCGGTTTGCTGGACGATGAAGATGCGACCCACATCGCCCGGCGGCGCGGTGACGAACAGCGGGCTCGATAGACCCGCAGCCACCAGCTCCGTGTGTAGACTAGTCCCGCTGTGGGTCGGAACCCCGGTACACAAACTTCCGCCGGCCTCGACCGTACAAGTCGAGCTGCAGCCATCGCCGTCGATGAGATTGCCATCGTCGCACTGCTCGAGGCCTTCGGCCACACCATTGCCGCAAATCGGCGGCGGTGTTGGCGTGCTGGTGGACGTGGCGGTCGGCGTTTCGGTTCGTGTCCGCGTCCCCGTGCGCGTGCGGGTCCCCGTCTTCGTGGGCGTCGCCGTAATCGTCGGTGTCTTGGTCCGCGTGCGAGTCCGCGTGCGCGTGGTCGTGATCGTCGCGGTCGGCCGCGGCGTATTGCTAGGGGTTGGCGTGACGGTCGGGGTGCGCGTGCGCGTGCGGGTCCGCGTCTTGGTCACCGTCCGCGTGATGGTCGGCGTCGGGGGGATGGTCGGCGTCGGCGTGATCGTGGGCGTGGGCGTGATCGTGGGTGTACGCGTGATCGTGCGCGTCCGCGTGCGCGTCCGCGTGGCGGTCGGCCGAAGAGTACGCGTGGGCGTGCGTGTAATCGTCGGGGTACGCGTGATCGTGGGTCGCCGCGTACGCGTGCGCGTGATCGTCACTGTGCGGGTGATGGTGACCGTGCGGGTGATGGTCGGGGTTTGCGTGATGGTTGGCGATTCAGTCCGCGTCGGCGTGTCACCCGGGGTCGGAGTCGCTTCGGTTGGCGTAATCGTCGGCGTATCGGCCGGAAGGCGGCCTGCCGCCTGACTCAGCTTGCGGCCGCTCAGCACGTAGACATCGCCGGCCC
Source organism: Deltaproteobacteria bacterium (assembly GCA_016178705.1). NCBI lineage: Bacteria > Pseudomonadati > Myxococcota > Myxococcia > Deltaproteobacteria bacterium. Next base: position 244,225 of record JACOST010000031.1, on the reverse strand, counting down.
CGTTGAGCAGATCGTTGAAGCCATCGGCGCCCATGCCGTTGAAGATCAAGTCCGGATACCCGTCGCCATCAACATCACCCTTGGCGCCGCTGTATGCGAGGATATCGCCGACGCTGTTGCCTTCGATGATGAACGGCGTCAGGCCGACCGGTGGGCTCGCCAGATCGACGCTCGCAGGTAGCGCGCTGCTGGTGCCGAAGAATATGGCGATCGACCCGGCATTGGTGCGACTGCCAGGGTCGGCGAGCGGACTGCTGATGATGAGATCGTCTTTGCCGTCCTGGTCGATGTCGGCAAACATCGCCGTATCGCCCGCGATGTCGACCGCGTTTGCACCGTAGAAGAAGGTCACGTTCGACGGCGGGCTGGCCAAATCGATCACACTGCCGGCGAGGCTTGCGCCGCCGACGATCAGCGCAACCTCGCCGGCGTTGTTCCGCAAGTTGCTTGGGCCGTCAGCAGTGAGCGCACCGACCAGCAGATCGCGGTAACCATCGGTGTGGCCCGCGAAGTTGCCGGCGCCAATCTCTTCGCCATACGAATCGCCAGCATCGACGCCGTAGATGAACACCGTGCTCGCTGGCGGCGACGCGAGATCAATGGTGGCCGGGCGCGTGCTCGTCTGTCCGTAGACTATGTACGCCTCGCCCGCATTGGAACGCATGTTGGTCGGCCCATCGCCACCCGCAATCGCATGGCCGCTCCCGTTGCCGGCGCCATCGACCGACGCCGAGAGTCGATTCAATCCCGCACCGATCAGCAACTCCGCGGCGCCGTCGCCGTTCAAATCCGCGGCGCGCACTGTGCAGCCGCTGTGGTCCTCGGGATCGATCCCATAAACAGTGGTGACCGTCACGGCAGGCATCGCCAAGTCGACGCTCGTCGCTGCCCGCAGCGCAGTCCCTCCGTAGACGACATAGGTGTGTCCCGCATGCGGACGCAGGCCGCTCGGGCCATTGCCTTGATCCGCGCCCAACACGGCGTCGGCGACGCCGTCGCCGTCGAAGTCCCCCGCACTGACCCACACTCCGAGACGATCACCGGCGGCGGCGCCGTAGATCATCGTTACTGGATCGTCTTGAGCGAGCGCTCCCAAGTCGATCACGCGGCCGCCAATAGATGCGCTACCCCACACAATGGCCACTTCGCCCGAACCCGCGCGCCCGTTGCCGGCGCCGTCGCCCTGCTGCGCCCCGAGAAGCACATCGTCGAAGCCGTCACCGTTGAGATCGCCGGAAAATACTTCCGTACCGAGGAAGTCGAGCGCGTCGGCGCCGTAGATCAACGTCACATTGCTGGGCAGACTCGCAGGATTGAGCGTCGCCAAATCCAGCTCGCCAGCGATCGAGCCTGAGCTGAGGACTAGCGCCGCCTCACCGGCACGGCTGCGAGTGCGGCCGGGACCGCTGTCGGCGTTCATCGGTGTCAGGATGACATCGCGCTTGCCGTCACCGTTGAGGTCGCCGCTGGCCACCGGCAAGCCGAGTCCGGCGCCATCGCCGGTGCGTCCATAGATCGTCCACTGTCCCGCCTGCGACGTGTTGCCGACGTTCCAGGTCGCAAACGCCTCGCGCGGCGCGCTTCCGAACATCATCACGACTGCGATACTTGCGAATGCGGCGCGCACAGTGCGCCGAGGGGCTACGCGGATCATGGTAGACAGGATACCATCCGCGCTCCGCTGTCCCAAGCTAGATTCCGCTGCGCAGACTCCCTGGCACTTGCCGCGCACAACCGCGGCTCAGTTCGCCAGTACGCCGCGCACCGCACTGACCAGCTGAACGCCAGCCAACGGCTTGGTCAGGTAGGCATCTGCTCCGAGGTGGCGGGCGAAGTCCGACGTATCCTCTTCGTCGCGACCGCTGACCACGATCACCTTCGGGCGCTGACCGCCGCCACGCAGTTGCGTCGGCAATGCCTCGCGCAAGCTGCGCAGCACTTCAAAGCCATTCATGCCGGGCATTTGCAGGTCCAACACCAGAACGTCGATCGCGACGCGCGCGATCAGTTCGGGTACTTCACATCCATCGCTCGCCGTCACCACCTCAAAGCCCGCGCGTTTGAGCGTGCGACTGAGGAATGTTAGAAAGCGGGCGTCGTCGTCGACAATCAGGATCCGAATCGGTTTCATGGTGACTGGCTTGCGGAAGTACTCTGGGCTCAAGCCTAGCACTGACAGTGGTGCCATCGGAAGGGATCGCGCACATACCCATGGATCTCAGATTCGAAGCTGACGCGTTGTCCGGTGCCGACCACGCAGCGTTGCAGGAGTTGGCGGAACGCCTCTGGGAGACCCGCGGCGAGATCGGCGCTGAGTGGGCGCACCGACTCGTTGCCATCGTTCCCGATCAAGTCGGTGCGGAGATTTCAGTTGACGATCTCGCACGCCTCAACGAGCGCTTTCTATCGCTGGTGCTCGAACAGATTCAACTCGGCGATTGGGACGGCCTCTACTCGGCCTTCTATCAACTCAATCGGCAATTGATTGAGGTCGACCTCGAGCGCGCCCCGGCAACCCGCGTCTCGTTAGCGGGCTTGTACACTTCGGCGCGCATCAGTCTGGCTGTCATCAGCGAGCGGCTCGGCGATAACAGTGAACGGCTCGTGCTCGCCTACGCCAAGTTGACCGCGCAGCTCATGATGTTGGTCGGCCGCGCCTACAGTGACGCGCGCGAGGAGTATCTGCAGCGCACGTTCGAGCGGGTCACTACCGTGTCGCACGAGCTGCGTGCGCCCTTGGCGCACTTGTTCGGTTACCTGGAGTTGCTACGGGCGGGAGAGTTCGGGGCGGTCACCGGTGAACAGGAGCGCGTGCTGACCGATCTGATTCGCGAGACCGACGAACTGCACTGGCTGTTGACGGGGATGCTCGATCTGTCGCGTCTCGACGCCGGTCGCGTCACGGTTCGAGTTGAACGGATCGATCTCGCGGCCCTACTCGATGAGGTCGTGCAGGGCGTTCCGCACCCCGATGTCACAATTGCCTGCAGTACGGCGCCTGATCTTCCTCCGCTGCGCAGCGATCGCGTGAAGCTCAAGCAAATCCTCGGCAACATCCTGCGCAACTCGGTTCGACACGGTGGCGGTGCGAGCGTTCGGCTGGCGGTCGGCATGCCGCAACCCGGCAGTCTCGAGATCGTCGTGCGCGACTACGGTCCCGGCATCGCCCCGGAAGACCTGCAGGCGATCTTCGATCTACTCGATCGCGGTCACGCCGCTACCCTTGCGCCCGATGGGTACGGCATCGGCCTCCACGTCGTACGCCGGTTGACCGCGTTGCTGGGCGGCACCATCACTGTCGAGAGCACCCCCGGCGAGGGCGCCTGCTTCCGCCTGACGCTGCCGCAGACCGCGTCCTCTGGCGCATCAGCGTAGGCAACTGCACACGCGAGGGGGCTACCGCGCGACGGCTCCGTATGGCAGGATGCCGCTCGCTGGTTCGACACATGCCCACCGCACACCCGCTTCTTCGCCGTATCGGTCGGGCTCTCGCCCGCGGCCTGCGCTTGCGCTGCCCGCGCTGCGGCGCTGCGACTTTGTTTTGCGGTGCATTTGCGATGCACGAGACCTGCGGCAGTTGCGCCCTCAAGTTCGAACGCGAACCGGGCTACTTCATCGGGGCGATTTACATCAACTACGCGGCGACGGCGGTGTTGAGTATCGCAGGCTTCTTCCTGCTCGATGCCTACACCAGCATCTCCCTCAACAGTCAGCTCGTGCTGTGGTCGGCATTCTGCATCGGTTTCCCGCTGTGGTTCTTCCGCTATTCGAAGAGTCTATGGTTGGCGATCGATTTCCTGTTCAGCCCCGAGCCGCCGTCGTTGCACGTCATTCACCGGCGTGCCGTCTGAAACCTCCTCCCGGTCCATCATGCCTGTCGTTGCAATCGAAGTTGAGCACTTGCGCCATGTCTACGGCGAGCGCGTCGCACTCGATGATGTGAGCTTCTCCGTTGCCGCAGGTGAAATCTTTGCCCTGCTCGGCCCAAACGGGGGCGGCAAGACCACGCTGTTCAAGATTCTCTCGACATTGATGCCTGCGTGTGAGGGCCGCGCACGGCTGTTCGGCGATGACGTAGCGCAAGCGCCGGACGCCGCGCGGCGTCACCTTGGCGTCGTGTTCCAACACCCGAGTCTCGACGGCAAGCTCACTGTGATGGAGAACTTGTTCGCGCACGGGCATCTGTATGGAATGAGCGGCGCGACCTTGCGCCAGCGCGCCGACGTGCTGTTGCAGCGCCTCGGCCTAGCGGAGCGCGCGCGCGACTATGTCGACACGTTGTCAGGCGGTTTACAGCGTCGCACCGAACTGGCGAAGGCGTTGCTGCATCGGCCGCGTTTGCTGCTGCTCGACGAGCCCAGCACCGGACTTGATCCCGGTGCGCGCCGCGACTTCACCCAGTACTTGCGACAACTCCGCGACCAGGATGGCGTGACTATCGTGCTGACGACGCACTACATGGAAGAAGCGGAGCGCGGCGATCGCATCGCGATCCTGCACCAAGGCAAGTTGGTGAGCGTCGGCGCGCCGGCAGAGCTGAAGAACGAAGTCGGCGGCGACGTGGTGGTGATGCAGTCGGCGAACGCCGAAGGGCTGCGCCGCAAGATTCGCGAGCGCTTTGGCTGCGAGGCGACGTTGATCGACGGAACCTTGCGAGTGGAACGGCCGCGCGGTCACGAGTTCGTGCGCGATGTCGTCGAGGCCTTTCCATCCGACGTGACGTTGGTGACCTACGGCAAGCCGACGCTGGAAGACGTGTTCATTCATCGGACGGGGCATCGCTTCTGGGCCGACGGCGGAGCCGACGCATGAGCGCTCTGCTGCTACCCGTCTACACGCTGTGGCGTCGCGAGATCGTGCGCTTCGTGCGGCAGCGCAGTCGCGTCACCGGCGCGTTGATGCAGCCGCTGGTGTTCTGGTTGCTGCTTGGTGGCGGACTCAATGCGTCGTTCCGTCCCGCCGGCGCACCGGAGGGCACCAGCTACGTCGCCTACTTCTATCCCGGAACGCTCGCGCTGGTGCTGCTCTTCACGGCAATCTTCGCGACCATCTCGACCGTAGAAGACCGCCGCGAAGGATTTCTCCAAGGGGTGCTTGTCGCGCCGGTACCGCGGTGGGCGATCGTACTTGGCCAAGCGTTCGGTGGCACCACGCTCGCGGTGGGGCAAGGCGTGTTGCTGCTCGCCCTGGCGCCACTGATCGGAATTCCGCTGTCGCTCGTGTCGGTCCTCGCCAGCGTTGCGGTGATGCTGATCGTGTCGCTCAGCCTGACCTGTCTCGGGCTGATCATTGCCTGGCGGATGGAGTCGACGCAGGGGTTTCACGCGATCATGAATCTGATTCTGATTCCGATCTGGCTGCTATCGGGCGCGTTCTTTCCGGCGAGTGGCGCCCCTGCCCCACTGAGTTGGTTGATGCAACTCAATCCGCTTACCTACGGCATGGCCGCACTGCGTCGCTGTCTGTACTGGAGCAACGCGGCCGCGGTCGGTGCCGTACCGACGATGATCCCGTCGCTGCTGATCACTGTCCTCTTCTGCGCCGTCACGCTCTGGGGCGCCACCCGCATGGCCCGCCGCGCCGCAACGTGAGCCGTTCGCGTCCGCAACTGGAGTAGCGCGGGCGACCCGCCCGCGGGTTGGATGCAGTGTCTGCCTTTTCCTCTCGGTAACCCAATTGTAATTAGCTGTATGACCGTGGCCGAAGAAGAGACACTGCTGAGGGGTGGACGGACGACTGCCGAAGTCGTCCGGATCGGAGACACCGTGCGCCGTCCGATGAGTTCGCAGTCGGCGTTCGTCCATTCCCTGCTCGGCCACTTGGAGGGGAGGGGTTTTGCGGGTGCGCCGCGCTTTCTAGGCGTTGATTCTTCGGGCCGCGAGATCCTTTCCTATCTGCCGGGGGAGGTTCCCAATGAGCTCGGAGAATTTACGCGGTCACAGCTCGTCAGCGCCGCGCTCCTTTTGCGTGAACTGCATGACGCCACTACCGACTATCAGTTGAGGGAGGGGTGCGAAGTCGTTTGTCACGGTGACGCGAGTCCATGCAACTGCGTCTTCGTTGATGGGCGACCGGTTGCCTTCATCGATTTCGATGCGGCTCGTCCGGGTCGTCGCCGTGACGACGTGGGGTACGCAGCTTGGTTGTGGCTCGATATCGGAAGGTCAAACTTGGCGCCGCACTCGCAAGGGAGGCGCATCGCGGAGTTCTTTCTCGCGTACGGCGCGATTGAAGTTGCGGACTCCTTGCCGGCCGTGCTCGACGCCCAAACAGAACTGTCTCGGCGACCCAACACACCGTCGGCAACGAAGCGATGGGCGCAGAGGTGTCGAGCATGGGTGGAACAACATCTTGCCGAGTTGACGCGAGCAGTGAATGCACCCACGGTCTAACTCGAAGGCTGCGGGCGCTGGCGCGAGCGTGATTGAAGCAATTGGGCGTGTCCAAGATCAGAGCATGATGCCAGGGCGCCGCCGCGCCTGAGCCGCAAGCTCGTTAGGTTGCTCATGCAAGGTCGCGTCATCGCGGTTGGTTCGAGTCCTACTCACTCCTTCTCCAAGAGCGTGGTCTCGCAGATCACGCTGCTTGCTGGTCTCGGGATCGAGGGCGACGCGCATTGCGGAGTCACCGTCAAGCACCGGTCTCGTGTTGCCCAGGATCCAACCCAACCGAACCTGCGCCAAGTCCATCTCATCCATAGCGAGCTCTTCGAGGAACTGAAGCAGAGGGGCTTTGCAGTCGCACCCGGGCAGCTCGGCGAGAACATCACCACACGTGGCGTGGACTTGCTGGCGTTGCCCGTTGGCTCGGCGCTTCACATTGGCCCCTCCGCGATCGTCGTACTCACAGGCCTGCGCAATCCATGCATTCAGCTCGACCACTTCCAATCTGGGCTGATGTCCGCCGTACTGGATCGCGCTGTCGATGGAACGCTCATGCGCAAAGCCGGCGTCATGGGTATTGTTGTGGCAAGCGGCACGGTGCACCTCGGTGCGCCGGTTAACGTCAGACTACCGGCTGAGCCGCACAGAACTCTTGAGCGCGTGTAGAGGGGCCTAGATCGCGCGCTTGATTTCTCTCGCTCCATCATGGGATGGGCACTCACCGGGAGGGGCCAACATGACGATGGCGCGTGTTAGTGCGGTCTGGACAGTTGTCTTCTTGTGTTTCGGCGTTACGGCGTGTGCGCCGTATTGCCGGTATCGAACGAACTACAATCTTTTGGTGAGCCCCACCGCATGCCTTTCGAAGGACGACGAAAAGCACGCGCTGCAGGACATCCCCGCCGGGCGAGACGCCAGCTATCTTCTTGGCTTCATCGAGATCGACGATCAGGGTCAGTTGCACGACCGCGATCAGATGCAAGCGGTGCTCGACGAGTTGTCGACAGAGAGCGGCACCAGCGACCTGCTGATGGTCGTCTTCGTGCACGGCTGGAAGCACAGCGCCGCACCCGATGACGGTAACATCAAGACCTTTCGCAAGGTCCTCGCCAAGCTGGCCGAGACCGAGTCGTACCATAAGGTCAGCGGGGTACCCGCACGCCGCGTCGCCGGCATCTACATCGGCTGGCGCGGCGGCTCGATACCGTTGCCGCTCATCGAGGACCTGACCTTCTGGGATCGTAAGAACACCGCCCAGAAGGTCGGAACCGGCGGCGTCACCGAGATTGTGACGCGACTCGAATCGGTGAAAGTGACGAGAGACAGCATGGCCGGTGGCGCGAGTGACACGCGCTTGGTCATCGTCGGGCACAGCTTCGGCGGAGCGGTGGTCAATGCCGCGCTGGTGCAAATTCTCGAAGATCGCTTCGTCCGCCCGGTCGGTCCTGCCGCGAATCAAGCTGAAGTCCCGGGCTTTGGCAATCTCGTCGTCCTGATCAATCCCGCCTTCGAAGCATTGCTGTTTGCGCCGCTGAGCAACATGGCGACGGAGCGGGGGACATATCCGACCACCCAACTGCCCGTCCTTCTAGAGTTGACCTCCGAAGCGGATGCGGCAACCGGCTGCGCGTTTCCGATCGGACGCTGGTTTTCAACCCTCTTCGAGCACACGAGTAATCGCAAACGATACAACGGCACGACCAAGCGCGACGAGACCATCAGTGAACAGGCGGCCAACGTGACGGCACTGGGACATTTCATGCCGTATCAGACGCACTGGCTTTATCCGGCCGACAAACGTGCGCGCGGAGAGATCAAGGAGCTGACTGTCGACGCCAGCGTGAACTCGCTTGCGGGAACGGCTCGCAGCTGGGCTCACGATGAGGCGGGGAGCAAGATTCTGTTCGTGGAGGATTTGTCGGAAAAGAAGGAATTGCTGGTCCTCGAGCGTACCCCGGAGTCCGCCGGCAGGAACCCCTACCTGCTGGTGCGGGTCGACGAGCGTCTGATCAAGAACCACAACGACATCGCCGATCCGCGCGTGATCGAGTTCGTCACACAGATCATCTTGCTTTCGACTCAGACGCCGAAACAAGTGGAGCACATGCGAAACCAAGCGTCCGAAGGTTCGCCGTAACAGGGTGATGTCGCAGCTCACCGACGGCACGGCCGCGCTGCGCCGCTGTCTGTCCTGGAGCAACATGGCGCCGCTCGGCGCCGCATCCACGATGACTCCGTCAGCGCTGATCACGCTGCTTTTCTGTGCCGGCACTTGAGGTTTGCGCCGCCTATTCTAGTGTGCCTACGGAGTATCCACGCCTCCGGAGGTATCACCAGGGATGAAGGCTCGGATCGTTCGCATCGGTGATTCGAAGGGGATTCGGATTCCCAAACCGCTTCTTGGGCAGACCGGATTGAGCGAAGAGGTGACGATTGAAGCGGAGGGCAATCGTCTGGTGTCCGCGCGGCGCGGCGGCCGCGTTCAGGTTGGGCAGAGGCGTTTCGGGCGGGTGACACGCACGAACCGAATAGTTCTACGAGAACTGGAGTCGGCGCGCAGCTCAACGCCCAGTCGTTGAACACCGAAGGGAAGCGATGGCCATCGTCAGCCTCAAGTACACCTGCCAGGAGTCGCCGCAGACCCTAAACGAGGGGCTGGTGGAGTACTACGCCCGCAACCCGGGATTGCTCGCGCCCGAGCGAATGCCTGCACACGCAGCCAGGCTCTTCCGCGAGCATGACGCAGCTCACGTAGTATTCGGATGCGACACCACCATTCGCGGAGAGACTTTGATCGATTCATGGACGATCTTCGCAACAACGGTCGGGTTGCGGGGATACCTCGAATACTTCAGGCTCCCGCAGGTGAACCAAATCTTCACGCAGACTGGTTACCTCCGGATCGCGATCGAATTGGTGCGCTGCTTCCCAGATGTCATCCGCATCATGTGGCGTAGCCGCCGGCTGTCAGAGAAGTGGTCATGGCAGGACCACGAGAGGTATCTTGATAGCCCTCTTTGCGACGTTCGCGCGCAGTTCAGCATCCGGATCGTTTAAGCACCGCCGTCCAACAAGCCCGCCCTTCGCGAACGCATCGCCAAGGCGGACCGGATTCTCCACCGTGATGTGCTCATCCAGCGCCAGCGGAAACAAGTGCGACTAGGTTCGTTCCACTCCCTCCACGGACGCCATCACTACCTCGCCTCTTGCAGCGGAACTTCTAGGGTGCTTACTACATCACCGTGAGCGAGTTTTCATACGTTCTCCGTACACAGACCGACGCGTGAAAAGATGCGCGCGGCTGATGCCTGCGTTCGGCCGACCAGATGAGCGATGCCGCTGACGAGCATCATGTACTCGACTGAATGGTTCGAGACGTTTGCAGCGACAGTACCCACCGCGATCGTTGCGGTGGAGATCAACGCGCTTGCCGCCATCCTCCCGCTCGAACAGCACGCGCGCATCCTCGATATCGGTTGCGGCATTGGCCGCATCACTGGCCCTTTATCGTCACTCGGCTACACCGTGACCGGTCTCGACATCAGCGTCGAGGCCCTTCTCTCTGCCAAGAGTCGCGCGCCTGGACCTCGTTACGTGGCGCTCGATCAGCAGCATATTGGTCGCATGCGCTGGGAGTTCGACGCAGCGCTTTTCATGTGGAACAGCTTGGGCTTCGTCGGGAGAGGTGCGGATTTGGAAACGCTGACCGGCGTCGCGAAGGTGCTTCGGCCCGGCGGCAAAGTCGTCTTCGATCTGTACCATCCGGATTGGCTCCGGCAGAATGAACGAGCCGGCGAAGCGGATCGCGGTGCGGTCTCAGTCCGGCGATGGATGCGCGGTAGTCGATGCCTTCATGAGATCCGCTATGACAGCGGCCGCGTCGATGACATCCAGTTCGACGTGTACCAGCCTGACGAGATCCGTGACCTGTCACGGCGGGCCGGACTTGAGCCGGTCACCGACATGGTCTGGTGGGATTCAGATTCGCGTCCGAGCGCGAACTCGCCACGGTACCAACTCATTTGCGTCTCGTCCGTGGCAAGCGCGGGTCGAATTTGAACCCATCGATTTTGATCCCGAACACCACCGGCCGGCGACCCGAGGCGATGTATGCGGCGATCCGCGGCCGAGCCTCGAACGCAGCATGGAATCCCTTCAGCAGCGGTCGGGCCGCGAGCGCCGCCGGGAACAGGGCGTCCACTTCGTCCAGAAAATGGTACGCGAAGAAGTCGGCATAGGTCAGGCCGTCTCCAACCCAGTACCTCGGCGCGGGCGAAGCGCGCGTGAACCAGCGCTCGAGGTTCAGCAGGCTGTCAGACAACGGCCCGGCGGCGAACGTCTGCAGCTTGTCCTTGTAGTCGGGCTCCCAGAACAACCGCCAGAGGGCTTCGATCGCCTCGCTGATCGCCTCGGCAGCGACATCGCACTCGACGTGCTCGCGCTCGTTCTGTCCATAGAGGCCGCGCGTGCGCGCGATGTGACGATGGATCGCCTGGGTCTGCGCAAACCGGAGGTCGCCTTCCTCGTAGATCGGCACCGCTCCGAACGGGGTCAGGGGCTTCATCGCGCGCCACTCTTCCGCCGAATTCAGCCGCTGTTCGTCGTAGGCAACACCCAGCTCCTCGAACATGAGTCGGATGACTTCGGCGCGCCCGCGAATGTTGAAATAGATGATCTTGGGTCGTGCGCTGGACATGTGTGCTCCGTCTCATCCCCGATTCGATCGAAGTTGCGTGTCCACCACGCCGCGCCGACGAAGGGCAGCGGCCAATCGGGAATGGATGCGCTGAACAATAGTGCGCCGCTCGGGGACCACGCAAGTGACGCGTGCGTCGCAGCCAGATCGGTCACCGGCGGGTTAGCCCGCCAAATCGCGCGGCATAACCCAGCGCGACTTCATCTCAGGTGTCGTCGTTCAAGCGATTGTATCAACGTCGAGTTCTGCGCTATCACGGCGCTCATGAGCCGGCATGTTAGGCCGCGCAGCCTCGCGGCCTTTGCAGACAACGTTCGGCAGCCGAATTGTAGTTAGCGTGCACGGAAGAACCGATGTCGGTACCCGACACGTTCCCCCATACTGGAAGATGGGATTCCGTTGGCCTCGACTGCGCGTATTGCCGGCACTTCGTCGGGCCGGGCTCTTGGCCCGACCGCGAGCACGTCTCTCGCTGCGGGCTTCATGATCTGCCATTGGGGATTCAGCTGGCCGCGGACGGGTACAAGGATGGGGAGTGGTTCTGCCGAGACTTCACGGCCGCGCCCGGCAGTCGAGCGGCGAACCTCGCGGTGGCACATTTGGAGCGCGTACGAGTGAACCTCCGGCCGCGTATCCTGTACAGCTTCAAGCCAGCGGGCGGCGATCTCGGAGAGCATGACTTCGAGGAGCTGCGGGCGAGGGCCCGCTAACCAGCCAATGAACCCGACCGGCTTGAGCTGCACAACTCGTCGCGAGGCATTCCACGCCGGCGGGCTATTGGCAAGGCGTTGGGCTGACAGGAGGGCTCCATGAAGGGAAGGCGAGTCTCTCGACGAATGATCGCAGTCGCGGTCGCCGCTACCATCGTTCTCTACTTCGGACTGGGCGCACTGCTACACTATGTGGTCTTTCCCGAAGAGAAGCCGCCCGAGTGGGCTCACGCTAAGCCCGGCTTCGCGTTCGAGACGCCGACCGGAGAGCGGGTCGAGCTCATTCGCGGCACGCTTGAAACAGATGGCGAGTTCGCGGAGGTCCATTTCGACATCGCTCCAGGTGGGTACGTAGCGGCGGCACATATCCATCCCCGCGTAGAAGAGCGCTTTGAGGTCGTCTCAGGCTCGCTTACCGCACTTGTAGGCGACGAAGAGAGGGTGATCTCAGCCGGAGAAACCCTCGTCGTGCCGCCCGGGACGCCTCATCAACCTTTCAACCGCGGCGATGTCGAAATGCGGTCGATCGCCCGAATCACGCCTCCAGGCAACGGCGATATCTTCTTCGGTCAGTTGAGCGGACTCGACTTCAAGCCGTCCTTCCTTCAGATGATGCTGTTCGTGCGTGCGTACGACGCATACCCAGCAAGCCCCGCGCCGGCGGTGGTGGGAACTCTGTCGTTTCTCTTGGCACCCACCGCGCGACTTGTCGGATATCGAAGCTTCTATCCTGAGTATGCTGAGCGCTTTCTGCGTGGTGCCGCCCAAGGCGATGCAGCGGACCCGCGCACGAATCGCGAGGGGTCGACACGAGCACTGGGGGGCGCGGGCCGCTGATCGCCACGAGGTTGGGTGTCATCCACAAGCAAGGCACCATGCAACAGAAGGTTCTCATCGGCCTCATTGGCGACTACGACGCGACGGTACCCGCGCATCAGGCAATACCGATCGCCTTGCAACTTGCCGCTGATGCGGCCGCGATAGAGGTCGAGTGGCAATGGGTTCCCACTGCGGAACTCCGAAGCGTTGCGCGTGTCGCTGAATTCGACGGGCTGTGGTGCGTACCAGCGAGTCCCTATCGCAACATGGAAGGCGCATTGCTTGCCATTCGGTACGCACGCGAAAGTGCTCGCCCCTTCCTCGGGACGTGCGGCGGGTTTCAACACGCAGTCATTGAGTACGCTCGCAACGTCCTGGGGTGGGCAGACGCCGAGCATGCCGAAACAGCCCCCGACGCGGTTCGCCCTGTCATTACGCCACTGGCATGCGCGCTGGTAGAGGTCACAGACACCGTGCGCTTCTTCCCCAACTCTCGCATCGCCAAGGCCTATGGCACCGGGGAGGCTACTGAAGGTTATCGCTGTCGCTATGGCTTGAATCCAACGTTTCAGGCAGTGCTCGTCTCTGGGCCACTTCGTGCGACAGCAGACGATGCCACAGGTGAAGTGCGTGCCGTAGAGCTGGACGGTCATCCGTTCTTTGTCGCCGCGCTCTTCCAGCCCGAGCGCGTGGCACTCAAGGGACAGTTGCCACCGCTTGTGACCGCCTTCGTCAATGCGTGTGCGAGCAATGCCACCCGACAACCGCGCTAGGCATCTCGCGATGCACTTCTCCGCCGACACGATAACTAGCCCTGAATGTGACAATGGATCGGTGCGCGGATTTGGGAGGGCGAGCCTTCCGGCGAGCCGCCGGCGCGGCGATGGTGCGGCGGCTCGGCGGGAGCCTCGCCCTCCCAAGACCTCATTCTCGATGACGTTAAGGATGCACGGGAAGCCCTGCCCAACCGCGCAACTGGTGTGGGCAAACCGCAACCGCGCCGCCCATGTTCTGTCACATCAGGGCTAGTTCACCCGACGATCGACGGACATTCCGACCCGTGTGATTGTCCCGTGATCGACTCATCCCGACTCAAGGAGCTACCCCGATGCCGAAACGGAATATGAATGAGGACGACCGGCTCGAAGACTTCGATCGCCGCGAGATCACTCTCGACGGCAGCGCGAAGGTGGTGCACGTGGCCGGGGTCGGACCAGCGGTGATCGTCATGACAGAGATGCCCGGCATCAGCCCGCATGTGGCTCGCTTCAGTCGCTGGGTTCGCGATGCCGGATTCACTGTGTACATGCCTTCGCTGTTCGGTCGCGATGGTGCCGTGCCGAGCGTCGAGGAGGGTACGGCCATTTTCCAACGGGCATGCGTCAGCGCCGAGTTCCGCGCATTCGCCGCCAACGAGTCGAGCCCGGTGACCAAATGGCTTCGGTCGCTGGCGCGGCTGGCGCACGAGGAGTGCGGCGGTCCGGGCGTCGGCGCGATCGGGATGTGCTTCACGGGCAACTTCGCGCTCACGATGATGCTCGAGTCCTCGATGCTCGCGCCGGTATTGTCCCAGCCGTCGCTACCGCTCGACAACCCGGCCGGGCTGGAAATCGCTCCCGACGAACTCGTCGCGATTCGACGACGCATGGAGCGGGACGACCTGACCGTCATGGCCTACCGGTTCGAGGGAGATCGGTTCTGCAAGGCGCAGCGGTTCGCCGCCTACTCCGCGGGGCTTGGTGACCGCTTCATCGCACGGGTGCTTCCCGACAGCGCAGCCAACCGCGACACGCCCCCGTTTTTCGAACGAGTGGTAGGATGCCCGCACAGTGTCGTAACCGCCCACCTGATCGATGAAGCCGGCCAACCGACGATCGCCGCGCGCGACGAGATCCTGGCCTTCTTTGCCCGCCGACTGAGGTCATGATTCTCTCGGCGGAGCGACCAGAGAAGCAGAAACATGAGATCGATCGTCTACCGCGATCTCCAAGCCGACGAAGCACAACTGCTGGGAACCATCGATCGGTCGGAAGTCATCGAGGGAATCTATCGGGTAACCAACGGGATGCTCGAGTTGAACGTGACGCGGCAGGAGTTCCCGTCCTGGAACGGTGCCGAACTCGCGGCTCGGGTTGCACGATTGCAGGCACTCATTGCCTCAGGAGGAAGAGTGATTGCGGCGTGGGACGAGCGCAGACTCGTGGGCATCGGATCGTTGGACGTTTCTGGCGTGGGTGGCGATGGTGCGGTCATGGCGCTCGACATGCTCTACGTCAGCGCCGAGTACCGCGCGCGGGGAATCGGTCGCAAGCTAACCGAGATGGTGGCGGATCTCGCGCGCTCACTCGGCGCCACCACTCTCTACATCTCAGCCACTCCGACACGCGGTACCGTCGATGCCTACCTGCGCATGGGCGCCACCGTGCTGCGAGTGCCCGATCCAGAGTTGCTTGCGCGTGAACCTGAAGACGTCCATCTTGCGCTGAGTCTCGCGTGACGTGACACCGTGAAACTTGGGTTCGGCGGTGCGAGATCTGTCAAGAATGCTCGCCGGCATCGCGCGGCTTAGAGCGGAGCGACTTCATCTCGGAAGTCGTCGTTCAAGCCATTGTATCAACGCCGAGTTGTGCGCTATCACCGCGCGCATGAGGCGGCACGTTTGACAGACCGATGGAACGACCCTTGGACGCGTTGGTGATAGTCGACATGCAGGTTGCGTCGTTTGCCGACAACGACAAGCACGACGTCTCCGGCGTCGTTCACCGCATCAACCGGCTCGCGAGCTTCGTCCGAGGGTGCGGCGGTATCGTTCTCTTCGTGCAACACGACGGGGCGGACCAGGACGGCCTCACACCCAATACACCGGGATGGCAGGTGCTACCAAGCCTCGAGACGCGGTCCGTCGACCTCTTCATCCGCAAGACCATGAACGATTCATTCGCCGGCACGCCGCTGCTCGATGAACTCGTCAAGCTATCGGTGAGTACGTTGGGGGTTGCAGGTTGGGCCACAGACTACTGCGTGGACAGTACTATTCGGTCTGCCGTTTCCCGTGGATTCCGGGTTGTCGTGCCTTCTGATGCTCACACCGTCAGCGATCGTACCCACCTCACTGCAGCGCAGATTATTGACCACCACAATCGCACTTGGGCTGGCCTGATCGCCAAGCCTCCGGTCCGCGTTGCTCCGACGGAGGAGTTACTCGCCCGGGTTTTCCGAGCTTGAGCAACCACGGGACGGCCGAAAGGTGCTCGGTTGGGCCGTTGTGTTTCGTTCAACTCCACCCCTGCCGCGAAGGTAACTCCCGAACGGGCTGCCCAACATGGCGTTCAGCAGCCAAGCTTGTCGGTCGCGTTGCGCACTTCCTCTGGCGATTGTTGCTGAACGCCGATACCTTGGGCGGCAAGTGGAGGGATCTACGATCGCACATCGAGCTTACAGGAGTGGTCACCGGTACGATGAGCTTCGATGATTCATTCGTCGCTGAGATGACGGGGCAGATCCAATGTGCGGAGGCGCAATCCGCTCCGCGCGGCGCAACAAGCGATGAAGTTGACGGCCTGCGGGCTTCGGGTTTGCAAACAGCTGAACCTACATGCAGCGTGGTAGCATCACGCGTCCGTTAGCGGCCATCCGCTAGACGGCTCCAGAGCGAGAGACTGCTATGGTCGAGACCGAGCTCTCCCGAGTCAGCGTCCCGGCGGTTGATGGCATGATGCCCGCCGTGCTTTGCCGCCCGACGCAAGGCGAGCCGCACGCTGCGGTACTCGTCTTGATGGAAGCATTCGGACTCACGCCGCACATCGAGGACGTGACCACGCGCATCGCGCGCGAGGGATACGTGGTGATGGCGCCCGACTTGTACTACCGCGATCTTCCGAACAACAAGTTTGGCTACGATCAGGTCAACGAGGGCGTGACGATGATGCTTCGGCTTGATGCCGCCAAAGTCGTGGATGACGTCCGCGCTGCTCTCGCGTTCTTGAAATCTCGCGAAGACGTCGTGGCGGACAAGATCGGCGTCACAGGTTTCTGCATGGGCGGCGGCTTCACATTTCTCACCGCCTGCGAGCTGTCTCCGGAGATCGCTGCGGCGGCACCGTTCTACGGCATGGTTCAGGACGAGTGGATCGAGGCGGTTCAACGGATCACCGTACCCGTCTACCTGTTCTTCGGCGGTGCTGATCCGTTCATCCCGCCTACCCGCGTACAACAGATCGAGCGGCGATTCCGAGAGCTGGGCAAGGATTGCCGAGTCAAGAGTTACCCAGGAGCGGATCATGGCTTCTTCTGCCACGAACGTTCGTCTTACAACGCAGCAGCCGCGAAGGACGCATGGAGAGAGCTCACGCGCTTCTTGGCGCAGCATCTTCGACCATAGGAGCTTCTAGTCGTAGATTGACGGCGCAAGAGTTCCAGACTTGGGCGCCGAGCTTAGTGCGCCATGACCGCAGAACGAGTCTTCAGTCGCGTTTTTGTCGTGCCTCGCGGCGCTTGGCATCGCGTCCTCGGCCGAGAGCCGGGCAAGCTCATGTTCTGCACACCAGGCCCACGAACACCGCCCCGCCAATCGCGCGGCATCGCGGAAGTCTCCAACGCGCCAGAGTCGTCGGCGTAGCTGAAGTTCGGCGGGCGGCCTTGGAAATGGATGCGCCGACCCATAGAGCACCACTCGCGAACGACGCAAGCGATGCATCATTGCACTGCAGCTAGATCGGTCACAAGCGTGTTAGCCCGCCAAGTCGCGCGGTCTAACACAACGCGACTTCATCTCAGCACTCGTCATTCAACCCGTTGTATCCACGCCGAGTTCTGCGCTATCACGACGCTCATGAGTCGGCATGTTAGGCCGCGCAATCTCGCGGCCTTTGCAGACAACGTTCGGCAGCCTAATTGTAGTTAGGCATCGAATGGAGCATCGAGTGAGCACATGAAGCACCCTGCCATCACCGTCTCCGGCCGTCTCTATACAAAGAATCCGGATGTCGACCGGTACCAGATCGACGTCGCGGAGCTGGACGATCTCAGGATGTGCGACATTCCGCCTCACTCTCACCTCGAAATCATGGGGTTGCCCGTCCCGGACGGAGCGGAATTCGAAGTGTATGGTCTGAATATGGACGATCCAGGGATCTATGAGGGCCTGTGTGTCTACGGAGGAGTGGGATTTCGCGTGGAACCCAATGATGTACCAAGAACTGTCCTTCGTCTTCAGCAAGCGTTTCCTCATACGGCAGCGGATCCATATGGGTTCGCACGCAACCCACAAGTGACCACCCACGTCGAAGGCCCGACGGTTCTGGCATACGTGTTTCTGAACATTGCCTGCGCCAGCGCACCACGGGCGCTGGTTCGAAACGCAGTCGCTGCTTACGTCGAAGGCCTCTCCCGTCTCACAAAACCCAGCATCCATGCATTCGTCTGCTATGCGTCCGAAGACCGTACGGTTGCGCGAGAACTCGCTAAGACACTCTCACAACTCGGCGCCGATGTCTGGCTTGACGAGCGAGAGATACGTGTGGGCGACTCTATCGTTCAACGCATCAACGACGCGCTTGGTATCGTGTCCCACTTTCTGTTCCTGCTGTCGACGAACTCTGTCAACAAGCCATGGGTGCAGCGCGAGCTATCGTCGGCGCTCATGTTGCAGCTTTCACAGAAGGGCATCAAGATTCTTCCGGTGCGTCTTGATGACTGCCCGATACCATCCATACTCGCGGACATCAGATACGCGGACGCTCGAGAGGGCATGGGAGGTGCCGTTCACGAACTTGAGGGTGCTTTGTACTCGCTTTGATTGGTGGCCGATGCTTGGCAACACTGATTCTACAGGGATTGGCGGGTTGTTCTACAGGCTCAACGCGTGCTCGTTCAGGCCGCCCGAGCATACCCGACGATGAGCTACTGCTCCTCGAATAGTCTGGAGCCCGGCACGAAGGTCAATGATGTCATCGAGTTTGTCCGGCTACTGCGATATCGACCGGAGGGAAGTCTCAGTTCAGAGGAGGTCGGGCGCCTCCGTTGCTTCCATTGGTTTGACGAGGCGGACTACCGTTCGTGGTCAGGCATCGAGCTATCAATCCACGAGACCCAAGGGACAGTGCAGGTTGAAACCCGCACGCCGATTGGCCGCAGCTACTATGATCTCAGCCATCAGAACGATACGATTCGTCTCTTGCGCAAGCATTTCGGTGGATCGTTTGTCACCGACGAAGGAAGAGGTAGATACCAGCGGCCTGGCAGCGGACCACCAAGCCCTGCGGCCTCCGGTTGCCACCTTGCCTTTCAGCGGTTCGGTGCAAATCTCATTACGTGCCATGTCTACTTTAGAGATCGAGAGTTCAAGTCGCCGAAGCGGAAGCGGCCTACCGGTGTGTACGTGATGGATTTCACGAATCCCTGGCTGATCTCGAACAACCTGCTGCTCCCGTATCTGGTCGCGATAACAGAAGACTACTGGAAGTCCACCTTCATCCCGCTTCTACGGTATTCGAGCAAGAAGGAAGCAATACTGAGGTCAGGTCGCCTGACCGCGGAGCATCTCGCTGCGGTATCGGACGGGCGGCGCTCGGTTGAGGAGGCCCTTGTCGAGGCGTTGCCCTTCCAACGGGTGTCGGCGGCTTGTAGGCACTTCTCCGCGCTTGATCCGAACCTTGACTTCGCCGGAGTGCTCCGAAAACCATATCGACGGCGAAGGCAGTCGCTGTTTGAGTCGTTGGAGCAGATGACCGAGATTCGTCACGAACTCGTTCATCGTGCGCGATTGAGCGAAGTCCTCACCGACGAGTTTGTGGCTAGCCTTCTTCACAACCTGCAGGTTGCCGTGGTTCGCTGCTATCGGCATCTCACAAAGAGGAACGGTTGGGCATTCGAGAAATGGTGGGCAGTAGGAGGATTGTAGTCGCAGATGTCGCGCCGATTCGGCCTAACAACGGCATCCACACGACGCGCGGACAAACGCGGGCGTGTGATGCTTGGCGTTGGATGTCGAACTGGTCCCACATGCCACAGATGAAGCAATCGCTTGGTTTGGTCTCATTCGTCGTTCGCGACTACGACGAAGCGCTCGACTTCTTTGTCGGCAAGCTGGGGTTCCTTCTCCTCGAAGACTCGTTCGTCCCCGAGCAAGCAAAGCGATGGGTTGTCATCACGCCCCCGGGGGCGCGTGAGTCGCGTCTCCGGCTGGCGCGGGCGTCAACTCCAGAGCAGGAGTCACGGATCGGCGCACAAACGGGCGGTCGTGTGTTTCTATTTCTCTACACGGACAACTTTTGGAGGGATTACGAACGCTACAAGGCGCAAGGTATCGCCTTCGTTCGCGAGCCGCGGAACGAGCCGTATGGCACGGTCGCAGTGTTCAAGGACCTCTATGGAAACCTCTGGGATTTGGTCGAGCCGAAGAGCCATATCGAGGCGGCTCAGTGACGACACCTAACAACCAGTTGACTGACCCCGCATGCTTCGAGACGCGCCTATCGGCGCTCCTCAGCACGAGCGGTTCTCCCCTTCTGCCAGAACGTTTTCCCGCTCGTCCTGAGGAGGCGCGCAGCGCCGTCTCGAAGGGCGCCGCCCTTCTCCAACTGCCTGCCAACCCCTTCATCGAGCGGACATCACGCAGCAAGCCGGTTGATGCCGCTCGTATCAAACATCGGGCATGACACCATGACCGACCGTAGCCCCACACCCTCGATTCGCTTCTACTTCAGCTTCCGCAGCCCCTACGCCTGGCTTGCGGCCGAGCGCCTTGAGACAGAGATTGGGATTCTCGGGGTCCCGATCGAGCGGATACCGGTCTACCCAACACCTGAACTGTTCCCGAACCTCTTTGTGACGACGCCGGCCAGGATCGCCTACCTCGTGCAGGACATCCGGCGTCTCGTGCGCGAGCGCGGGCTGACGGTACAGTTTCCCTCGGCTGTGGATCCCGACTGGTCGCTCTCGCATGCCGCCTTCCTCGGGGCGCAGCAGCAAGGCGCGGGACACATGTTCATGGTGGAGGCGTTCCGCAAGCGCTTTTGTGAAGGGCTCGACCTCGGCGACGACGACGTCATCGCCAACGCCGCCCATCGCGCCGGGCTGGATCGGGGCACCATCCTGGCCGCGGCCCACTCCGACGCGCTACGCGCCGAAGCGTCCGAGGGCTTCCGTCTCGGCATGCAGCGCGACGGCATCTTCGGCGCTCCGAGTTTCGTCTATGCGGGGAAACTCTACTGGGGCCAGGACCGGATGCATTTCCTCCGCGACGCGGTCGTGCGGAAGTCAACTAACCTTGATGTGACATAAACGGATCCACCGCAGAGCGCGCCGAGAGCGCCGAGCCAAGGAGCGGGAGACAGGAAGGCACCAAACGAAGGTCCATTGCCAATTAGACCAAATGCAATAGCTCGAATACTTTCGTGCCGACTCTCCGTGTTCTCGGCGGTGAGTCTTATGTCCGATCAAGGCTAACAAAGCCGTCGTGAGCTGCGCTGGCTGCGCCGAAGCAGGGCAGGCGTGGCTCTCTTCGCGCTGCGGCGATAAGATCCCCACGCTGGAGGAGCCACATGGATGAGTTCGATCCGTCGCATCGCACCTTCGTCAGCTACATCGACAAGTCGCGCGAGTACTACCTCGCGCGGGGTTACGGAAACCCGTACAGGTGGGCACACCACGAGGACGTACCATTCGCGCCGCTCACAAAGTCGCTCGGCCAGAGTCGGGTCGCACTGATTACGACCGCGGCACTCACCGAGGAGGACCGAAGTGTGACGGAAGTTTACGCCGCGCCCGCCTCGCCGCCGCCAGCCGTGCTCTTCACCGACCACCGCTCGTGGCACAAAGAGGCCACGCACACTCGCGACGTCGAGTCCTTCCTCCCGATCCGCCGCCTCGAAGAATTCGCGACTCTCGCTCGCATCGGCACTCCCTCGCCGCGCTTCTACGGCGTGCCGACGGACTTCAGCCAGCGCCGAACTGTCGACAAGTATGCGCCGGCCGTCCTCGATCTCTGTCGCGCCGACGCCGTCGACGTCGCGTTGCTCTTCCCGCTTTGACCAGTTTGTCACCAGACCGTGAGTCTGGTCGCCCGACACCTTGAAGCGAATGGCCTGCCGACGGTCGTAGTCGGTTCGGCGCGGGACATCGTCGAGCAGTGCGGCGTCCCCCGCTTCGTGTTCACCGACTTTCCGCTCGGCAACCCGTGCGGCAAGCCAGATGATGTGCTGATGCAACGAGCGATCGTTGGCATCGCGCTCGACCTGCTTGAAACGGCGCGCCATCCGCGCACCACCGTGCAGACTCCATTTCAGTGGGACACGACCGGCCAGTGGCGCGCCACATACATGCCGATTCCCTCGATGTCAGAGAAGCCTGGATCATCCTGAGCTTGTCCCTTCTCCGATCACATGGGTTCGTGGTATGCGGTCGCTGCTCGGTGCGACTGAGCGTTGGGTGGTCAGGCGTCGCACTTTTCGGAGGTCGACATGCCAATGTATATGGACATCCACGAGGTCCAGGGAGCCACCGCGGAAGCGCTTGCGAAGGCGCACGCCGCCGATGTCGAGGTGCAGGGGAAGCACGGCGTCGAATATGTTAAGTACTGGTTCAACGAGAGCCGCGGCAAGGCTTTCTGCCTCGTCAACGCGCCTAGTCCGGAGGCGGCGGCCTCGGTGCACCGTGAAGCACACGGCCTGGTCGCAGAGCGGATTATCGAGGTCGAGCCCGAGGTAGCAGAGGGATTCCTCGGCGGAGGTGAAGTGAATCCATCGGGAGCGGTCCTCATCCCTGGTGGCATGGGCAGCGAGCGAGACCCTGGAATCCGGACCGTTCTCTTCACGGATATCGTCGACTCGACGGCGCTGACTCAACGCGTTGGCGATGACGCGGCCATGGTTCTGCTGCGTATCCATGACACCATCGTCCGGGACGCCCTGAGCGCGTTAGGCGGTCGTGAGGTTAAGCATACCGGAGACGGCATCATGGCGTCGTTTGCGTCGCCGGTTGCAGCGGTTCGGTGCGCAACTCGGATTCAGCGTACGTTGGCTCAGTATCAGCAGGAGCACGCAGACGACCCGATCAAGGTGCGAATCGGTGCCGCGGCGGGAGAACCCGTCGAGCATCAACACGATCTCTTCGGATCGACGGTTCAACTGGCCGCACGGCTCTGTTCCCACGCACAGCCGGATCAGATTCTGGTAGCGAACGTGATCGCCGAGCTGTGCATTGGAAAGGGCCTGACCTTCCAAGATCTCGGAGAAATGTCCCTCAAGGGATTCGAGCGCCCGGTCCGCGTTCACGCTGTCGAATGGCCCGGCGCCGCGGGCTAGCGTCGCGTTGAGCATCGAATTGGGACAATCCGAGTGCAACGCCTATCAAAGGTATGGAGTCGACGCCCAAAATCGGTGCGGCGCATGCCTGGGCGTATACGCAAGGGAGAGCCCATGGATGAGGCGACGTATAGAAGCCGAGACCTAGTACTGAAGGTCGTAGCGGGATTACTCGCCGCCATCGGAGCCGGGTTTGGGCTCTACGAGTACGTCGATGGTGTGCAGCGGGAATCGAAGAGGCCCTACTGGGAGCGCCAGGTAGCGTTGTACTTTGACGCGACAAGCGCCGCAGCCACGCTGGCTACGTCGCGCGATGAGCCAGAGCGCAAGAAAGCAGCCGCCGAATTCTGGAGACTCTATTGGGGTCCACTTGCTGTCGTTGAGGATCCACAGGTTGAGGCGGCGATGGTCGAATTCGCGAAGTGCATCGACAAGCAGTGCCCGCAGGATCAACTCCAGCGGTTGTCGTTGGCGCTAGCCCACACATGCCGCAACTCGCTGCGGACCTCTTGGAAGCTCACCCTTCGAGGAACTGAAGGGGAAACTCGACCGGATGAAGTCACCCGAAGGATCCAGCTAGCACGCCGATCAAGCTGCCAGGCTGCACTTGCTGCTTAACGACTAGCGGTGATTCGATGTCAAGCAATGTCCTGTAGCCGTCCGCACTCGAGGCAAGCGAGACTTATGAGACCGCTTCGAAGGTGGATTCCCAACTGGGGCGCTTGCGCGATGGCACTGCTAGTGGGTTGTGCGACAGCGCGACCGGTTCCAATTGCCGATCCGACCCAGCGCCTGGAGTTCCAGGGTTTCTCCATTCTGCCTCCGAGTGGAGAAAACTGGTTCGTGGCGCCTCCGGAGCTTCGCCAACAACTCGGGCCCGGTGTGATTGTCTCGTTTGGCAAACGGCTCACACCACCATCGCAAACCCATACGGTTACTGCGACAGTGAGAGGCGGTCGGGTTCCCATCTCAGCAGGAAGCCACGCCGAGGTCCTCCAGAAGATTGCCCAGGCCTACTCTGAGCAGACGGGACGCTACCGGCCTCTCTCAGTCAATACTTCTCTCGACGGCACTCCGGCACCGGACTGCTTGAGATATGATGCGACAGTTGAGGACCGCGGAGTCCCCGGGTTTCCAGACTCTCTCTTCGTCCTGGACATGCATGGCTTTGTCTGCCTGCATCCGGATTCGCCGGACGTCGCCATCGACATTCAATACAGCCAAAGGAGGCTCCAAGAAGAACAACCGCTATCCCTGGGAGCAGAGGGGGAACCTTTTGTGAAGAGCCTCATGTTCAACAAGTTTCCGATCCGCTCAGAACTAACAGCAACGAGAGACGATCGAGGGCCTTCATCGGGCGGCGGTGCTAGTACGACGGCAGCAACGATTCCGGCCGGGTATAGCCTGGGAGAATCCGCAGAGTCAGTAGTCGTTGGGCGCGTGGAAGTCGTCCGTCCGGATGGCCAACCATTGACGCCCGCTCCGAATCTGTTCGTTGGTCGCATGGAGCTCACCATCGAGAGCGAGACCGACGGCAAGAGCTACGCCATTTCATGCGATACGCGCGGGTTTCTCTCCGACTTCTATGTGTCGCTACCCGCGGGCCGATATCGGATCGTGAAATGGAATTCGGCGGCTATGAGCAGCCAGGTTCAGGCATGGTTCGAGGTGGGCGCTCGCCAAGTGGTCTACGCGGGCACATTGCGGTTCACTGGTGGGGGCAGCATCGTTGAGTGGGCGAGTGGTGGCTGGACCGTGGTCGACGCCTCGGAGAGCACTCTGCGGGCCTTTCGCGAGCGTTTTCCCCAGCTCCGACAAGCAGTCGCAAAGTCGCTTATGCAGACGGCGCCTGAGCGGTGATGCCAGGTATGAATCCGTCGGAAGCTACGACCCGCAGCACCTGCGATGGTGGAGGCTCTCAATCGGGGTGCTCGCGGCTTGCGCCCAACGAAGAGTAGGATCAAGCTGCGACGCGATGGCCTTTCGCCATCGAACGGAGGGCATTCATGGGCGACAAATCTCCAAAGGCGAAGCAACGCGACCTGAAACAAAAGAACGTTGCCAACCAGCAGTCCAAAAGCGAGAAAGACAAGCGGCAGGGAGCGCAGGCATGGCTTCCGACTAAACCGAAGAGGTAGCGCGCCCTGTCGCCCGCCCGGCGTGCGTCATGGGTTCAGAGCGCAGCTTCACGCGGCTTAGCACGCTAGTGCCGGCGCACCGGCCGTTCATGCGCAACCCGTTGAGCGGCCCACCAGAGGGAAAGCAATGTGATGACTGCAGCTAACGCGCTCGTCGCAATCGTCGCCATCGAACACCTCTGGTTTCTCGTTCTGGAGATGTTCTTGTGGACCACACCGCTCGGAACGCGCACGTTCGGTCTGACGCCAGAGTTTGCCGAAGCGTCGCGGGTGCTCGCCGCCAACCAAGGTCTTTACAACGGCTTCCTTGCGGTCGGTCTGATCTGGGGCCTGTTCTCGCAGCGCGCGGCCCGCTCGATCAAAGTGTTCTTTCTCGGCTGCGTGGTCGTGGCCGGCGTCTTCGGCGGACTCACCGCCAACGCTTCGATCCTGTTCGTTCAAGCCGCGCCGGCGTTGGTTGCGCTGGGGCTGGTCGTCGTCTCCAAACGAGGAGGCAAGGCCACGCTTCGTGGGCCGTCGAACTAGGCGCGATGAAGCAGGGTGGAGTTCACCGCAGACGCTGAGGTACAGGCAGGACGGATGACAGACCAGAGGAAGAGAATGCCCAGCGGCGACAGGCTGCTCTGTATCGTGTACGCCGTCATCGCTGTCGGCGCGTTGATTGCCACGTGGGGAACGGAGAACCTGAAGTTCTTCGCACTCCCTAACAACGGTGGCGCGCTAGGCTTCATCGCGCTTGCCTATGCGAATCCGGCGGCAGCCTCGATCGCCAACGATCTGGTCTTCCTTCTCCTCGCCGCGTTCACACTCATGATTGTTGAAGCGAAGCGTCTGGGAGTCCGTTTTGTCTGGGTGTACATGCTGCTCTCCGTCGCCGTCGCCATCTCGGTGATGTTTCCCCTCTTCATGATCGCCAGGCAGTTGAAGATCGCCGCGCAGCGACCCCGCTCATAGGTGCGCGCCCCAAGGCGAGATCATGATGCAACCGCCGATAGACGCCGATGTTCGCCGATCAGAGCGTTTTGCAAAAGCGAACGAGATCAGTAAACCCCATCGAAAGGCATTTGATGATCAAGCGGTGAGTCGCGTCGAGTTCCGCATCTGCGTTCATCGGCGTGCATCGGCGGTTTCCTCTCCTCCTTCGGATTGAGCCTAGCTCGTGTCCAAAACAAGAACGTCACTGGATACCATTGCGTCGGTAGTCAGCCTGCTCGCCGTGCTCGCGCTCGGACTATCAGCCGGTGCGATGCTCACGGAGGCCGCAGTGCTCGTACCGTACTGGCGGTCCTTACCGCCCGAGTCGTTCCTCGATTGGTATGCTGCCAACGCATCGCTGTTGTTCAACTTCTTCGGCCCGCTGGAGATTGGCGGCGCCGTCCTCGCGGTAGCAGCGGCGGCTCTGCACGGATACGGGCGTCGCCCCGGCCGTAGTCTGCTCATCGTGTCCGCCGTTCTTACGCTTGCGGTTCTCGCGGCGTTCCCGTTGTACTTTCAGGACGTCAACGCGCGCTTTGCCGCTGGAACTATTGCGCGCGATAGCGTCGCGACAGAGCTTGCCGCTTGGGCGTGGTGGCATTGGCTCCGCACCGCGATCGGGGCCAGTGCCTTTGTCGCAGTGATGCTCGGCGTGCGCGCTGATCGCCAATGACTGATCAAGTCTCTCAGCCATCCGCTGTATTGGTCAGCGGCATCCAGGCCGCAGGTAAGTCCACGGTGGGCCGCCTGCTCGCAGAGCGCTTCGAGCGCAGCGCTTTCGTCGAGGGCGATCTGATGTGGAGGTTGCTCGTGTCCGGCCGCATAGACATGACCCCGGACCCGTCTCCGGAGGCGATCAGTCACCTCCATCTCCGCTATCGCAACGCAGCGTTCCTGGTTGATTCGTTGGTGGCCGCAGGCTTCATCGTGGTTTCAACCGACATGGTCCTCGGCGCGGACCTCACGCGATACCTCAGTTGGGTGCGGACCAGACCACTTCGCATTGTCGTGTTGGCCCCAAGTGTCGAGGCCGTGGTCGAGCGCGAACTCGGGCGCGAGAAGGAGGCCTACCGGAGGTGGATGTCGAGAGGTGAGCGCATCGAAGATGCGATTCGCACATTTCAGGGATGGATCAATGCGACCCCAGAGATTGGGCTGCGGATCGATTCATCAAAACAGTCGCCGATCCAGACGGTTGATGCGATTCTCGAACGCTGGGACGAGGCGCTGGTTTAATCGGATGAGATAGACGCCCCTTGTGAGCGCCGGCGGGTGAGAATCGCAGACGCGTTCTGCAAACTAGCTCCGGAAAGAACATCTTGGCGCGCCTGTCCAAATCGCCGGCGTTCGAGCGTCATCGTAGTAGCGGGCATGTCGCCCACCCACGAACCCAGGAAGGAGACTCCCATGCAATACATGCTGATGACCTATGTGAACGAGGCCGGTTGGTCCAAACTGACAAAGGCCGAGCAGGAACAAGGGGTAGCGGCCTATACCGCTTTCATGGACGCACTGACGAAGGCGGGCGCCCTCAGGGGCGGCAACCGCCTCCAGGCGAGTTCGGCAGCGACGACCGTGCGGGTCGCGAATGGCAAGTCGCAGGTGCTTGATGGCCCCTATGCGGATTCGAAAGAGCAATTCGGCGGCTACTTCGTCATCGACGTAGCGGACCTTGATGCCGCGCTCTCGTGGGCGGCCCGCTGCCCGGCCGCAAGTCATGGCGTTGTTGAGGTGCGTCCAGTCTGGGTCATGGCGTGAGCCGCAAACGAGCACAACGCAACACGGCCGGCTTTGCACAAGTGCGCCCTCGATACGCTCGCTTCGGTCGCTACTCGGGCAAACGGTTTTGGAAGGCCGTGAACAGCACTCGTTTCCCCGCGTATCGAGGGGCACTTCTCGTGCAAAGCCATGCTACAAACCAATGGCGTGAATGAACCACGCGACGGCGACACGCAGGCGCGTAGGACGGCAGACGCAGTCGCGCGTCGCAGTTACGGCAAGCTCGTCGCCTTTCTTGCGGCACGCACGCGGGACGTGGCCGCTGCCGAAGACGCGCTCTCGGAGGCGTTCGCCTCAGCGCTGGCCGATTGGTCGCTGCGCGGCTGTCCGTCGAACCCGGAAGCGTGGCTGCTGACCGTTGCGCGGCGAAAGACGATCGATGTCGCCCGACGACGCCGCAGCGGCGAGAACGCCGCCACGCAGTTGCAGTTCCTTAGCGAGGAGCTGAACGCGGCGCCAACGGATGCGGAAATCCCAGATCATCGTCTGGCCTTGATGTTCGCCTGCGCGCATCCGGCCATCGAGGTCGGCATCCGTGCGCCGTTGATTCTGCAGGTGGTGCTCGGGCTGGATGCGAAGACAATCGCCTCGGCGTTCCTCACATCTCCGGCGGCCATGGGTAAGCGACTCGTTCGGGCCAAAGACAAGATTCGGCAGGCCGGCGTTCCATTCGGCGTCCCGGAGCGCGAGGAACTTCCCGGCCGGCTCGACACTGTACTCGACGCCATCTACGCCGCCTTTGCCGAAGGGTGGACCGACCCCGGTGGGACCGATGTCGTCCGCCGCGATCTCACCGACGAAGCAGTCTTTCTCGCCCGACTCGTGACCGAGTTGCTGCCCGAGGAACCGGAGGCGCTGGGCCTGCTTGCACTCATGCTTCACGCGCACGCCCGCCGCCGCGCGCGGAGAAATGTGCAGGGCGAGTACATTCCGCTCGCCGAGCAGCATCCGGCGTTGTGGGATTGCCAGCGCTCTGGGCGCCATCGGCCGCTATCAGCTAGAGGGTGCGTTGCAGTCGGCACATGTGCATCGTTGCCGCACGGGCCACGCCAACTGGACAGACGTGGTTCAGCTATACGACGCACTGTTCGCGCTCGCTGGCTCGCCGGTGGTCGCAATCAATCGCGCGCTGGCGATTGCGGAGTTACAGGACGCGAGCACCGCTCTCGAGGCGATGCCAGAGGTAGCCGGCGATGCGCGGCTCGCCGAATACCAGCCCTACTGGGCCGCGCGCGCCGAGCTGCTGGCCAAAACAGGCGCGCATGACGAATCCCGCCGCGCATACGAAATCGCAATCGGTCTCGAGCGAGACCCTGCGGTCCGCCGCTTCCTGCAGCGACGTCAATCGGCGCTACCGGCTTGATTCTCCCCGCCGCTACTTGCCGTGGAACAGATTCAGCGCCGAGCCTTTGCGAAACCATTCGAGCTGAGACGTTCCGTAAGAGTGCGCGAGTGCGAGTCGTTCGCTGGTTCCGTCGGCGTGTTTGACGAGACACGCGACGGGTTTGCCCGGCGCCATGCCCGCGAGGTCGACTAGGCTGATGCGATCATCCTCGCGGATGCGGTCGTAGTCGGCGGGATCGCGAAACGTCAGCGCCAGCAAACCCTGCTTCTTCAGGTTCGACTCGTGGATGCGCGCGAAGCTGCGCGCCATCACTGCGGCACCGCCGAGCAAACGCGGCGAGAGGGCGGCGTGCTCACGGCTCGAGCCTTCGCCATAGTTGCTGTCGCCCACGACCACCCACTTGATGCCCTTCGCCTTGTAGTCGCGCGCGTTCTTCGAGATTGATTGGCCAGCGTTGCCAGTCAGGACGTTCTTACCCTTGCCGGCTTCGCCGGTGTAAGCGTTGATCGCGGTCAGAAACATGTTGTCGCTGAAGCGATCGAGATGGCCGCGGAAGCGCAGCCACGGACCGGCGGGCGAGATCTGGTCGGTCGTCGTCTTGCCTTTGGTCTTCATCAGCACCGGCATGTCGACGAGATCCTTGCCGTCCCACGCCGGCCACGGCTCCATTGCCTGCAGGCGCTCGCTGCTCGGATTGATTTCGAGGGCGATCGCGCTCCCGTCTGCGGGCGGCGCGATGAAGGTGGCGTGGCCGCGGTCGAAACTGCGCGCGGGCACCTCGGGGGCGACCTTCGGCGGCGCGAGCGTGAACGGCTTGCCATCGGCGCCGTTGAGGGTGTCGGTGAGCGGATTGAACGACAGTCGCCCCGCAACCGCGAGCGCGGTGACGATCTCCGGGCTGGCGATGAAGTTCATCGTCGTCCGCTGACCGTCGTTGCGTGCCGGGAAGTTGCGGTTGTACGAGGTCACGATCGTGTTCGGAGCCGCCGCCGCCTCTTTCGCCCGGCGCCACTGGCCAATGCAGGGACCGCAGGCATTGGCGAGCACGGTTGCGTTGATATCCTTGAGAGAGCGCATCTGGCCGTCGCGCTCGATGGTGGCGCGTACTTGCTCGGAGCCCGGCGTCACCATCAGCGCCGAGGCCGCCTTGAGTCCGTGCGCCTTCGCTTGCTCGGCAACATCCGCCGCGCGGCTCATGTCCTCGTAGGAAGAGTTGGTGCAGCTACCGATGAGCGCGGACGAGATCGTATCGAGGAAGCCGTTGCTCGCGTCGGCGACCTCGGCGGCGAGCCGGCTGATCGGCCGCGCGCGGTCCGGCGAGTGCGGGCCGACGACATGCGGCTCCAGCGTTGAGAGGTCGAGTCGCACGACGACGTCGTAGTATGCCTCCGGGTCGCGCTCGACTTCGGCGTCGGGTTCTAGCAATCCGTGGTACTGCTGCATGAGAGGCACGAGATCACCGCGCTCGGTCGCTCGCAGGTACGTCGCCATCCTTTCGTCCGCGGGGAACATCGACGTGGTCGCGCCGAGTTCGGCGCCCATGTTGGTGATCGTCGCCTTGCCAGTGGCGCTGATCGTGCGCGCGCCGGGACCGATGTACTCGACGATCGCGTTGGTTCCACCCGACACGGTGAGCTGGCCGGCGACGTAGAGGATGACGTCCTTGGGCGCCGTCCACCCGCGCATCTGGCCCGTAAGGAACACCGCGATGTGCTTCGGATAGAGCACCTCCCACGGCAGACCGGCCATGACCTCGACCGCGTCGGCGCCGCCGACGCCGACCGAGCAGGCGCCGAGCCCGCCCGCGTTCGGAGTATGGGAGTCCGTGCCGATGATCAGCTCGCCCGGGAACGCATAGTTCTCGAGCACGACCTGATGGATGATGCCGGCGCCCGGTCCCCAGAAGCCGGCGCCGTACTTCGCGGCGGCCGAGCGCAGGAACTCGTAGACCTCCTTGTTCTCATCCAGTGATTCACGCAGATCACGCTCGCCCTCGACGCGTGCCTGGATCAAGTGGTCGCAATGGATCGTGGTGGGCACGGCGACGCGATCGCGACGGGTCTGCCGGAATTGCAGCATCGCCGTCTGACCGAGGACATCCTGCAGGACGACGCGGTCGGGACGCAGGAAGAGATAGCTTTGGCCCGACTTCATCTCTTGATGCTCGGGGTCGTCGAGATGTCCGAGCAGCACCTTGTCGGCCAACGTCAAGGCGCGCCCGAGGCGGCGACGGACGATGGCGAGGTTCTTCTCCATCGTTTGATAGACCTTGGCCGCCATTGCGGGGGTCGAAGCGATCGATGCCATTTGCTGGCCCTCCTTTGCAGGCCGGCAATCAATCTAACGTGTGGTGACCTGGAACGCGAGACTGGTCGCCGCTCGGGAATACGCGAGGCTTCGCTCGCGCCGCCCGAGTGCGCTACGCTTGGGTAGCGATGACGGGGCCGTTGTTCGAATGAATTGGGTTCTCGCAGCCAATATCGGGCTCTCGTTCGTTGCCGTGCCGATTACCGTGGCCGTCTGCTACGCGGCCTGGCGACGTCGCAGCGCGCCGGGCATCCTCTCCTTCTTCCTCATGATGGCGAATTGCTCGGTGTGGGTGATCAGCGATTTTCTGTCGACCCTCGGTCCGACCGAGCGGGTAGCGTTCGCTTGGCAGATCCCGATTCGCATGTCGGCGGTCAGCCTGCTGCCGCTGTTCTTTCTCGCGTTCTCTCTGGAGTATACCGGCAACAGCGCATGGCTGCGGCCGCGGCGTTTCGTCTGGCTGACGATCCTTCCGATCATCAGTCAGGTATTGATTTGGACGCCGCTGCACCCGCAATTCATTCGCAGCATCGAGTTCGCCCACATCGGCCCCTTCTTCTTGCGCCAAGGCGCAACGCTGGGACCGTGGTTTCCCATCCATCGCGCGTACAGCTACGCGCTCGTTGGCGTAAGCCTCTTGCTCTTGTTCGCTCAGATCTTCCGCTCGTTCCATTTCTATCGCCGCCAGGCAATCATCCTGTTCCTCGGCATGCTGCTCGCGGTAAGCGCGAATGCCATCGCCAACCTGAGCATCCCGCAGCTAGGGGGGACGGTCGCGCCCTGGCTGGACTGGACGCTGGCCAGTTTCACGATCAGTGGCATTGCCTGGTCATGGGCGCTGTTCCGCGTTCGCTTTCTCGACGTCATGCCGTTCGCGCTCGACGCGGTGTTCGACAGCATGAACGACGCGGCGATCGTTCTCGACAGCGCCGGCCGCATCGCCGATCTCAACCCTGCAGCCAGCTGGCTACTCGGGCGGACGCGCATGGAAGCCGTCGGGGTCGCGCTGCCGGAGGTCGCCGAGGATATTGCAGCCGTGGTGGACCGTCTGGATCTACCCGGCCAGCGCGCCGAGATCGCGGTGGGGGATCGTGTTCTCGAACTGCGGATTTCGCCGCTCGATGGACCGCGCGGTGTCGTCGGCCGCCTCGCGGTCCTGCGCGATGTGACGGAGCGTGTCCAACTGACGCGCGAATTAGACGCCTACGCACGCACCGTGGCTCACGATCTCAAGAATCCACTGACGGTCGTTGCTGGATACGTCGAGGTGATCCAAACCTCGGGAGTGCCGCTCGATCAACAGACGCAAGGCTATCTCGCGCGGATCGCCGACACCAGCAATACCATGGCTCGCATCATCAATGAGCTTCTCCTCCTCGCGCGCGTGCGCAACGTCGCGCAAGTGAAGACCACGCAGCTCGATATGGCGCGAATAGTCGCGAATGTCGTGGAGCGTTTCGGCAGTGAGATTCAGCGAACCGGTGCCGAGATTGTCGGTCCACCGGCATGGCCCTCGGCCCGCGGCTATGGCGCCTGGGTGGAAGAGATTTGGGCGAACTATGTGAGCAACGCGTTGAAGTACGGCGGAACACCGCCGCGCGTCGAGATCGGCGCCACCGAGAACTCGAACACCGTGCGATTCTGGGTGCGCGACCACGGTCCGGGCATGAGCGACGAAGCGTCCGTTCGAGTGTTCAAAGAATTCGAGCGCCTCAATGGTGAGCATGCCGAAGGGCATGGGCTCGGACTGTCAATCGTCACGCGCATCGTCAGGAAGCTCGGCGGCGAAGCCGGCGTGACGACTAAACTCGGCGATGGCTGCACGTTCTGGTTTACGCTGCCACGCGATCGCGACGTGAGCACGTAGGCGTAGCCTGAAGTACTCAAAGCTATAACTAGGCGGCGTTTGGCGACTGCCAGTCGGACGCCAAGAGCGAGTACAGCCTCTGGTCCCAGAACCGACCTTTCCAGTATGCGTAGGCGCGCAGATGGCCTTCGAGATGAAACCCGAGTTTCGTCAGGAGGCGTTCGGAGCGGTGATTGCCTGGGGTCACGAACGCCTCGATCCGGTGAACCATCAGGGATGACAAACCAACGGGGACGACCGTCGAAAGCACTTCGTGCATGATCCCTTTTCCCCAGACCTTCGCGCGCAGATCGTACGCTACCTCTGCCCGTGACCCGCGTTCGCGAACCAGGGTGTTGAATCCGCATGTTCCGAGGAATTCGCCCGATTCCCGCTCTCGGATCGACCAACGCACACCGCGAGCGTCGCGAAGGAGCGACTCTGCCCAGATGACGATAGAGGCGGCGTCCTCCAGGCTCTGAAGAGGACCGATGTCCAGAAACTCGGTGACCTCCGGCTGTGAGAAATGAGCGTAGAGATCTGGTATATCGCGAGCCGACAGGACGGTGAGGGCGAATCGGTCGGTTCCCATCTGTGTCGGTATCGACGCCATCACTGACCTGTCGCGCGCTGCCGCTCAACGTCCAGCGTCAGGCCTAGCCAATCCTGAGCGACGCAACGTACCGACCCACGCTCCAGCGCGGGCGGTCGCGCATGCCGTCGAGCTCGCCAAAGTAGCCGTCATAGCCGCCGCTTTCTGGGTTCGCACGCGTGATGGCTTCGCTGAATCGACCGATGAAGTCATCCGTGTGCTCCGGTAGAAGCGCCAGTACGTGCAGTTGGTTCCACCCCGGCATCCCTTCGGTTTCGAGGATGACGTGCTCAGTTTCGAGCGGTATGAAACTGAAGGTAAACCCCTCATCGTGCATTTCCCGACTGGCCGGGCCGGCGTTTCGTATCATCAACTCCTGGTAGTGCTCCAGCGCTTCCGGTTGGACGCGAATGCACTCCACGCTAAGCAGAGTGTCATTGTAACGCTCTCTGACGGAATCGATTGGCTGCGGTGAGTGCGAGTTCGGCGTCGTACGCAGGCTCTCACATCGCAGAATGGATGCAAGCGAGGCTTGCTCCTCACGCAGTGATGGCTGGCGAGCGAAGAGCTCATCCACCATCGCCCGCTCAAGCTCGAAGAACGCCGCACCGTTGCCGTGTTCTGGAACGCACCCGACCTGTAGAAGGTTCCAGTCCGGGACGCCCTCATCTCGCTTGAGGTCGCGAGTCAAGCGGATCGTCTCAAGCGAGGCCACGTCGCCTCGCTTGTGCATCTCGCGCCAGATGGGGAGCCGGTGCTCCTCGATGAACGAGAGATATTCCCGCTCGGCGCCCGGCCGCATCGCAATGGTTCGCGCGAAGTATGTCGCTGGTTCGTGGATCACGTGGGACTCCCGATACTAGTCTGTCCGGCTTTGCATGCACCCAACTTCACCATGTCGACCGCGTGTGGAGTCTCAGGACTAGCGCCGCGCCAGACGAATTCCAAGGATGTGCGAAACAATTGCTGCGCTCACCGGTTCGAATCGAGCAATGTGAGATCGGCACCCAGTCGTCCCAACGCTTCATCGTCGGTGCCACGATAGTAGCCGCGGATCTGCAGCGCACTATCGACCAACACAAAGCGGTCGCTATGGGTGATCAGATCGTTCGGATTTGCGTTGGCCGCACCTTCGCGCTGTTCGACGCTCAACCGAAAGCCTTGCATGATGAGCTGATCGAGCGCGGTGCGCTCACCGGTTAGGAAGAGCCAACTCTTCGCGTCCGCGTGAAAGCGACCGGCATACTCTTGCAGCACGGCCGGAGTGTCGTTGGCGGG
Source organism: Deltaproteobacteria bacterium (assembly GCA_016178705.1). Classification (NCBI taxonomy): domain Bacteria; kingdom Pseudomonadati; phylum Myxococcota; class Myxococcia; species Deltaproteobacteria bacterium. Next base: position 209,053 of record JACOST010000031.1, on the reverse strand, counting down.
ATCGACGCTGAAGGAAACTAGCTGCACTGCTCCCTGCAAGCGCGCAAATCGCGCAGAGAGCGTCGGGCACACACCGCCGCACCGCGTGAAGATGAAGTCGGCTACCCACGGCTTACCCTTCAACCCGTTGGCCGTGACGATCGTGCCGCTGCGTTCAGTGAGCGAAAACTCCGGCACCGCACCGAGCACCGGGAGCGATGGGGGACGTTTTGATGATCGCAGCAGCGCGGTGCCGCCAACAATCAACAGCACGATGACGAGTCCCGCCCAAATCGCGCGCTGCATGGCAATCGGCGGAGACGAGGACGGAGGATCGGAGCGCGCCACCAGCGTGAGTCAGTCGCGCGCAATGGATGCTAGTGATGCCCCTCGACGGCCGCCGGAACGTTTGCCGTGTGGTGATCCACTGCCGTCAGGTCCGGCATCAATGCGAAGACGAGCAAGACACCGAGCACGAGTGGCGTGACCGCAATCACGCCGAGTGTCGTGCGTTCGAACTTCAGATGCATGAAGTACAAGCCGACGATCGCCGCTTTCGTCAGCGCCATGCTCACCAGCAAAATGCCGATCAGCACTTTCGGCAGCGCAAGAAACGTGGCGCCGACCTCGGCGACGGTCAGCACCCCGAGCCAGAGAAAGACCGCGTAGTAGTTTGGTTCCGCATGGGTATCCATGTGATCTCCTCGCCGCCGTTAGAGCAGATAAATGAACGTGAAGACCAAGATCCAGATCAGGTCCACGAAGTGCCAGTACAGCCCGGCGATTTCGATCGGGCTGTAGTTCGTCTCCGAATACTTTCCCGACATCACCTGCATCGACATGATGGCGAGGTAGACCACGCCGCCGAACACGTGGCAGCCGTGGAACCCGGTGGTGAGGAAGAAGGTCGTGCCGAACAGCGACGCACCGAACGGGTTGCTGGTGAGGCCGAGGCCTTCGCGGATCAGGTGGGACCACTCGTACGCCTGCATGCCGAGGAACATCGCGCCCCCGAGCACAGTCAGGAGCAGAAAGTTTCGCGCCCCAGCGCGGTCGTTGTGCTTGATCGCCGAGAGCCCTTTGACCATGGTAACGCTGCTGCAGATCAGCAAGAAGGTCATGAACGCGGTGAGGCCGATGCCCAACACGGTCGACGGCCGCGGCCAATCCGCGCTGGTGACGCGGAGGGCGCCGTACACACACAGCAGCGCGCCGAACGACATGGCGTCGCCGGCCAGGAACAGCCACATGCCGAGCTTGCCCCAGCTCTCTGGAGTCAGCGGGGTTTCGGCGGGCTCCACAGCTGCGGCTTGATTCATCGTCGCGGCTTGACTCACAGCATCCCCTCCTTCTGGCTCGGCGCCAGGTACGCCACCGGGCTCGCTGGGCGGCGGTCGCGCGCGTGCCAGTACTTGTAGACGATCCAGCCTCCAATCGATCCGAACATCAGGTACGGCGCGCAGATTAACATGAGAATACTCCAGTTGAAGGCGCGCACCGTCGGATCGTTGGGATCGGTGAACGAACTCCCGCACATCGCGCACGACTGCGCCAATGTTTCCGTCGGCATGAACGCGACGACCGCGAGCGCGAGCAGACAAAGATACAGAGCGATTGGTCTCATCATCACCTCACATTAGATAGGCCAGCCAAAACAGCACCAGCCAGAGCGCACACACGTACCCCCAGTACATGCCACACAAGCCGACCGCCTGGGAACTCGCGGGGGCGTACCGGCCGCGTGAAACTCCTCGCATGACGACGGCGAGCCACCCCACCGCGCCGATCACGTGCAGCGCGTGCAGGCCGATCAGGATGTAGAACGTCCCACCGTAGACGCTGCTCGACAAGGTGAGCCCATGATGAATCAGCCGCACCCACTCGAAGCCCTGCACAGCGAGAAACAAACTACCGAGCGCAAACGTCGCGGACAGATCGGTCCCGATGTGCGCACCCGCGCTGCGACGATTCGCCGCGGCCGCGCGCCACATCGTCCATCCGCTCGCCATCAGGATCGCAGTGTTGATCCAGGTGACCGCGATCGGCAGATATGGCTGCCCCACCGGTGGCCAGGCGCGGCTGCCAACGCGGAACACGACGAAAATCCCCATCAGTCCGGCGAACAACATGGTCTCGGTGGCCATGAACAGCAGGAGCGCGAGGCGAGCATTGGCCACCGGTGGTTCGCTTCGCGTCCCCGGTGGGCGCGCGCCGAAGTCCACTTGCGACTCCGCGGGAGCGAGCAACTTCGGGGCGATCTGAATGGCTGGAGATGCGGCCATGGTTCAACCCTAGTTCAGAATCAAGACGCTGACGACAGTCATCACGTACAACGCCGCCAAGGTCGCCACCAGGGCGAGCCCAACACGGCGGTTGCGGCGACTCAGGGTCTGATCGAGCTGCGCCATGATTTAGAGCGCCACCTTATCGAGCGCCATCACCACCAACAACAGGGGGAGATACGCGAGGCTGGCGAACAACAACCGCCGTGCCGCGGCGGGCGTGCGCGAGCGCGCCAACGAGACGCCGAACCCAAGCAATGCGCTACCGAGCAATGCAGCCACGGCGAAGTAAATGGGGCCGGTCAATCCAAGCAGCGTCGGCAGCAGGCCCACCGCGAGCAGCGCCAAGCAGTTGGTGACGACTTGGCGGCCGGTGCTCCGGCCATCGGGCTCGACGACGGGCAGCAGCTGCATGCCCGCGCGCGCGTAGTCTTCGCGGTACAGCCACGCGATCGCGAGCGAATGCGGCAATTGCCAGAGGAAGAGAATGGCGAATAGCACCCACGCTTCAACCCCGAGATCACCACGCGCCGCGGCCCAACCGGTCAACGGCGGCAGCGCACCCGGGATCGCACCGACCACGCTGCACAGCGAGGTCTTCTGCTTCAGCGGAGTGTACATGAACAAATAGGTCACGACGGTCGCGGCTGTCACTGCTCCGCTGAGGGGGTTCACGGCAAAGGTTAACAAGAGTAACCCAGTCGCGACCAGCAGCGCCCCGAATACGAGGGCATCGGTGGGCGCCAGGCGGCCATCCGGCAGCGGCCGCATACGAGTACGCTCCATGCGCGCATCGAGGTCGCGTTCGAGATACTGATTGAGCGTGAGCGTGCCGCCGGCGGCCAAGCCGGTGCCGACCACTGTGGCCACCAGTCGCAGATAGTCGACCTCGCCGGACGACGCCAGATAGAAGCCCACCACCGTCGTGAGCAGCACCATCACCACCACGCGCGGCTTGGTGAGCGCAACGAAGTCCGCCGCGCGGCGACGCGCGACGGCGACGGAAAGAGTGGCGGTTTCCGGCGGCATGCCTATCCTACGCTACCTCAATGCGATGCGCGCGCGGAGACTTCGGGCGCGAGTTTGCGCGACTGCGGCAGAAAATCCTCCGGCACCAGCGGCGAGCTGTATTCGTAGGGGCCGCGGTAGACGGTGGGGATCTCGCCGAAGTTGCCGTGCGGCGGCGGCGACGGCGCATCCCACTCGAGCGTGTTGGCGTTCCACGGATTGATGGTCGCCTTCTTGCCGGCGAACAAACTCCAGAAGAAATTGATGACGAACGGAATCTGCGCAACGCCGAGGCAGAGCGCGGAGACTGTAATGAATACGTTGATGGGCTGCATCGGCTTGAGGAAATCGTACTGCAGCGGGTTGTAGATGCGGCGCATGTGGCCGCCGATGCCGAGGATGTGCATCGGGAAGAAGGTACCATTGAAGGCGAGGAACGTCGGCCAGAAGTGAATCTTGCCGAGGGTCTCGTTCATCATACGGCCGAACATCTTCGGGAACCAGAAGTAGACGGCCGCGAAAATCCCGAACACGCTGCCGCCGAAGACGACGTAGTGGATGTGCGCCACGATGAAGTAGGTGTCGTGGATGAAGATGTCCACCGGCGTTGACGCCATGTAGATTCCGCTCAGTCCGCCGATCACGAACATCGAGACGAACGCCAGCGCGTTCAGCATCGGCACGCTGAAAATGATGTTGCCGCCCCACAACGTACCGAGCCAGTTGAAAGTCTTGATCGCCGACGGCACCGCGATCACCATCGTCGAGATCATGAACGTGGTGCCCAGCGCGGGGTTCATACCGCTCTGGAACATGTGGTGACCCCAGACGATCCAGCTCAGGAAGGCGATGCCGATCATCGAAAACGCCATCGCCCGGTAGCCGAAAATCGGCTTGCGCGAGAACACCGAGAGAATATCCGACGCGATGCCCATCGCCGGGAGAATTAGGATGTAGACTTCCGGGTGACCGAAGAACCAAAACAGATGCTGCCACAGCAACGGTTCGCCGCCGCCGGCGGGCTGGAAGAAGCTGGTGCCCGCCATGCGGTCGAATAACAACATCGCCAACGCGCCGGTCAGTACCGGCAGCGCCAGCAGCAAGAGGATGGCGACGATGAACAGCGCCCAGATCGTCAGCGGCAAGCGGAAGAATCCCATGCCCGGCGCGCGCATATTGATGATCGTGGTGATGTAGTTGATTGATCCCATCAACGACGAGATGCCGAGGACGATGAGGCTGATGCACCACAAATTCTGTCCGGCGTTGACCCCAGTGAACGCGGGCACAGCGGCCAGCGGTGAGTAAGCCGTCCACCCGGACGCTGCGTGCGTTTCGCCGGGAATGCAGAAGCCGGCGAGCATGATGAAGCCGGAGAACAAGGCGATCCAAAACGACAGCATGTTAAGCAGCGGGAAGGCCATGTCGCGGGTACCGATCATGAGCGGGATCAGAAAATTCCCGAAGGCGCCAACGAGGATGGGCATCACCACGAAGAAGATCATGATGGTGGCGTGCATGGTGAAGAACGAATTGTACGCGGCGGCATCCATGTGGCCGGCGTACATGTGGGGCTCTGGTATCCATTGCGTAAACGGCACCTCGGATTCCGGCCACGCCAGCTGCCAGCGCACCAACAGCGCGAGCAGTCCGCCGAGAATCATCATGAACAGTCCCATGAACAAGAACTGGCGCCCGATCATCTTGTGATCGGTCGAGAAGACGTACGTGCGGATGAATCCCAGCTCGTGATGCTCCGCGTGCGCCCCGTGCGCGTGCGCGCCTACCGCTGCCGTTTCACTCATTGACGCTACCCCCTTGCCTCGGCGACCGGTGCTTGTGCCGCCGCAGCCGCCGGAGCGGCGGCCGGCGCCGGCCACTGCTCCTTGACCCACTGGTCGTAATCGTCCTTGGTTTGCACGAACAACGCCCCCTTCATGCCCGAGTGACCGAAGCCACACAGTTCGGCGCAGGGGATCTCGTACTGCCCCGCCTTGGTGGCCTGAAACCACACTTGAATATCGCGTCCCGGCACGGCGTCTTGCTTCAGCCGCATCTGCGGTACGAAGAAACTGTGGATCACGTCCTTCGATCGCAAGATGACGCGCACGACCTTGTTGAGCGGCACGTGCAGATCGTTGTCCACTTGTAGATCGTCGTCGGTATCGAACTTACCGTCCGGTCCCGGATAGCGAATCTCCCAGTTGAACTGCTTCGCGGTCACGCGCACGTACAGGTCTGGCGGCGGCATGTGCGCCGGACTCTTGATCTCTTCCCAACGTGCCTTGCTCATGAAGCCGAGCATGATGAGGATGAGCGCCGGCACGATGGTCCAGATGATCTCCAACGTCGTGTTGCCGTGAGTGTAGGTCGCGCGCCGCCCGTCGCTGTGGCGGTACATCACCAGAAACGCGATCATGCACCCGGCCACCAGGATGAAGGTCACCGACGTCAGGTAGTAGATCAGATAGAAGAGATGATCGATCTGCCCTCCGTAGGTGGAGATATTCTCGGGAAGCCAACTCATCATTGGAAATCACCTGTCCTTGGGAAATCACCCGTTCTTGGGGAATCACCCGCCCGTGCCGGTGGCCGGCGTTGCGACACGCCCGCCACTATTTTCCGGCCAATTCAAAATCAGCCTTGGCCTCGCCCTTCGCGGCGACAGTCACCTTCTGGCTTTTCTCGCCGAGCTTCTCGTGCCACACCTTCAGTTCGTACTCACCAGCCGGCACGTCAGTCAGCTTGAACATCCCGTTCTCGTCGGTCACGACGTAGTACGGGCTGTCGGTGATCACAAACCAACCGCCCATCCACCCGTGCGCATCGCACTTCACTTCGAAGGTTTCCGGTTGATCGAATTTTGTTTTCAACAGCGGCTTGAACTTCGGCTGCGCCATATTCACCGGCGGGTTCTTCTTGCCGTAGGTGTGGATGTTGTGCAGGATGCCGTCCGAATTCTTGATGTCCATCTCGGCGCCGGCCGGAATCAGCATCACGTGCGGCGTGTACTGGCAGCCCTTTTGATCGAGGGCCGGCTTCGCCGCATCCTGCGCCTTGCCCTTACTGATGTTGGTGATCGAGACGACGGCATTCTTCAAGCCGCCATCCTTGCCGACCACCAAGCTCTCTTCGGTCTTCGCCGCCACACCGCAGACTTCCTTGTCCTTGGTGATTTCAATCGCCTTCGGGGCGGGCGCGCTACCCTGAAACTTCACCTTACCCATGATCGCCCCGCCATCCGCGACCGCACCGCCTTCGTAGGCCCATGCGGCGGCGCTGACGCCGAGTACGATCGCTCCTATTGCCCATGCTGTCGATTTCATAGCTGCAGTCCTCCTGCTTAAGTTAATTGACTGATCCATTGCTGCTCGCGGCGCTGGTGCGGCCCGTGGCGCTGGTCGCCACTTGCGCCGGCTGGTTGATCATCATCAGAAAATCGCGCAGAGCGCGAATTTGCGCCTCTTCGTCGCCGCCCAGCACGTCATCAGGTCCACCCGGGTAGAACGACGGCATCTTCGTCCCCGGCTGCACCTGCTGCGGATCGTGCAGCCAGCGCACAATCCACTCGGGGTTCAGCCGCGTGCGGGCCATGCCGAGATCCGGCGCCCACCCTTCCGGTGGGCCCTCGGGTTTGCGGTCGCCTTGCTGGTGACACGAGAAGCAGTTGAAGTAGTCGACGCCGGTGAGCGCCTTGCCCGCTTGGATGGTCTCCGCCGGAATGCTTGCCTCGTCGATGTGAACGAACGGAATCTGCACCGCCTCTTGCGCCAAGAAGTACGCGACCAGCGTGTTCGTCTCTTCGTCGGACAGCCCAAAGGTCGGCATGCGAACCTTCAGCCACGGTCGGATGTAGACCGGACGTTTGAGGAAGTTGAACATCCACGGCGGCTGCACTTTGGCGCCTTCGCCGTTGAGAATCGGCGGCGCGAGCGTCGGCGTCTCTTCGTAGCGTACGCGAATCGCGCCGCCGCGCTGCTCGATGATGTGACAGCCAACGCAGTTGTAGCGCTCGACTACGCGCCGCCCTTGCACCAGCGCGTTGGAGCGCTGCACGTTGGGATAGCGGTACTTCACCGGGATCTTGTCGTCGGCGCGGCTGCTCAGGAAGATGCGCAGCGCTTTGATGTCATCCTCGGCGAGATCGAACTGCGGCATCACCTGCTCGATGCGGTCGGTTTGATAAGTGCGCGGGCTCTTGAGTTTGTTGGTGGTCCACGCGTCCCACGTCTCGGGAATGTCGGTGTGGTTGCCAAAGAACAATTCTTCCTTCGGCTTGGATCCGAAGGTCGACAGCTCGACACCGATGCGCGACTCGGTTTCCATCCCCGGAATGTCGTGGCAACCGAAGCAGCCGTACTTGCGCACCAATGACTGGCCCATCGCGATCGTCTCGGGCTGGTGCAGGGTTGCCGCCAGCGCCTCGTCATCGCTCTTCGGTGCTCCGAGCGTCAGCAAGAAGGAGGTCAACGCGGTGGCCTCGTCATCGCTGAGACGCAGATTGGGCATGCGTGAGACCGGCGAGTAGCCGCGAGGATTCTTCAGCCAGTGATAGATCCATCGGGCACCGGTCTTCTCGGCAATGTTGCTGAGATTCGGAGCGATGTCTTTGTTGGCGCCCAGTAGCGCCGGTGACTCGCCGGGCGCGAAGCCGTGACAGCCGCGGCAACCGAGACTGTCCGCCAACGCTTGACCCTGTGCGACCCGCTCGGCGCTGTTGGAATTCACCCCCACCGGTGCCACGTGACTCGCCGTCCATTGTTCGCTGTCCGCCTTCGAGGCATCGAGCAAGTAGGCCGCGATCGCCGTCGCCTGCGCCCGGTTGAACATGAAGTTCGGCATCTTCGTGTTCGGACGGAAGGCGTGCGGATTTTCGATCCAGCGAACCACCCAGGCCGGGTCGGCCTTGGCCGCGATGCGGCGCAAGTAGGGGCCCACCTTGTCTAGTCCCTCGTAGCCTTCGACCAGGTGACATCCGTGGCAGCCGAGCTGTACGAACATGTCCTCGCCGTGCTCGACAATTTCGGCACCGGGGATGCGCAGATCGGTGTGACACTTGATGCAGCTCGCCTGCACGTTGTCGCCGCGCAAGAGTTCCTTCTCCCAAAACTTCACCTCGCCGTGCGCCTTCTCCACCGAGTTCACCGCCGGGCCTTGCCCTTGGTGACACGGAGTACAGCCGAAGCGTTCCGGCGGGTGCTTGAACAGGATGACCTCGCGGTTGGGATGAGTCTTGAACGGATTCGGATCGTTTTCGAAGCCCGCCTTCTCGATGGCGGAGTGGCAGGAGGTGCAGCGGTCGACGCGGCCGAGCGGATTGTTGAAAGCGCTGCGGTCGAACTCATCGAGCACGACCTGCTGGATCTTGGGAATGCGTGGCAGATTGGCCGGGCCAAGATGGATCTGGAGAGTATCCAGCTTGCGCTCCAGTCCGAGACGCGCCACTTCCATGTCGCGCTGTTTGTCTTCGAGGCTCTTGATGGTCGAGTTGACCTCGTCGATCTCCTTCCCAACCTGGTCAACTTGGGCTTGGCGCTCGGCGAGTCGCTTGTCGACCTCGACCTTGTCCTTGTTGAGTTCGTCGATGTGGGCCTTGCGCGCCTCGGTGGGGCGGTTGGTGAGCGTGGCGTGCTCGTACTCGTACCACGCCTCTTCCAATTTGCTCTTCACCAGGCGCAACGCGAACTCGGCATCGCCCGCCTTCACCGCCAGGTCGCTGCGCTTCGCGGCCAGCTCGCCGAGTTTCTTCGCCGTGTCCCCCGAGCGTACGCTCTCGCGCGCGGCGGCGAGTTCCTTGGTGACGTCTTGATACCCAGTATCCTTGGCGAGACGGTCGACTTCGTCTTGCAACGTCTTCTGCGCGCGTTGGACTTCCAGGGCGAAGAATTCCGCCTGATACTTCTTCCATGGGCGGCGGGTAATGTTGTCGTCCCACACCGACCAGACCGCTCCGGCCAGCAAGCAACCGACCGCGAGCAGGAAGATGCCGCTGTAGGACTTCTTTTCGTCGTCGATACCTCTCGCCCCTGCCACGACATCACCCTTACGCGGCCGTGCGCCGCTCGATCAGCCGCCCGACATAGAAGATTGCCGTACCCAGCAGTAGCAGCCGCAGTTCATGACCCATCGCGTGTTCTTCCGTTACGCCGACAAAGAGCGCGTAGCCCACATCCGCAAAGCCAAGCGCTTGGACGAACTTCGCGAGATAGAACATCGCCACGTCACGTAGTCACTGCCGACGATGCGCTAGACGTTGAACCACGGCGTCACCCAGATGTACTTCAGGTTCAGCGCGTGGCGCAGCAGCATCTTGATGAGCACGGCCATCATGTTGAGGAACAAAAACGACGTGGTGAAAAACCGCGGCATGCCCCAGCGCTGCATGAACTCGCGGCCTTTGAGCCAGATCACCCACCAATACATTCCCACCGTACCAACTACGAAGAACGCCAACACGGTCGCTGCACCAAACACCGACGACCAGAAGTAGTCGCGGAACCCGAGCAGGTACGGCAGGTCGACGTTGGTCATCGCTTCGACCTTGTGCGCGTCCCACTTCTCCCACGGCCAGAACCAGTTCCAACCCGGTCCGCGCAAGAAGGTGCCGATGATGATCAAGGAGATCCACAGCACGTGAAAGCCGAAGAAGAAGGTGAGCAGCTCGATCTTGCGCGATTTGAACGCGTAGTAGCCGTTGCCGTGCGGGTTGATGTCGATATACGGAATCACCATCAGCCCGACGATGATGAACGTTGGCAACATTACGCCCGCGTGCCACGGGTCGAAGAACACCAGCATCTCCTGCAACCCCAGGAAGTACCACGGTGCCTTCGATGGATTCGGCGTACGCGTCGGATTGGCCGGCTCTTCCAGCGGTGCATCGACCAGCAGCGACCACACGACCAGCAAAACCATGATGAAGAGGGTGCAAAGGAACTCCGCGCGCACCAGATGGGGCCAGGTGTGGACCTTGTCGTCGCCCGGGCCCACTGCTTTGCGAATCGGCACTTCGATGCGTTTGCCGCTCGGCTCGGCAATCGGTTTCACGATCAGCTTGGTTTGTGCCTCGGCCATCGCTCTACTCCTTGGCCCGTGGCTTCGCTGCCCAGAACAGCAGCACAAGCATCAAGATGAAGATTGCCGGGAGCACCAGGACACGTCCCCCGGGAATCACCAGCGTGATCCCGAGCAGGATGAGGCCCCCGATTGTTGCCCGGAGTTCTGATGACACCGCCCTACCCTCCACAGCCCTTACAGTGGCGGACCCGAGAACCCGTCACGACGGATGCGCCAGAAGTGCACCGCCATGAACAGGCTCGCGACCAAAGGAAAGAAAATGCAGTGCAGGATGTAGAAGCGCAGCAGCGTGTGCGGGCCTACTTCGCCGCCGCCGAACAGGAACGCGCGCGCATCGTAGATCGGGTTCACGCCGGTGAACTCCGCGAACGGCCCCTCGTTGCCCATCAGCGGGGCCGCGCGCCCCATGTTCGAGCCGACGGTCACCGCCCAGATCGACAACTGATCCCACGGCAGCAGATACCCGGTGAAGCTCAGCAACAGCGTCAGCACCAACAACAGCACGCCAACGACCCAGTTGAACTCGCGCGGCGGCTTGTACGACCCGGTGAGGAAGACGCGGAACATGTGCAGCCACACCGCGATCACCATGCCGTGCGCCGACCAGCGGTGCATGTTGCGCATCAGCATCCCGAACGGCATGTCGAATTCGAGATACTTCATGTCGGCATACGCGTACTCTGCGGTCGGGCGGTAGTAGAACATCAGATAGATGCCGGTAACCACGGTGACGAGATACATCAGGAACGTGATCCCGCCCATGCACCAGGTGAAGCGCATGCGCGTGGCGTGCTTGCGCACCTTGGAGGGATGCAGGTGCAACCAGATGTTGCCCGACACCATCAGGATGCGATTGCGCGGCGTGTCCTCATAGCCGTGGCGGAAGATGGACTGCCAGACTTGCGATTCCTGAATCTGGCGCTTTACTTCATCCCACATGCTCATGCTTGATTCCGTCCCTCGGTCATAGAGGCGAGTGTGCGATCACGCCTTCAGGAATGCGCCCGGCTTGGTCCAGTCGCCCTTCTCGTAGCGGTACTTCACGCTCATATCGACCAGCAACTGTCCGTCTTCGGCGAGCGCGATCCGATAGCGCTCCAGCGGTCGCGGCGCCGGCCCTTCGAAGTTGATCCCCGAGCGGCGGAAGCCGCTGCCGTGGCAGGGACACTTGAACTTCTCTTCGACTGGCAGCCAGCGCGGGGTGCATCCGAGATGCGTACACTTCGCGAACAGCGCGTAAAACCCGTCCGAGACCCGCACGATCCACACGCGGTGATCCTTCTTGAAGCGTTCGCTGATTTCGCCCACGGCGTAGTCGCTCGGCAGTCCCGCCTTGAACGTGCTCGGCGGTGTGAACAGCACTCGCGGGAATGCCGACCGCACAAAGGCAAGTAGCCCGATCCCGCCCAGCACGCCGAAGCCGCTCCAACTCAGTCGCCCCAGAAAATCGCGCCGCGACCAGAGCCCCCCGAGCGCCGCCTTCTCGCGCGTGCGTTTGGCGCGCTCGCGGCTCTGTTCTTGCCGCCGCTGTTCTTCCAGCGCGGCCAGCGCTTCGGGGGTCAGGACCTTTTCCGCCTTCGCCATGCCAGGGACACCTTACGTTGTGCTTCGGTTCCGAGAGAACGCCGCTACCGCGATACCGCACACCACCGTCAGCCCGCCAGCGGCGAAGAACACCAAGCCAATCGGTGGAAACAGGAAGAAGAAAACCGATCCGACCAGAAACAGTGGGATACCGATACCGAAAAAATTGAACGTCCCGACACTCGCATTCTCCGCGCCAGGGACCGTGTTGACGATGTAGACCTCATCCCGCACTATGCCGACTGCGATCTCGCGCAGCGTCTCCCGCCCCTCTTCCGGCCCCATGTTGATGTGCCGAACCACCTCACGCGCGAGCCGTTCGAGTTCCGCCTCGGCTTCGCGTGGTTCCTCTTGTCCGTCGTCGGTCACGGTTCAAACCGGCGCCCACGCCCTTAATATGAATGTCCGGACGGAGTCAACCAGCTCTCCTTGCACCGCAGCGCTCTTCTTGCACTGGCCGCCGCAATCGTCAACTCGCTGGCGCGGCGCACGGAGACAAATTGCTTCATGACCCGATTCGCACGGCTAATGTCCAGCGGAGAGGCCGGCGCTCACTCGGTTGCAAACTCCACGTGGACGCGTTGGTCGCCGCGCTGCACCGCGAGATCGGTTCGCCCGCCCGGTTGCACCCCATCGAGCTTCGCCCGCAAGTCAGCGACATCGCCGACACGATCGCCGTTGGCTTCGACGATGACGTCGCCCCGTCGCAACAGCGTACGCGCGTCATCCGCGACGTTCGACACCAGCACACCCTCGCCGGCGCGCATGCCGAAGTGGCTGGCTAACTCCTCGCTCAGATTTTGCAGCGTGACTCCGGCCAGCGTCAGCGCCCCAGCGCGCGCGGCTTCGCGGCGCAGATCAACGGCGTCGTTACTCTCCATCAAGGTGCGGGCTACGAAGATCGGCTTGTGGAAGCGCATCGCCAGAGCGATCGCATCGCTCGGCCGGCTATCGAGTTCCACCGGCTTGCGACCACTGTGGAGGAAGATGCGCGCATAGTACGTGCTCTCCTTCAGAGCCTGGATCACGACCTTCTCGAATTCGACGCCCGACTGCTCCAAGGCCAGCTTCATCAGATCGTGTGTCATCGGCCGAGGCGGCGTGACGCCTTCCAATTGCATCGCGATCGCTTGCGCCTCTGCGGGGCCGACCCAGATCGGCAACGCGGTCTGGTGTGCGGCCTTGTCCTGCAGCACCACCACTGGCGCACCCGAGGCGTGATCCATCCCGACACTGCGCACTTCAACTTCAACTTCGGTAGGCTCGCTGGCGCGACACCCGGTTAGCAGCGCACCGCCGAGTGCCGCGACCGTAAGCAAACGAAGCGAGGAGCAATGCGGGGTCATGACCAGGCTGCCAACGCGACCGTCCGAGTCTAGGGCCAGCCCCACGAAGCGTCAACCGCCGACGATCATGACGGTGGTGTCACTCGACCAAAGGGTGCGCCCAAGCGCTCGATCAATGCGGGGGCGCCCGGCAACTTCGGCCCCGGGCGGATCACCTGGTCTCTCGCCTTGCCGGGCGGAATGACAACCAAACCGAGTTCCGCGTAGCGATTGAGCGCATTTTCGATCGTGACGACCGAGTTCGCCTCGCTCTTGTGCACTTCGCCGAGCAGGACGCTGGTCTCGAAACGCTTGCGGATCATCTGCACCAACTGTTTGCGCGACTGCCCCTTGGCCGGCAGCTCCCGCACGGTCGCCGCCACGACCCAGTACGACTCGCGGAAATTCTCGAGTGCCCCGAGCAGCGGCGAAACCAACGGGTGCTGTCGGTTCAGTGCGTGAGCATCACTGCTGGTCACTACTCCATCGGCACGAAAATATTCCAGCAGGCGGCCGAGGTCGGCCGCCATTGCTTCGCGCTCCGGCAACGGGAACTCCCAGCGGAATAGATCGAGCCACCAGGCCACCTCGTCTTTGACCGCGCTGCCCCGGCAGCCGACCGCCAGGCTGTGGGCGAGCAACGCGGGCAACAGGAAGAAATGAATCGAGTTGTTCTTGTAGAAGTCGAGGTTCATGCGCTTGTCGGCCGGAACATGAATGACGCCCCCGTGCTCACCCGGCAGGCGCTGCACCAACCCACCCGACTCCATGAAGACGATGCTCTCTTTGAAGTCCGCCCCGCAATTGCGGTCGAGCGATGCCGTGAAGCGCACGCCGATGAGGCGCAGCAACCCCACCAATGCCTGGGCGGCCGCCACGAAGTCCGGGCGCCGCAGTGCTGGCTGCAGCGCGCTCAGCAGTACGGTCGCCGATACCGACGTCGCGCCGGCGACCTCAACCCGGTTCACCTCGCGCAGCAATTGAAAGCCCAACTTCTGCGTGAAGCGGCGCTTCTCCTCTACGATCGCGGGATCGTCCTCGCTGCTGCGCCAGCGCTCCGTGCGATCCGCCAACGCGTCGTTGAGCGAGATCGGCGGCGCAAAGGTCACGTACACCGTGCCGTACTTTTGCCGCAACACCGACCGCGCCTTGAGCAGGCCCCACAAGGTCTCCTTCGGCTTCTCTTCCCCCGTCAACTCGCGCTTGTACGATTCCTCTTCGACGATCCGGCCATAGTGAATCGACACCGGCACGAGATAGAGGTCGCGCCGCACACCGCCGACAAAGGCGTTGACGATCGCGGACAGCATGCCCAGCTTCGGCGTGAGAATCTTTCCCGTGCGACTGCGGCCACCTTCGATGAAGAACTCTTGCGTGTACCCCTCGCGAATCAAAAACGTCAGGTAGTTTCGGAACACGATCTTGTACAGCGGATTGCCGTCGAAGCTGCGCCGAATGAAGTACGCGCCGGCACCGCGGAACATCGGCCCCAGCGGCCAAAACGACAAGTTGATGCCCGCCGCGATGTGCGGCGGGCTGAGATAGTTGGCGTGGAAGATGTACGACAGAATCAGATAATCGAAGTGGCTGCGGTGGCACGGCACGAGGACGATCGGGTGCTCCTTGACGCACTCGATCACCTTGTCGAGGCCGGCGTACTCGAAGCCCTGAAAGACGCGCGGCCAGATGCGCGTCACGAGAAATGCCACCACGGCAAAGTACGAACCGTGAAAGTTCGCCGCGATCTCATCAAAGTACTTCTCGGCCGTGCGCCACACTTCCGATTCCGGCAGCTGTCGCTCGCGCGCGACGGCGCGCACCGTGGCTGCGAGATCCGCCCCCTGCAACACCAACTGCCGCACCTGCCGCTTCGGCAACAGCGTCGGCCCCCACACCACTCGCTCTTCACGGTACAAGAAGATCTGCAGCGCACGCGCCAACCGCCGCACGATGCGTTCCTCGCTCTCTCCCTGGTACTGCGCACTGAACTCGCGCAGCTGCACCTCCTTGCCGGGGCTCACTGACGTGTCGCGCGCATTCCACAACAACGACACGAACCGCTTCACGTCGCCCGGTGCTTCTTGCAAGCTATAGACGAGCGTCGCCAGCCGCGACTCCTTGCGGCGATACCCGCGTCCGCGCAAGACCGCCATCGGCACCAAGAACACTTCCCTCTCCACGCGTGGCATGACGTGGAGGATCTCGCGCAAGTAGTCCGAACCGGAGCGCCAACGGCTGCGGGTCACCGCGCCGCGCCTTCCGGCGAGGAAGTGTACCCCCGAGGCGCGACTGCGCATAAAAATCAGAACCGGCCTCCCCTGCCCCACCAACCGCTGGCAGCGATCGCGATCCTCGAAAGTGCGCACCTCGCGTCCGAAGGCCTGCAGCGCCCGCGCGCGCCGCCACAGCGTCACGACGATTTCATGGAGCGGACGCATGATCAGCGACGGGATGTCGTTGACAAACTCCGGAAGCGGCAGCCCCTCGCGCAATAAAATGAACAGCACGAGCAGGTAGTCGACCAACGAGCGATACCGCATCACGTAGACGACCGTCCCGCGCGCCGCCAAGTCGCGCACACGCGTCACCGCGTCCGGGTCCATCCGCACCTCGGACAGGAAGAGACGACAGAGAAAGTGCGGTAGCCATCCCAACCGCATCGGGGTACTGGGCTGGGCACGCCCCGGCAGCCGGCCTACTGCAGCCGCGTCATTCACGATCGCATCCTCATCCGCGTCGACATTAGCAACAAGCTCGCATCAGAGAAACTCGCGCCAGCCCCGCCGCTCCAATTCGGCCACCACCCGCCGAACGTCCTGCGCCCGACTGGTGGGGCAAATGAGCAACGCGTCGCCGGCGTCCACCACCACCAGATCGCGCACACCGAGCAGTGCGATGACCTTCTTGCCGCGCGCGTTGCCGTACACCGTGCTGTTGGCCGTATCGAGCAAGAGGGCTTTGCCTCGCGCGGCGTTGCCATCGCGGTCAGATCCCCAGAGCCCGGCCAATGCCGCCCAACTCCCGACATCGCTCCAACCAAAGTCGGCAGCGACCACGGCCACCACCAAATCGCGCGCCCTCGCAGCCGGCTCCATCACCGCCACATCGATCGATAGCGACGGCAGCCCGCGGTAGAGCTTCGCCGGAATGCGCGGGCTCGCCTGCGGTAACTGCGCCATCGCCGCCGCAATGTCCGGCCGATACCGCGACAACGCCGCGCGGATCGCCGCCGTCGGCCACACGAAGATTCCGGCATTCCACAGGTACTTGCCCGACGCCACAAACCGGCGGGCGCGCACCCGATCTGGTTTCTCCTTGAACTCGGCGACGCCTGCCGCCATCGGCGCGCGCCTGTCCATCGCTGTGCCGACTCTGATGTAGCCGTAGCCGGTCTCCGGATGACTGGGTCGCACGCCGAGCGTGACCAACGCATCGTTGCGCTCGGCCACGTCGAACGCGCGCGCTAGTGCGCGGCGAAACCGCTGCGGCTGCGTGATCGCGTGGTCCGCCGGTAACACCGCCATCGACGAACCGGGTGCGCGGCGGTGAATCCATTCTGCCGCCACGGCGATGCACGGCGCCGTGTTGCGGCCAAAGGGCTCGATCAACACGTTGGCCGCCGGCAGGCGCGGTAGCTGTTGCCGCACCGCCGCGGCATGCTCGGCGCCGGTAACCACGACGATCCGTTGCGGCGGAATCAGCGCCGCCAGCCGCCCAGCGGTCTCCTGCAACATCGTGCACGCGCCGGCAATCGGCAGCAGTTGCTTCGGGCGCGCGCGTCGGCTCAGCGGCCAGAAACGTGTGCCCGATCCACCCGCCATGATCACCGCAAAACGGGTCGGCGAACTCTTCCGTGAAGCCTTCGGCATGGCGTGGAATGATTCGGGATGCCGGCGCGGAAAGCAAGCGGACTTTGAAACTGCCACGCAACCCCGATAGACAGCGAACGGTCATGTGCACCGTTGATTGGCTCGCGGCAGCAATCGCCGTCGTCTTCGCTGCCGCGGTGCTGTTCAACAGCGTTGCCTACATCCAGCGCTGGTGGACTCACGTGCCGAGCTGCGAGGACGACGAGCCGCTGGGCATTCTCGATGCCGTCGCTGCGTTCGTGGTCGAGTGTCTGTCTCTTGCGGTGCTAGTTGTCGTCTCGCCGCTCGGCTGGTTGGTGCGCCACCAAACGGCGGCACCAGGCAACGGGCAGGCGATCGTGCTTGCACACGGCTGGGGACTCAACGCCGGCTCGCTGTGGCTGTTACGGCGCCGCCTTGCCCGTGCGGGCTTCGGCCCAATCGTGATCTTCACCTACCGGACGCGCGGGATCGAGATCGAGCCCGCCGCTGAGCGCCTGCGCGATCAGTTGGCGAGCGTACACGCGACACACCCGGGACCGATCACGATCATCGGCCATAGCCTCGGCGGTCTTGTCGCCCGCTATTGCCTGCGCCGCTACCCGGTGCCTGGCGTGCAGCGACTGGTGACCATCGGCACACCCCATCACGGCACGATCGCCGCGCGTGTTGGACTCGGGACCAAGCAACTGCTGCCGGATGCGCCGCTGATCGTGAAACTCAACGCCGCCGACCACGTCCCTCAGCAGTTCGAAGTAATATCGATCTCATCACCGTTCGATGCGCTAGTCATTCCGCATCGCAACGCCGACTACCCGGGCGCGTGCAACATCGAGATCCGCGCAGTCGGTCACAACGCGTTGTTGTTTTCCCGTCGCGTCGTCAAGCTGATTGAAGAACAGCTCCGCGCTTCGGCGCAACCGGCGCCGCGCTTTTGAAGTCGGTCTGGAAACGCGCATCCAAATCGGCGACTATGACTGCGTCTGGAGGGACCACAATGGAGGCTGCCCAGCAATCTGGCGCGACAAGCGCAGAGTATCGCATCTCCACACTCAACGGTCGGACGCTCCCGCTGGTAATTGAGCCCATCGAGGATCGCTCGGTGGCGCACCTCTCCGACTGGTTGCATGCGCGGGCCGACTGGGTGCAAACCCACCTCGTGCGCCACGGTGCGATTCTGTTTCGGGGGTTCGAGGTGCGCGACGCACCGGCCTTCGAGGGCGTGGCGCGCACGATCGACAACGACCTCAAGAACAAATACCTCGGCACCTCGCCGCGCGACGCGATTACCGACTACGTCTTCTCGGCAAGCGAACTGCCTGGGTACTATCCGATCCCACAACACTGCGAGATGACGTTTACCGCCAATCCGCCTCGGCGCATCTTTTTCTGCTGCCTCCTCGAGCCCGCCACCGGCTGTGGCGAGACGCCACTGGTCGATTTCTGCGCCGTCTATCACGACCTCGACCCCAGCGTTCGCGAGCGCTTCGAACGCGGCGGCGTGCGCATCGTGCGCAACTACAGTGGGCCTCGGGGTGGTGGCACCTTCGATTTCTTTCAGCTCAAGCGCTGGGACGAGATGTTCCAGACCACCGATCACGCCGCGGTTGAAGCGCAGTGTCGCGACGAGGGGTTCACCCCGCAGTGGGGCCCAAAGGACAGTCTGCGTTTGATCAGCACCCACCCGGTAACCCGCGAGCATCCGATCAGCGGCGAGCAGGTTTGGCACAATCACATGCAGGTCTTTCACTTGTCCGCGGCATCGGGCGAGTATCGGCGCATCTACGCGCTGCGCCCGACGTTGCGACACTGGTTAGTGTGGCAGTTCACCCGGGTGATGGTGCACACCAATCGCGCCCTGCGCGCGGCCGACGAACAATCGATGCACTGCACCTACGCCGACGGGAGCGAGATTCCCGATGCCGACATGGAGCATCTACGCGATGTCATCTGGCGGCATCTCGTCATCAATCCCTGGCAGCGCGGCGACGTAGTCGCCATCGACAACTACGCCGTGGCGCACGGCCGCCTGCCGTATCAGGGTCCGCGCCAGATCGCCGTCTGCTGGGCGTAGCGGCGCAGCCGCGGCGAGGCGACGCGTTCTGTTACTGGCGTCGCCTACGGCTTGCAGACCAAGGTCAGGCCATCAAGGTCGATCATCACGGGGATCGGGGACGTGTCTTGCGCCCGCGTGATCGTGCGCAACAGTACGCGGCCGAGGAACTGACGCGTCCCGACGATACGCAACGGCACCCGGATCGCAAATACGTCCGTGCACACGTCGGTCCGGTACGAATCGATCGGCAGCGACAGCGTGTCGCCAGTGTTCGGGTCGCGGAACTGCCGCAGCGCCTGGTACAGGCTCGTGTAGTTCATGGGGTCGCGGCTCGCGATCGGCAGCACGATGTCGATGCCACCGAAGCGCACGTCGAGTCCGGCCCGCACGCCCTGCGGCGTACAGCTCGAGAGCTGGGGGTCGAGGTTGTTCACGCAGACCGCGACGCGAAACTCGCAGGCCAATGGATCGCTGCCCAGATCACAGGTGGCATCGCCGTTCCGGCAGGTTTGAGTGCTATTGAGCCGCCCGTTGCGATCGAGTCGGGGCACGTTGTTCGGATTGACGACGGAGAACTCCAGCAGGCACGCCCGTGCATTGGTCGTCTTTGCACCAACACCGTTGCCCGGGATGAGTTCGTAGCGGCAGTTCGCCGCGCAGCCATCGTTGCCATTCGCATTGCCGTCGTCGCACTGCTCGCCGAGCCGCAGCAAACCATCGCCGCAGGCGGTACACGCGTTGGTGCAGCCGTCGAAGTCGTTGCGGTTGCCATCGTCACACTGCTCGCTGCCACTGACGATGCCGTCGCCGCAGACCGTGCAGTCGTTGGTGCAACCGTCGGCGGGATTAGAGTTGCCGTCGTCGCATTGTTCGGGCGGCACGACGCGGCCATTGCCGCAACGCGGTAGCGTGCAGTTCGCATCGCAGCCGTCGCCATCGATGCGATTGCCGTCGTCGCATTCTTCGTTGCCGGCACGGACACCATTGCCACAGCCGGCCGGGATAGTTTGCGTCGTAGTTGGCGTTCCGGACGCCGTTGCGGTGGTTGTCGCTGTCAAGGTTGCGGCGGCATTCACGGTCGGTGTCGGGCTCTTCGTGCCCGTAGCCGTCGGCGAGCCGGTCGCCGTGGCTGTGTTGGTGAGCGTCTTCGTCGGTGCTGTGGTCGTCGTGTTGCTGGGCAGCGTACCGGGTACTGTCGCGCTCGGCACAGGGCTTTGCGAGGGGGTGGGGATACTCGTGAGTGTCTTCGTCGGTGCTGCGGTCGTCGTGTTGGTGGGCAGTGTGCCGGGTACGGTCACGGCGGGGGTAACGCTGGCCGTCGGTCCAGTCGGCGTCACGGTTCCCGTTGCTGCCGCCGTGGGTGGCCCGCCGGTTGCGGTCACGGTTGGCGTTAGAGCGAGGGTGGCCGTCGGTTCGGTCGGCGTGACGGTTGCATCGGCCCGCACGCAAACGGCTGCGACTGCGACACCTAACGGAAAACTACCAACCGGAATCGTTGCGGAGACCGTGTTCGTTGCCGTGTCGACAACGGAGACCGTGTCAGACACACGGTTCGTCACGTACGCCGCCGATCCATCAGGAGTAAAAGCTACAAACGCCGGATACTGCCCAACCGGAATCGTAGCAATCACCGTGCTGGCTGCCGTGTCGATCACTGAGACAGTCCCAGACGACTGCCCGTTTGCCACGTAGGCGATCGCTCCGTTCGGACTGAACGCGACACCGAGCGGGTCGACGCCGACAGGTATCGTCCCGACGACGGACTTGGTTCCGGTGTCGATGACCGTCACGGTTGCGGCCGCGTTGGCATTGGTCGCGTAGGCCCTGGAACCGTCGGGACTGATTGCGATGCCGACGACGTCGACACCGGCCGGGATAGTCGCGGTGACGGTGTTCGACGCCGTGTCGACTACGCGAACGTTCGAGAATCCCGAGGTCCCTTCGGTTACATATGCCGAAGCGCCGTCGGGCGTGATCGCGATGTCATACATGGGGAACACCGGTGTCGTTGCCACCACACCGTTCGTGGCGGTGTCCAAAACGAAAACGCCGCTCGATGTCGTGGTCACGTAGGCGCGTGCGCCGTCAGGTGTGATTGCTACCATGTGCGAACCGTTTCCAAACCCAACCGTCGCTGCCAAGAAATTTGTGCTCGTGTTGATCACGGACATGCCAGCAGAGACCTGATTCGCGACATACACGAGGGCTGCGTTTGGCCCGACGGCAACGCCCTCCGGGTTTGATCCGACGGTGACGGTCGCTACCACGCTGTTCGTCATTGTGTTGATGACAGAAACAGTGCCCGACTGGCCGTTCGTCACATACGCGGCGACTGTGTTGGGGGCTTCGATCTGACAGGTCGACGAGCAACAGTCGCCGCTGGTAGTGTTCCCGTCGTCGCACTCCTCGCTGCCGCGGAGGAGGCCGTCTCCGCAGATCGGCGTGCACACTGACGGCTGGCCACTGCAGGACCAGCCGGTTTCTGTCACGCAGGTGGCGGAGCAACCGTCATCGCTTGCCGTGCTTCCATCATCACACTGCTCGCCGGTGTCGAGGATCCCATTGCCGC
Source organism: Deltaproteobacteria bacterium (assembly GCA_016178705.1). Lineage (NCBI taxonomy): Bacteria > Pseudomonadati > Myxococcota > Myxococcia > Deltaproteobacteria bacterium. Next base: position 187,325 of record JACOST010000031.1, on the reverse strand, counting down.
AAGCGCAGCAGGTCGGTGCACCGTTCATGAGGTAGCGCGCCAGCGCGTAGTTCCAGTAGGCCCCAGTCCGAGCGGCCCCCGCCGCAACGAGCCTGCCGTCCGGCTGAAGCAGCACGCTGCGGAACTCATCCGATGCATCCGGCTCGCTGCTGAGCATGGTCGTTACGATCCCGTTGCAGCCAAAGCTGCTGTCGAGATTTCCGTTCGAGTCGTACCGCACGAGGGCGGAATCGGCACCTGCAGCAGGTGATATGTGGCCCACGCCGACGAGCTTGCCGTCGGATTGTTCCACTATGGCCGATATCGAGCTGTGGCTGCTTGCGGTCGCCGTTGTGACCTCTCCCCCGACCCCGAACGCCGTATCGAGGCCGCCGTCCGAGTTGTAGCGGACAAGTGCGAATCGGTCGTAACCTCCAGAAAAAGAGCCTCCTGCCGCAACGAGTTTGCCGTCGGGCTGGCGCAGTAAGGCAGTTGCGATGTCCTCGTCGGTCCCTATCGGCGTGATCACCTTCCCTCCGCTACCAAAACTGCTGTCGAGACTCCCGTCTGAGTTATAGCGCGCGAGCGCAAACTTCTTGGCATTGTCGCCGCCGTACCCCGCTGCCACAAGCTTGCCATCTGGTTGGAGCAACAGGGCGTCCGCTCGGTCGTCGCCATCGCTGATTGAACTGATCACAATGCCATTGTTTCCGAAGCTCGTATCCAGACTGCCGTTCGGGTTGTAACGCACCAGAACAAAATCCGCGGGCCCCCCACGGTTGGTGAAGCCCGCCGCGACGAGCTTTCCATCGGATTGGAGCACCAGTGCGTTCGCTCCATCGCTGGTGGAGACACCAAGGGCCGCGCCGATATCGGTCCTTACGATTCCACCGTTGCCAAAGCTGGTATCGAGGGTCCCGGTTGACTCGTAACGCACCAACGCAATGTTCTTGAGATTATCCGGGCCGTCTTCTGCGCCCGCCGCGACTAGCTTGCCGTCGGGCTGCAACACAAGGGCACGCGGTTGCGCGCTTCCATCGAGAAAGGTCGTTACGATCCCGTCGTGTTCCACACTGTCGAAGGTTGTATCGAGACTGCCGTTGACGTTGTACCGAACGATCGTGAAGAGGAAGTGGAACTGGTTCTGGTCCGGCGCCCAGTCCCCTGCCGCAACGAGTTTGCCGTCTGGCTGAAGTACGACAGCATTGGCCTCGTCGTCGAAGCTGCCGAGTGCGGTGACCACCTTCCCTCCGCTGCCAAAGGTCGGATCGAGGATGCCGTTGCCGCAGGCGCCTTGGATGCACACACCGTTCATGCATCGCTCGCCCGCCGCGCAGGCTGGTCCGGCTCCGCAGGCGCAGGCGCCATTGGTACAGGTGTCCGCAAGCGCAGTGTCACAGGTGAGGCAAGAAGCTCCGCCAGCACCGCAGCTCGTTGGCGACGGGACTGTGCACGTACTTCCGGCGCAGCAGCCGTTCGGGCACGAGGTGTTGTCGCAGACGCAGCTCCCGCTCACGCAACGTTGACCCGCGATGCAGGCTGGATTGGTACCGCAGGTGCAGACGCTCGGGCTTCCGATGCAGGTATGGTCGGGTTCCACTGCACACGTCGCGCTGCAGCCGTCGTCGGGGTTGGTGTTGCCATCATCGCACTGCTCGACACCAGTGACGAAACCGTCGCCGCATATTGCGTTGCAGACACTCGGCGAGCCGGCGCAGGAGTAGCCCGTTTCGGTCGAACATGTCGCACTGCATCCATCTCCGTTCAGCGTGTTGCCGTCGTCGCACTGCTCTCCAAACTCGACGACACCGTTCCCGCAAACGGCCTGCGTCAACGCCGATCCGCAACCCGACTGCATCTGAAACGACGAACTCGAAGACGTCCCGCCCGCTTCCGGCGCCGGGGGTAGGCAGTCACTGAGTGAGAAGCTCGCCGAGTTCGATCGGCCGCCGCCGGTGTTCAGCGCCTCGCTGGTCATGCGGAAGCTCGCGCTCGACGACTGCGCCAACGCGGGCGGGGCGGGGACGAGCAACACGAAGCTGGCCAACTGCGCGACACGAACCAGCGTCTTCTTCATTGTCCGTCCCCCCTCAAGGGCCAAGCTGAAAGTGCGGCGCCGAAACGATGCATTACTGACTCCGAGCCAATCCCATCATCGACGCCCACCAGCCTGGCCGCCCTTCTCCGGGAGGGAAGGAACCTGACTACGACCCAGCGCGCACGGAACCGAAGAGGACCAAACCCATCTAACGGCCCGCCTATGAAACCCTGTTGCGCAGGGTCGCCCACGACACGCGGCTGACCGGATGCCGGGCTCCACGCCACCACGTTGTCCCTGGATGCGCATGGGCGAGAGGGACCCCTTCCTCTGGCGGGCCGAGAGTCGATTGACCACAACTCAGTTTATCCGCTCGACGAATCCGTGTGAGAAGGTGAACAAGTCGTTCACGCTCTGGTTGTTCAGCTGCGCGGTCAGCGTGAGTGTCTTGTCGACCGTGCTGTTCTCGGTCGCGCTGTTCGCCCTGTTTCCGGTCGCCGTCAGGTTGGCAGCGATGTTTGTATCGAAGCTCACGAGGTCGGCCGTCTTCGGCGTGGCCACGACGTTGATAGACATCTCTTGGGCGTTAGTCGCGCCGGAGGCGACAATGAAAGCCTCCACACGAAGGCTTCCGGAGCCACTGCCGCCGATCGTCCCGCCGCTGGCGTTGGCAATGTCGATGTCCAGCGAAGACGTCCCATAGTTAAGAACCAGTGTCAGCCTTTTGCTGTTCGACAGTCCGAAGCGGTCGAAGATTGCAACGACATGAATGATTTTGTCGCTACCGAGCGTCCCGCCCGGAACCGTGCCGGTCATACAGGTCGTGAGCGCGGTACTGCTCACGACGGCCTGGTCGGCCGTCGTCCGATAGATGAGGCCGTTGGCCCCCCCAGACATCGCGTATGCGGCGCTAACGATCCGCCGCCGCGGTGATAGCGCCTCACCATCCACCGTCACCTGCAAAAATCGTAGCGGCCCCGCCGCGTCCGACGGGCCGCCGGTGAACACGTTTGCCGGCAACGCGGTTACGCTCCCAAGCAAGACATTGAACACCCCATTCGTCACCGTGACCGTCTGCGTCTCGGCCCAGGCGCTTCCGATTGGCAGCTGATTCCCGGCGCTCTCGGCATCGTAAACCGCGAACTGCATCGTGAACGTTCCGTTCTTCGGAGCGCCAGCCGGATCGGTGAGCCGTCCCTGGTAGTTGAGCAGGTTCGGCACATCCGCAGCAACTGGAAGCGCGCATGTGGCCAACGCCACGATTCCTAAGAGTACATGCATTCTCTTCATGGCATCACCTCCCTGAAGTCGCGACTCGTGGCCGGCGTTCCGCAGTCGAATAGACGTATGCTTCACCAACCGACGAGACGCGCCTGCGGAAAACGTTCGAGCCAGTCATCGGAACCCCCTCCTACAACTGCAACGTCCCACAAGTGCAACGGGCGACGGACCGGACAAGCGTAACGGATAGATCAGCGCGAACGCATGCCGGCTAACATGATCCCTTACCGCAGGTCAAGAACAATCTCAGTGTGAATCTTCGCGGGGCTTGCCCGCAGCCCAAAGTTGAAAGTTCCAAAGTCGAAAGTAGCGGGCACAATTCTTCGCGCAGCGCGACGACCTTCGGAAGTAGTAGCTCAGTGTGGTGCGACCAACTCTATTTTGCTGGGCCCCGCGCCGCCCTCAAGAGGTCTCCTAGCACCGCTTGAAGCCCCAGTGTTGAAGCCCCAGTAGCGCGCGCGGGCGCGGGTGTGGTAAGCAGGAGTCCGTGACTCTCGCCGACCGATACGAGGAGTCGATCACACTTCCTCGCGCAGTTCGGTTCCCCGTCGAGTTGTTCCCACCTGCGGGCTTCGATGCCGACCGCCCGGAGACTTGGCCAAAGATCCCGGGGCGCCTGGAATACGTGAACGGGAAGCTACTCTTCATGCCACTGTGTGGAGACGTGCAGCAGGATGTGGTGACAGACACCGTCATCACCTTGGGTGCCTGGATTCGTGCTCATCGCGAGTTCGTCCTCGGTACCAACGAGGCGGGGATGCGTTTGCTCGGCTCCACCCGAGCCGCCGACGCGGCTATCTGGCGCCGCAGCGATCTCGGCAACTATCGCGGCGGCCTTCGCCGCGTGCCTCCGGTGCTCACCATCGAAGTCGCCGGCGCGGACGAGGCCGAAGATCTCCTGCGTGAAAAAGCACTCTGGTATCTCAACGCAGGGATCGAGGCTGTGTGGGTCGTGTTGCCGGAGCCGCGTGCCGTACTCGTCATCACAGCGAGTGGGGAGGCACGCTTCCATCTCGGCGATCAGCTACCGCCCATACCCAGTCTGCCTGGCCTCACACCGCAGGTCGGCGACTTCTTTACGCAGCTCTCCGCCTGAAGGCGCACTCAACCCTCTTGAGAGCGGAGCGGTGCTCCGCATTTCCGCCGCTTGCCCACGCTTGCCGGCGTCAAACAGGCCCGGCTGAAGGAGGCGGGCGGAACGCCCACCCCACCGAGGATTTCGCAATTCAAGAGAATCCCGGTAGCGCAGGCGGCGCGCCTGCGTCTTCAGAGTGCGATCCGACTGACCGCGATCTGCGCAATGCGACTCTACGATCGCCCCAAGCGCTCGCGCAGCCAGCTCAGCACGCGCCGCCGGTCTTCGCCGCCGACGAGCAACATAGCGACCGCATAGACGCCGATGCCGAGTGCCATCGCTGCCGCTAACGCCGCACACTTGTAGAGGAGCTGACCCGGTGTCAGCCAATCCACACGCGCCGCTAGCCAACGCACCGGTACGGTCATCACGACGGCCGCTAGACTGCTGCGCCCCAACGTCGTGAGTAGCGGTGCGAGACGCAGCCCCTCAATGCGCCGGCGCATCACCGTGACCAGCAGCACCACGTTCACCGTCGCCGCAATCGACGTTCCCAACGCGAGGCCGGCGTGCCGGAGATCTGCGAGGTTGAGTGTTCCGCTCAGACGCGCGAACAGGTCCGCAATCGCTGAGTCGCCGCGCGCCGCAACCGGACCCATGAGCATCAGACTCACCAGCAGGTTGACGAAGAAGACGAGTGCACCGATCAGCACCGGCGTGCGTGAGTCGTGCAACGCGTAGAAGGCCGGTGTCAGCAGCCGGACAACCGAGGCCGACCACAATCCCACCGTCAGCGCGCACAGCGCTTGCGCCGTGAGCGTGACCTCGCGCGGCCCGAAGGCCCCACGCTCAAACAGCACCGCCGTTATCGGTGTCGCCAGACACAACAGCCCGGCCGTCGCGGGCACCGCGATGAGCGTGCTCAAGCGGATCGCAAAACTCAGGCTGTCGCGCAGTTCGCCATACGCGCCGCGCGCCGCCTGGGTGGCGAAGCTTGGCAACGCGGCGGTTCCCAGCGCCACCGAGAACAGCCCGAGCGGAAACTCGAACACCCGGCTAGCGTACCAAAGATAGGAGACGCTGCCGCTCGGCAGCACCGACGCCATGATGGTGTTGACCACGAGATTGATCTGCAACACTGCGGTGCCGAACAGCGACGGCGTCATCAGCCGCAGTACTCGCCGGACCGCCGGATGCGCGGGATCCCACCGCGGCCACACGTTCACGCCGCGGCGGCGCAGCGGCACAACGTGCGCGAGCACTTGCAGCACGCCGCCGAGCAACACACCGCAAGCGAGCGAATAGACCGGAATGTGCAGGTGTGGACCGAGCACGAGCGCCGCACCGATGATTGCCAGATTGAGAAAGATGGAGGCGGCAGCCGGCGCGGCGAAGTGGCGATAGGTGTTGAGCAACGCGCCCAGCAACGCGGCGATCCCCACCAAGACGAGATACGGAAACACCAACCGGCTTAGCGCAACCGTCAATGCGAACTTTGCCGGATCGGCCGCGAACCCCGGCGCGAAGACCGCCGTGAGCATCGGCGCGACCACCATGCCGGACACCGCCAACAGCAGCAGCACAAGTACCAGCATCGTCCCGACTGCGCGCGCGGCGCGCGCGGTTTCCGCCGTGCCGCGGTTCGCGAGGTAGTCGCTGAACACCGGAATGAAGGCGACATTCGCCGCTCCCTCAGCTACCAGGCGACGCATCAGATTGGGCAAACGGAAGGCGACGAAGAATGCGTCGGCGGCGTTCCCAGTTCCAAAGACGTAGCCGATCACCGCGTCGCGAATCAGCCCGCCGATGCGACTGAGCATCGTCAACGCGCTCACCAAACCGGCGGCGCGCGCAATCTGCCGATTTTCACTCATGATCCTACCAGCGGGTTCGCCGCGAGCGGCTTGCCCATGCGCGGGGGGCGTGGTACACAAACCGCCACTTTTGCAAAGGGAGAAACGACTTGGCTACACGTCACAAATCGGCCATCAAGCGCCACCGGCAAAGCGTCAAGCGCGAAGAGCGCAACACCGCCATCCGTACGCGCGTGCGTCACATCGTACGTGAGACCCGCGAAGTCATCGCGGGCAAAGAGCCGGCACCGGCCGCGGAGCAGCTGCGCCTCGCGATCAAGGTGCTCTCCAAAGCTGCCTCCAAGGGCGTGCTGCACCGCAACAACGCTTCCCGGCGCATCGCGCGCCTGAGCAAGCAAGTCGCGGCGCTGAAGTCCTGATCGTTGCCGTCGTCAGGCCCAAGCGACGGCATCAAAATCCCTCGATCATTTGATCGTACGCATCGCGCACGGCCGCGGTGAGCAGCCGGTCGATCGCCAAGCGTTTCTCGGTCTCGGCGAATTGAATGTTGCTGATCTCCGGCAGGTCGGCGGCATTGAGTTGGCCACGCTGAAACTGCGATGAGCTGGTGATCTCCACGTTGGCCGAGGCGCTGTACTCTTCGATCTCACGCAAGCCGCGCACCTCCCACAACACCTCCCCATCGCGATGCCGCCGCAAGGTCAAGTCGAGCAGCAGCACCACTTGATACTGCAAGGCTTGATCGCTCGAATTGAACGACACCGGAAATGTCTCGAAGCGCCGGATCGTTCCCGTCAGCACCGCCTCGCCGCCCGCGGGATCATTGACCACGCCAACCATACCACGCCGCAGAATTTCCTCTTCGAAGGCGAAGGCGAGCCGCTTGTCGAGCGCAAATTCGCGGGAGCGGTTCTCGATCTTGCCGACGCTCACCGTGCGCACATCCGCCGGCAAGGAACTCGTGGTACCGGCCACGTGATAGCCGCATCCAGCCAGCAACAGGCAGAGCGCCGCCGCGACCCGCACGCTCACACCACCAGACTCACCAAGCGTCCGGGCACGACCACGCGGCGTTTGATGGGCTTGCCGGCGATGGCGGCGTGCACCCCGCTGTCGGCGAGCGCGGCGGCGATCACCACATCCTCCGCGTCGTCAGACGCGACCTGAATGCGGCCGCGCACCTTGCCGTTCACTTGCACCGCCAGTTCGACCACGGCATCGCGAGTCAGCGTGTCGTCGAATGCGGGCCAGCGGGCGTTGAAGACGCTCGTGCCGTGTCCCATGGCTTCCCACATCTCTTCGGCGATGTGGGGTGCAAACGGGGCCACCATCAGCACCAGCGCCTCACTCACCCAGCGGTTCGCCGGCCCGTGACGCTTCACATCGTTGAGCAAGGTCATCAGCGCGGCGATCGCCGTGTTGTAGCGCAGCGCTTCGACATCCTCGCCGACTTTGCGGATCGTCTTGTGGGTCGCTCGCAACAGTACCTCCGCCACGTCGCGCTCCGGCTCGTGCTCGCGCACCACGCGCCACACACCTTCGAGGAAGCGGCGCACGCCGGTGATGCCTTCGTCGCGAAAATCGCCGCCCTCTTGATAGGGTCCGAGAAACATCATGTAGAGCCGAAACACATCGGCGCCGTACTGCTCGATGTACGCATCCGGGGTCACGACGTTGCCACGCGACTTCGACATCTTGGCGCCGTCTTTGATGATCAGACCGTGGGCGCGGAACTGTTTGAAGGGCTCCTCGAACGGCAGCAGCCCAAGCTCGTGCAGCGCCATCGTCAAGAAGCGCGAGTAGAGCAGATGCAACACGGCGTGCTCATTGCCACCGATGTACATGTCGACCGGTAACCACTTGTTCGTCAGCGCGGGGTCGAACGCCACATCGTCACGCTGGGCCGACGGGTAGCGCAGGAAGTACCACGCGGAGTCGAGAAAGGTATCGGAGACATCGGTCTCGCGCCGCGCCAGTTGACCACATTGCGGGCAGGCGACGCGGTAGAACGTCTCGACCCGCGCCAGCGGCGCGACGCCACTCGCATCGGGACGGAAGTCTTCGACCGCGGGCAACAGAACCGGCAGGTCTTTCTCCGGCACCGGCACGATGCCGCACGCGTCGCAGTAAATCATCGGGATCGGTGGGCCCCAGTAGCGTTGGCGCGAGACGCACCAGTCGTGCAGCCGATACTGAATCCGCGCCGTGCCCTGCCCTTGCGCGTGCAGCCACTCGGTGATCGCGCGCTTGCCCTGCTCGGCGTCCATGCCGTCGAACCGCTCGCTGTTCACCAGGCGGCCGGGGCCATCGTAGGCTGCGGCCAGTGGAGTGTCGGCGCCCTCACCGTTGTTCGCGATCACGCGCTGAATGGGCAAACCAAACGCCTGCGCAAACTCGAAGTCGCGCTCGTCGTGCGCGGGCACGGCCATGATGGCGCCGGTGCCGTACTCGGCAAGCACGTAGTCGGCGATCCAAATCGGGATGCGTTGCTGCGTCGCCGGATTGATCGCGTCACTGCCGGTGAAGACGCCTGTCTTCTCCTTCACCGCACGGCGCGAGACCACGTCCAGCTTCGCGGTCCGCTCGCGGTACGCCATCACCGCCGCGCGCTGCTGCGGCGTCGTCAACGACTCCACCCAGGCGTGCTCGGGCGCCAGCACCATGTAGGTTGCGCCGAAGAGCGTATCGGGCCGGGTCGTGAACACGCGCAGTCGACGCGTCGGATCGTCGGCAAGCGCGAAGTCGATCTCGGCCCCCTCTGAGCGTCCGATCCAATTGCGCTGCGCCATCTTGGTGGTATCTGACCAATCGATCCAGTCGAGGTTGTCGAGCAGCCGTTGCGCGTACTGGGTGATCGCAAAGAACCACTGCTCGAGCAGCCGCTGCTCGACCCGAGTGTCGCCATGCCGTTCGCAAAAGCCGTCGATCACTTGCTCGTTCGCGAGCACTGTCTGACAGGCCGGGCACCAATTCACCGGCGCCTTCTTCCGCACCGCCAGCCCGTGCTTGTAGAGTTGCACGAAGATCCACTGCGTCCAGCGGTAGTACTCGGGCGAAGTGGTATCGACCTCGTGCTCCCAGTTCAGCATCAGTCCAACTCGGCGCACTTGGCGCCGGAAGTTGGCGACTGATCGTGGTGTGAGCTGTGCCGGATGCGCACCGAGTTTCAGGGCATAGTTCTCCGTATGAATCCCAAATGCATCGAAGCCGAAGGGTTCGAAGACATCGAAGCCTTGCAATCGTCGAAAGCGAGCGAAGATATCCACCCCAATGAAGGCGAATACGTTCCCGATGTGCAGCCCCTCGGCCGACGGGTAGGGAAACATCATCAACGTGTAGAACGGCCGCGGTGCGGTGCGCAGATCGACGCGGTTGGTGCCACGCTGCTCCCACCCCTTTTGCCACTTCGCCTCGACGGCGGCCGGTTCGTACTTCTCGTTCATTGCCGAATCGTTCACTCTTCCTCGACCTCCACCACCTCGGCGGTCTTGCCAACCGGCTTCACGCCCAACTGAGTGGCCACTTGATCGAGCACGCCGTTGACGAACACGGCAGACTCTTCCGAGCCGAAGCGGCGGACGATCTCGATCGCTTCGTTGATGACCACGCTGGGCGGGACTTCCGGTGTTCCGAGCAACTCATAGGTCGCCAAGCGCAGCACGTTGAGATCCACCTTCGAGAGTCGATCGAGCCGCCAGTTCGCGGCCGCCTTGTCGACCAACGCATCGATCTCGGCGCGTCGACCCACGACGCCTTCCACCAGGCTGAGGGCGAAAGCCTTCACCGGTTCCGTCGCATCGGAACTCAGCCAGAAGCCGCGCAAAGAGTTCTCCGACACTTCGCCGGTGATCTCCTGTTGGTAGAGTGCCTGGAGCGCCAGCTCCCGGCCTTTGCGTCGCATGCCCATAACGATGTCGTTGCGAACGGCTCAAGCCAGCGCGCGCTTCACGTTGGCCATTTCCAGCGCACACAGCGCGGCTTCGGCGCCTTTGTTGCCCCCGTCCGATCGCGCGCGCGCCAGCGCTTGCTCCACCGTGTCGGTGGTCAGCACACCGAAGGCGACCGGCACGCCCTGCTGCACCGCGAGCTGGCTCAGGGCGACCACGATGCCGCTCGCCAAGACTTCGTTGTGCATGGTCTCGCCTTTGATGATCGCACCCAAGCAGATGACACCATCAACCTTGCTGCTGCTAGCCAGCAGATGCGCTGCGAACGGCAACTCGAAGGCGCCGGGCACATGAATCACCTCGATGTCGTCGTCGGGCGTGCCATGCTCGCGCAACGCCCCCAGCGCCCCGTCGAGCAAGCGATCGGTCACCACGCTGTTGAAGCGCGCGACCGCGATGCCGAAGCGGAGACCGCGGCCGATCAATTTGGTTTCATAAACTCGCGGCATCGCTCGCTCACGTGAGGAGTTGGAAGCCGGTCAACAAATGCCCGAGCTTCTGCTGCTTGGTGCGCAGGTAGCGGATGTTGCCGGCGTGCGGCGGGATCTCGATCGGGACGCGTTCGACGACATCGATGCCATAGGCTTTGAGCCCATGCAGCTTCTTCGGATTGTTGGTGATCAAGCGCACGCGGTCGACACCGAGATCGCGCAGAATCTGCGCCGCGATCCCATAGTCGCGCCCGTCTTCCTTGAAACCCAATTCGAGATTCGCTTCGACCGTGTCGCGGCCTTCATCCTGCAACGCGTAGGCGCGGATCTTATTTCCCAGACCGATGCCGCGCCCTTCCTGGTCCATATACACCAGCACGCCTTTACCGGCGGCGTCGATCATTGCCAGCGCCTTCGCAAGCTGGTCGCCGCAGTCGCAGCGTTCCGAGCCAAATACGTCGCCGGTCAAACACTGCGAGTGAATCCGCACTAGCACCTTGTCGTGCGGGCGGAGCACGCCCTTCACCAAGACGATGTGCTCGTCGGGATCGACGTCGCTGCGAAACACGACGGCGCGGAACTTGCCACCGACGCCGGCGCTGATGCGCGCTTCGGCTACGCGATGCACCAGCGACTCGGTGCGCAAGCGGTGCGCGACGATATCGGCGATGCGAATGATCTTCAGCTCGAACAGCTTGGCCAGCTCGGCCAGATCTTCCGGCTGAGCCAGCGTGCCGTCGTCGCGCAGAATCGCGCAGAGCGCGGCGGCGGGCTTGAAGCCGGCAAGCCGAGCGATATCGGCCGACGCTTCGGCGAGCCCGGCGCGCACCAGGACACCGCCGCTGCGGATTTGAATCGGGAAGATGTGCCCGGGCATGACCAGATCATTCGGCCCGGCGCCGTCGCGTACCGTAACGCGAATGGTAGTGGCGCGATCGCCGGCGGAAATGCCGGTGGTGACTCCTTCGCGCGCTTCGATTGAGGCTCCGAACGGCCGCACCTTGCCCGCTGGCGCATCCGGCACCATCAACGGAATGCCCAACTCGCGCATGCTCTCGCTGGTCAGGCTCAGGCACACCAAGCCGCGGGCGTGCGTGGCCATGAAATTCACACTCTCGGGAGTCACGCGCTCAGCCGCGACGCAGAGATCCGCTTCGCTGCCCTCACCTTCCACGACGATGACGGGCTTGCCCTGCCGCACATCGTCCAGGGCTTCGGTGATGGAAGACAGGGTCATCGCTTCCTCTCGCTCGCAAACACGGGCATGGCCGTGATGAGGAGGTCCGCACCGACGCGTTGCACTCGGATATCGCTCAACGCCAACGCGTGGCGCATCGCACGCACACCGAGCGCGTCGATCATCGGCCGGCCATCACCGCCGATGAGTTTGGGTGCGAGAAAGATCATCATGCGATCCACGAGCTTTGCCTTCAATGCAGTTGCGGCTACCGCCGCGCCGCCTTCAATCAGTACCGAACTCATACCCCGCCGCCCCAACGCCGCCAAGACCCGCGGCAATGAGACGCCGCCGTCACCGGCAGGCACGGTCAACAACTGCACGCCGCGCGCTTCCAGCCGCCGACGCTTGGCCCCTGCCGACACGCTCGTCGCTACGACCGTAGCTGCTGCGCCGCGCTTTGTCAGCACCTGCGCGGTTTCGGGAATCCGCAAGCGGCGATCGAGGACCACCCGCACCGGGTCGCGGCCACCGCGCAGGCGGCAGGTCAACGCCGGATCATCCCGCACGATTGTCTGCACGCCAACGAGGACGGCGTCGTGTTCATTGCGCAGCCGGTGCACAAGGCGGCGTGCTGTTGCGCTGGTGATCCATTTCGATTCGCCGGTGGCAGTGGCGATGCGCCCGTCGAGCGATGCCGCTAGCTTTAAGATCACGAACGGTCGCCCTGCCGTCACATGCGTGCGGAATGCTGCGATCTGTTCGTCACAGGCACGCTGCTCGACACCTACGGTCACCGCCAGGCCAGCGCGACGCAGCTTCGTTGCGCCACCGCCCGCTACCTGCGGATTCGGATCGCGGGTACCGATGACGACGCGCGCGATGCCGGCGGCGCGGATTGCCGCGATACATGGCGGTGTCCGCCCGAAGTGCGCACACGGTTCCAACGTCACATACAACGTGGCACCGCGAGCGCGCCGACCGGCATCGCGCAGCGCGTTCACTTCGCCATGCGGTCCGCCCGCCGGCGCGGTGAAGCCGCGGCCAACCACGCGACCGTGCTGAACGATGAGGGCGCCGACAGAAGGATTCGGGCTGGTCCGCCCCAGGCCGCGGCGGGCCAGGCGCAACGCGAGCCGCATGAAGCGCGTGTCGTCGTCCACGCCTCAGGCCTTCTTCACCTTGCGCTTCGGGCGCGCGGCGCCGACACGCTCTTTCATCAACTGCTGCAACTCGCGCATGAATTCTTCCGCGTCCTTGAACGATCGATACACCGACGCGAAACGCACGTACGCCACCTGGTCCAGCTTGTGTAGCTCGCGCATCACCGCTTCACCGATCACGCTGCTGGCAATCTCTTTGTCGCCCCGTTCCTGCAGGCTGCGCTCGATGCGATCGGCAATCTGGTCGATGGTGGCCACGCTCACCGGGCGCTTCTCGCAGGCGCGTTTGAGGCCGGTAATGATCTTGGGACGATCGAACTCCTCGCGGCTGCCGTCACGCTTGACCACAACGGGAAACACCTCCTCGACTCGCTCGTAGGTGGTGAAGCGCCGCTGGCAATGCTCGCAGACACGGCGGCGGCGGATCACGCCGCCGTCCTTCGCCAAGCGCGAATCGATGACGCGATTCTCCAGATCGTGACAGAACGGGCACTTCATCGGTAAACCAAAGCGTGGTGCTGCTTACCGAAAAGGTACCGCAGCCGCAAACACGCTCTGTCGTGCCCTGCGCCTGTGCGTTGAATTCCGAGTCCCTTGCAGGGTAAGAAGCATCAACCTTCGACAACAGCGAAAAGGAGCAGCTTTATGGACTTCGGCGTCTTGATGTTCGCCACCGACTACGCAATCCGTCCCGACGATCTCGCGCGCGCTGCCGAAGAACGCGGCTTCGAGTCGTTGTGGTTTCCGGAGCATACCCACATTCCGGCCAGTCGGCGCAGTCCGTGGCCCGGCGGACCCGAGCTGCCGAAGGAGTACTGGCACACGCACGACCTATTCGTCGCGATGACGATGGCGGCAGCGGTGACCAAGAAGCTCAAGGTCGGCTCCGGCATCTGTCTGGTGATCGAACGCGATCCGATCGTCTTGGCAAAGGAAGTGGCGACGCTCGATGCGCTGTCGAATGGGCGGCTCCTGTTCGGCATTGGCGGCGGCTGGAACGCCGAGGAGATGGAAAACCACGGCACCAACTTCAAGACGCGCTGGAAGCGGTTGCGTGAGTCGATCGAAGCGATGAAGGCGATCTGGGCCAACGACAACGCCGAGTACCACGGCGAGTTGATCAACTTCGATCCGCTCTGGTCATGGCCGAAGCCGACGCAGAAACCGCATCCGCCGATCTACCTCGGCGGCCACGGTGAGAAGGCGCTCAAACGCGTGGTGAAGTATTGCGACGGGTGGATGCCCATCGGACTGCGCGCTGGCGACATGAAGAAGGAGATCGCCGCGCTGCACGCGCTCGCCAAAGCCGCGGGCCGCGATCCGAAGTCGATCGCGATCACGCTCTACGGCGTCCCGTCCGACGCCGATGTGATTCGCTCATACGCCGACATGGGCATCCACCGCGTATCGTTCGCCCTCCCACCTGCCGATCGCGACACCGTGCTACCGCTGCTCGATCGCTACGCAGAGGTCATGCGCCAAGCACGGTAGTAGGATGCGGTAGTGAGACGCGTAGCAATCATCGGTTCAGGCGGAACGGGCAAGAGCACTCTCGCAACGCTCGTCTCCCAGCGCACGGGGCTTCCCGTCGTTCACCTCGACCCTCTTTTCTGGCGGCGAGAGTGGACCCAGGCACCGAGGGACGAATCGCTGCGCGACTTCGACGCGGTGATCGCTCGTGATCGGTGGATACTAGACGGTAACTTCCTTGTGGGTCAGAGCGGCAAGGAAGACGCCCGCTTCGGGCGGACGGACACAGTGATCTTCGTCGACCCGCCGCGCACCACGTGCCTGTGGCGAGTTCTCCGGCGGTTGGTGCGGGATCGGAACGCGTTGCGCCCGGACTTGCCGGAAGGCTGTACTGAACGACTCGACTTCTCCTTCTTGCGATGGGTGTGGTCGTATCCGCAGACCACGCGCCCGCGCGTGCTCGAACTCCTTGAGCGAATCCACCAGAGGGTAGACACCTATCGTCTCTTCTCGCGCGCGGATGTAAAGCGATTTCTCGATTCCCTGTGAGCAGTGAGTCGCGGACCAGCAGCACCTGGCGATTCATGGGAGGCACGAGCATGGATCAACCCGAGCGAAGCTACATCCCAGCCGCGGGACAACACTGGCTCCTTCGGCTCTATGATCCGCTTCTGTGGATTCTGCGCGGGGACGCTCTCAAGCGGCCGTTGATTGAGCAGGCGGCCATCACACCCGGGTTCCGTGTGCTCGATGTCGGATGCGGGACCGGCTCGCTGACGGTCCTCATCAAGAGGCTGCACCCACAGGCTGCGGTCGTCGGGCTGGACCCAGACGACAAAGCGCTCGCGATCGCGAAGCGGAAGGTGGAACGGGCTGGATTGTCAGTCGAGTTCGATCGAGGCTTCGCAGACCGGCTGGCCTACCCGGATGCGTCGTTCGACCGCGTCTTCTCATCCTTCATGTTCCATCACCTGACGCGGGACGAGAAGTCAGCGACGCTTGGCGAGATTCGCCGCGTCCTCAAGGTGGGCGGCTCACTGCACCTGCTCGACTTCGCCCCGCCGCGGAGTTTCCTCTCCCGAGTTGTCGGTCATCTCTTCCATCAGGCGGCGCACGTCGAAGACAACGTCGCCGGGCGTATTCCATCGCTCATCGCTGAGGCGGGTCTCGTCGATTGCGAGGAAGTGGCACATCGGAATACCCTCGTCGGAAGCATTGCCTACTACCGCGCCGTCACTATCGAGGGTTCGCCGTGAAGGTCGCGCTCGGCTTGAAGGCCCACTCGGGATGGGCGGCCCTCGTTGTTCTCGGCACACGCGGCGGCGATCTCCACGTCGTCGATCGGCGCCCTATTGAACTCGTCGCGCCGAACGATGCGCGCTGGGCGAAGCAGCCGTACCACGCTGCCGAACACTTGCGCCCTAACGATGCGCGAGATCTGGTCAAGCGGGGTCTCGCGGCGGCATACCGGAGCGCGGTCCGCGAGATGCGCGCCGCGGTAAGCCGAACCCGTGAAGACGGACACGAGATCGCCGCGTGCGCTGTCCTGGTCGCCAATCCCATGCCCAGTTGGACTGTTGACGAAATCCTCGCCGTGCACTTCCGTATGCACAAAGCCGAAGGGGTGCTGTTCCGCGACGCGCTAGCTCGCGCTGCCGAGGCATGCAACTTGAGGCTCGTGACCATTCCAGAGAAGCGCCTGGTTGAGCACGCTGGGGCCGCGCTGGCGATTTCCGTGAGCAGCTTGGTGAAGACGATCGCGACCGTTGGACGATCCGTCGGCGCTCCTTGGGGCAAGGACCAGAAGGAGGCCGCGCTGGCTGCGATGATTGCACTGCGAGGCGAGTGAAGTGAGCACTCGTGCGGCCAGCCGCCGGAAATCGGTTGATCGTCGCCCAAGCGTCGCACGATGGCCGTTCTGCGAGATTCGCCACTTCTGACTCACCCCGCCGCCGCGCCGAGTCTTGCGCTCACGCCTACGGACTCCCCCCTTCGCACGGGCATGCCACATGCTCTAACCCGGCAGGCGAATGACCGGGTCGACAGTGGGGCGAGCACATGCCCTATCGAATTGCTCAGCGCGTCGACGACTTCCGCGAAGGCGCCGGGTGAATCGCTCGCTGGTCGGCCTCGGTGTCGTGTGGGTCTGCGGAGTCGGGTTGGGTTTGTGGATGTTGACCGATTACGCAAACGCTCCTGGCCGGGCGGCGGACACTCCGGCATTGTGGCCGATCGCGAGCAGCATCGCGCGCGTTCCCGGTCGCGCCACCTTGATCATGTTGGCCCATCCGCGATGCCCCTGTACGCGCGCGAGTATCGGCGAACTGGCTCTACTCATGGCACAGACGACGGAGTTGGTCTCAGCGTACGTGCTGTTTCTGAAGCCAACTGGCTTTGACAGTGATTGGTACCGCAGCGACTTGTGGGACAGTGCCGCAAGTATCCCGGGCGTGACGGCGCTGGCGGACGAGGGTGGGCGAGAAGCTCTTCGCTTCCACGCCGCCACCTCTGGCCAAACCATTCTCTATGCTGCCGACGGGCACTTGTTGTTTAGCGGAGGCATCACTGCCGCGCGCGGACATTCCGGGGATAATAGCGGGCGCACTGCGGTGCTGTCGCTACTCACCACTGGCGCGGCGGACAGGACCGAGACCGCGGTATTCGGTTGCGCATTGATCGAGGGAATCGCCGCGACCGACGACGGAGCACTGGTATGTCGTCAGTAGGGCGAACGCACATTCATGCCGCGCGTGCGACAGTCCTCTTCAATGAGCACCGGCGGCGCATCTTCGAGCGCACCGATCGCATGTTCGCCGGCCTGATGGCGTTGCAATGGTTCGCCGGCATCGCCGCTGCCTATTGGATCTCGCCCAAGACCTGGACCGGAACGCTGAGCTCGACACATCCACACATCTGGGCCGCAGTGCTTCTCGGCGGCACGATCAGCAGTCTGCCCATCGTTCTCGCCATCGCGCGACCGGGCCGACCCGCCACGCGCTACGTGATCGCGGTCAGTCAAATGCTGTGGTCATCGCTATTGATCCATCTCAGCGGCGGACGGATCGAGACCCACTTCCATGTCTTTGGCTCCCTGGCATTTCTTGCCTTCTACCGCGACTGGCGGGTGCTCGTGCCCGCCACCGTTGTCGTGGCGGCGGATCACTTTCTTCGCGGTGTCTACTGGCCGCAATCGGCGTACGGCGTTCTGACCGTCAGCTCGTGGCGGTGGTTGGAGCATGCCGGCTGGGTCATCTTCGAAGATGCATTCCTCATGTATGCCTGTGTCCAGAGCGCGAGAGAGATGCAAGACATGGCTGGCCAGAGAGCCCAACTCGAAGCCGTGAACGAACGGATCGAAACGACGGTGCTCGAACGAACCGCTGATCTCAGCCGAGCGCACATCGACCTGCTGCAGGCCAAGGACGTCGCCGAGGCGGCCAACCGCGCCAAGAGTGAGTTTGTCGCCAACATGAGCCACGAAATCCGCACGCCGATGAACGGCATCATCGGCATGACCGAGCTGGCGTTGCAGACCGAACTGAACGCCGAACAGCGGGAGTACCTGCAAATGGTGGCCGCCTCCGGCGATGCGCTCATGGCGGTGATCGACGACGTGCTCGACTTCTCCAAAATGGAAGCCGGAAAGATCGACCTCGACCCGATCGACTTCGACTTGCGGAACGGCATCGGCGACATCATGCGGGCAATGGCCGTGCGCGCTCACCTCAAGGGTCTGGAGTTGGCCTACGAGGTCCACGCCGCTGTTCCCACCGCGATCGTCGCTGATCCCCATCGGCTGCGCCAAGTGCTGACCAACTTGGTCGGCAACGCCATCAAGTTTACCGAGCGGGGCGAAGTGGTAGTCTCGGTCGCGCTCGACTCGTTGGCGCACGACGAACTCCGCCTCCACTGCAGCGTGCGCGATACCGGCATCGGCATCGCCGCCGAGAAACGAGACGCCATCTTCCGCGCCTTCGAGCAGGCCGACGGCTCCACGACTCGCAAGTACGGGGGCACCGGGCTCGGCCTGACCATTTCGCGCCGCCTCGTCGAAATGATGGGCGGGCGCATCTGGGTGGACAGCGGAGTCGGGCGCGGCAGTACTTTCCACTTCACACTTTGCGCCCGCGTCTCTTCGAAACTCCTGGGCCGGGCGGCCCCGATCGAGAGCCTCAAGGATCTGCTGGTGCTGGTGGTCGATGACAATACGACCAACCGCCGAATCCTCAACGAGCTGCTCACTCACTGGCAGATGCGCCCCACCACCGTCGACAGCGGAGCGGCCGCGCTCGGCTGCATGATGCACGCGGTGGCCAACGGCGCACCTTTCCCGCTCGTCCTCGTTGATGTGCACATGCCCGAAATGGACGGCTTCGAGCTCGCCGAGCGGATCAAGCACACGCCCGCACTCGCCAGCGCCACCATCATGATGCTGTCCTCCGCCGATCTGATGGGTGAAGCGGCGCGCTGCCGTGAGTTGGGCGTGGCCGCCTTCTTGACCAAACCGCTGCGCCAATCCGAGCTCCTCGACGCGATGCTGCTAGCCCTCGGCAGCGTGACGCAGCTCGCGCCGCCGACCGGGCACCACTTACCGCCACCGGACGCTACGACGCGGACGTTGCGCGTCCTCCTCGCCGAGGACAACGCCGTGAATCAAAAGTTGGCTCAGCGCCTCTTGGAGAAACGCGGCCATACGGTTCGTGTCGCTAGCAATGGGCAGGAGGCGTTGGCCGCCTTCGCCGCGGAAGCCTTCGACTTGATTCTGATGGACGTGCAGATGCCCGAGATCGACGGCCTCGAAGCGACCGCCGCCATTCGCGCACGAGAAAGAGTGAGCGGCACGCACACTCCAATCATCGCATTGACCGCGAACGCGATGAAGGGCGACGAGGAACGCTGCCTAGTCGCAGGCATGGACGGCTACGTCAGCAAGCCCCTGCAGCCGGCGAAGTTGTATGAGGCGATCGAGCGCCTTGTCCCTGCCCCGGCGGATCCAACGGAGGATTCAATGATCTCGGAAGGGCCGGGATGTGCAAGAGAGTATGCCGCGGCCCGACCATGACTGCGGACTCATAACAAGCGTCCCTCGGGACTGGACCGTTGGTGTTTGCCGATGAAGCTCGGGGTTTGTCGGTCTCGCCGCGCTCTTGTATGAGTCGCCGCCGAGCCGACGATGACCACCGACACGCAATCAGCCGCAATCGGCCGCCGCATCGTCGTCGCCGCCGGCGCCTGGGCGAGTGTGGGGGCGGTGTTCGGCTTGTTTGTTGCCTATCTCACCGTCATCACCAATGAATCCTTGATCGGTTCCGGGGCGAGTCTGCGGTTCGCGCTATTCGTGAGCGTCACGTACGCCGGCATCTGTTTGCTACTCGGCGGGATCGTGGCCAGCGGCGGCGCCTTGAATCAACGAAGACGGCGGTCACGTACCCTCAATCCGGCCGACGCGTCGCCCCCGATCGCTCCTTGGTTCACCGCTCATCTGATCGCGGCGTTAGCAGCGCTGCTGGTCGTCACCGTGGGCGGTATGCTGGCGCGGAAACCGCATCTGCGACGATATCCTGCGAGCGCGACTGCGACCACAGCGATGGCCGGCTTCGCAGCCGCCGCGGCAGTGGCGTCGCGCGCCACGAAGCGCTTGCGAGTTCGGCGTTGTTGGTCGTCTGTGCTTGCGTTGTTCGCGATTGCGGTCACCCTTGTGCTCGTTCTCCTCTCTCTCGATCGGCCACCAATGCGACCGGACCGAGTCGCACTGCCGAGACGCAGCGCATCGGCGGCGCGCCTGATGCTGCTCGGTCTCGACGGGGCGGATTGGCGGCGGATTCGCCCGCTCGTTGCCCGCGGCCGGCTGCCGACGTTCGCGACCCTGATGCGCGATGGCGTCACGGCGCCGCTGCATACGATGCGCCCGACAAACTCACCGATCCTGTGGAGCACGATCATCACCGGCACGACGGCTTCGCAGCACGGTGTGTACGACTTCAACGAGACGCCACTACCCGGCCTCCCGTGCGGCGTGCAACGCCTGCACGTCGCCCGCTTCCTGCCGCTGCTGGGCGGCATGCGCGCACTCATGCGGGGGCTGCACGACGCCGGCGTACTCGCCTTGTTCCCGGTGACCTCATGCCATCGGCGCGCCAAGGCGCTGTGGAACATCCTCTCGGATCAGGGCGAGCGCGTCGCCGTCATCAATTGGTGGGCAACCTGGCCGAGTGAGTCGGTCAATGGATATCTCGTCTCCGACAACAACCCGTGGCGCGCTGCCCGCATCGCGTTGATTTTCGACCACGTCAATCCGGCAATCCAAGGCGTCACGTATCCAGAGGGCCTGATGGCCGAACTCGCGGCGGTGGCGCCAATGCCGACGCAACGATCGAACGACGAAATCCTGGCCACACCGTTCTTCGCCGACTTGAACGCGGCGGACCGCCTCGCGCTGACACGGGCTGCAACCCTGAAGTATCTCGACACCACGCGCGCGGTCGATGCCTTCAGCGCTGCCAGCAGTTTCTACCTCGCCGATAAGGAACGCTTCGCATTGCTCACGGCCTATCTCCCCGGCATCGACAACTCGAGCCACTACGCCGGGCACCAGCCCGCCGTCATCGACCACTACTACGAGTTCGTCGATGGGTTGCTCGCCGGATTCTTGCAGCGTATGGATGCGAACACTACCCTCGTCATCGTTTCCGACCACGGCTGGGACTACGGGCGCCGCAGGAGCTTTGGACATGAGAGTGGACCCGACGGGATTTTGCTGCTCTACGGCGCCGGCGTGCGGCGCGGCGTCGAGCTGTCGCAGACGCCGTCGCTTCTCGACATCACGCCCACGCTGCTAGCTCTGCTCGGCCTTCCGGCATCGGACGAAATGCCGGGGCGCGTCATCGAAGAGGCGCTGCAACCCGACGTGCTGGCGGCCGTGCCACGCACGCCTCTCGCCAGCTACGGCGCGTACACGCCGCCCGCGCGCATCCCCTCCCGCAACGACGAGCTGACGAGCGAAACGATGGAGAAGCTGCGCGCGCTCGGCTATGTGCGCTAAGACGCATAACGCTAGCGCACGAATTGACCGCCTTCTATGACGTTCTCTCGCCTTCTTCGCGCTCTCCTCATTCTCGGAACCGTCGTGTCGACCATCGGATGCGACCAGGCCACGAAACACCTCGCCCGCTCGCATCTCGCTGGTCTGCCGCCACGCTCCTTTCTCGGAGGTTTTGTGCGCATTGCCCTCGCCGAGAACGAAGGGGGCTTTCTGAGCCTCGGTTCGTCCCTTCCCCCTGCGCTACGGGCTACCGTGTTCTTTCTCGACGTCGCCGCCGTTCTCGCCCTCGCCGCGGTCTACCTCGTTCGTCCCGCCGGGCTGCGCTTCTCGGTGCTTCTCTGCGCGTGGGGCATCTGGGCCGGCGGCCTCAGCAACTTCCTCGATCGGATTCTGTTTGAGGGTCGGGTCACCGACTTCATGATCGTCGGTCTCGGGCCACTGCACACCGGCGTCTTCAATGTTGCCGACGTGGCGATTGTCGCGGGCGGTGTCTTCCTCGCTCTGTCGGCTTGGCGAGTCCACCCAACCGGGCCTGGACCTGACGGAGTTCATGAGGGCAATAGTGAACGATCAATCGAGTAATCGAATTGCCGCAGTTGCCGCGATAGGTGGCGCACTCCTCCTCTTTGTTGGCACCTATCTTCATCCGATGGGCGCAGATCCAAATGTGCCATTGGCCGCCTTCACCGAGTACGCCGCCGATCATCATTGGGTGGCGAGTCATCTGATGCAACTGTTTGGCGTTGCGCTGATGGTGATGGCGATGGTCCTCCTGTCCCGCTGCTTGGCAGGCGGTCCCGCCGACACAGCCGCTATCTGCGGCATGGCTGCTGCGGTTGCGAGTCTGGCCCTCGCCGGCGCACTGCAAGCTGTTGACGGTGTCGCGCTGAAGTCTATGGTCGACGCGTGGGCGGCAGCACCGGAATCAGAGAAGGTGGCTCTCTTCCATGCCGCACTTGCGGTCAGGCAAATCGAGATCGGACTGGCGAGTATCGCCAGCTTGCTCCTGGGTCTGACCGCGACGATCTATGGCGTCGCGCTGTTGATTGATCCGCGTTTCCCTAAATGGTCGGGCGCACTGGCGCTTGTCGGTGGACCACCGACCGCGGTCGCCGGCGTGGTGATGGCCTACACCGGCTTTTCGGAGCTGGCGATGGACATCAACATGCCCTCTAGTGTTCTGCTGCTGTTGTGGATGATTGCTCTCGGCGTCCATCTGTGGAAACGCCGCGCGCTGTAGTTAGCGATCTTCTCGCGCCGATCGACCCTACATCTCCGCCAGCAACGCCTCGATGCGCTGGAAGACCGTCTGAATGGTCTCCTCGTCGGGCAGGATCGTAATGCGGAAGTGATCGCTGTAGTCGACGTTGAACGACGAGCCCGGTACGACCAGCACATGCTTCTCATCGAGCAACGCCATTGCGAAGGCATTGTCGTCGAAGTTCGGCAGGACATCCTTCTTGGCACGGATGAAAGCGTAGAGTGCACCGCTGGGCGCTGTCAGAGTGAGGTAGCGTGAACGCGCGACCCCGTCGATGACGGCTTGGCGCTGGCGACCCAATCGTCCCGTCGGAGCCGTCAGGTCGTAGATACTCTGCACGCCGCCGAGCGCGGTCTGCACCGCCCACTGCCCCGGTACGCTGGCGCACAGCCGCAGCGACGCCAGCATTTCGAGGCAGCTCAGATACTCCGCGGCGTGCTCGCGCCGGCCGCTGAAGAACACCCAGCCGGTGCGGAATCCGCACGCGCGGTACACCTTGGAGAGACCACCGAAGGTGGCACACAGCGTGTGCTCGCAGAGCGTCGCCACCGGAACGTGTTTGGCGTCGCCGTAGAGCACGCGGTCGTAAATCTCATCGGAGAAGATCGCAATCTTCCGCGCCTCGGCGACACGAACGAGCCCCGCGACGACATCGCGCGGATACACTGCGCCGGTGGGGTTATTCGGATTGACGATGACCAGCGCCTTGCAGCGCGGACCCACCAGCCGCGCGACCTCCTCCGGGTCGGGAATGAAGTTCGCCTCGGGACGGCACTGATAGTAGATCGGTGTCCCACCGGCGATCACCACGGCCGCGGTCCACAGCGGATAGTCCGGCGCCGGCAGCAACACCTCGTCGCCCGGTTCGAGCAGCGCCTCCATGGTCATGAGGATCAACTCCGAGACGCCGTTGCCCATGAACACGTCTTCGGCGCTGACGCCGGGAATGCCCCGCGTCTGCGTGTCCATCACCACCGCTTCGCGCGCCGGGAAGATGCCCTTCTGATGGCAGTACCCCTCGGCTTGCGCGAGGTTCTCGAGTAGTGCGAGGCGCAACGTCTCCGGTGGGCGGAAGCCGAACGCCGCCGGGTTGCCGATGTTCAGCTTGAGCACCTCGTAGCCCTTGCGCTCGAGCTCCTGCGCCCGCCGCGAGAGCGGGCCGCGGATCTCGTAGCGCACATGCGCGAGGTGCCGCGCCGGCAAAAGATGTGGCAGCGTTGAGTCTGGCGGCGTCATGGCGACCTCCGCCTTATGCTTCGCGCTGCACGATTGCGCAAGTGCCGGCTCTCCCAGCGCGATCCAGCGCTCACGCCGCTTGTGCCTTCTCGGCGCGTACCGATGCGCGAAAGTCGCCGGCGAGTTCTCGCACGCGCAGCGTCCACACAACGAGCAGCACTGTTGCCACCGCCACGAGTCCAACGCACAGTCCGATCCACAAACCGATCACGCCCCAGTCGAGTTTGAAGCACAGCAGGTACCCCAACGGCAGTCCCAGCAACCAGTGGCCAATCAGGTTGCTCAGCAACGCCGTGCGCGTGTCGCCGGTACCGCGCAGGGCGCCGGTGGCCACGACTTGTATGCCATCGAACAACTGAAACACCGCGGCAATGATGACCAGCGTGGCGCCGATCGCAATCACCGTTGGATCGGCGGTGAACACACGGACGATCGCCGCGGGAATCGCGAGAAACACGACCCCAGCACTAATCATGAACAACCCGCCGACTAGCAGTGCCGTCGAACCAGCGTGCGCCGCCGCGTCCGCTTGGCGACGGCCAAGCGCTTGGCCAACCCGCACCGCAGCCGCCGCAGAGATCCCGAGCGGGACCATGAAAGTGAAGCTCGCTGCGTTGAGCGCGATCCGAGACCCCGCCAGCGCCGACGCATCGAGCCGCGCGGCCAGCGTCGTCACCGCCGCAAACACGCCGCACTCGAGCGCCATTTGCACCGCCGCCGGCAGGCCGAGCGTAAGCAGTCGCATGAAGCGCCGACGATCCAGTCCACGCGGGACGCTCAACAACCCGCCGTGCCTGCCACGCTCGCGCCACCACATGTAACCGATCAGACACGTCGCCATGTAGACCCGCGCCAAGCATGTTGCCCATCCCGACCCTTCAGCACCGAGCGCGGGAGACCCCAAGTGCCCGAACACCAACACCCAGTTCGCGCCAACGTTGATTAGGTTGGCACTCACCACCGTCACCATGATCGGCATGACCACGTTGGTCGCTTGCAGGTACCGCCGCGATGCCGTGAGCAACAGGAGCGGCAACAGACTCCAGCTCAGCGCCCGCGAGTACGGGACCGCATGTCGCAGCACCTCTGGGCGCACCCCAAGGGCTGCGAGGTACGGCATGCTCCACCACAAGAGCGCGATGCCGGGTATCGCCGTGAGCAGCGCCAGATACGCGCCTTGCACCAACCAACGATGCGCGTCGTCGTGCTCCCCAGCAGCGAACGCGTGCGCGACGGTGTAGTCCATCCCGAACAACAACCCCATGCCGAACAACGCCACGGTGAAGAAGATCGAGCCGCCCAGGCCGACCGCGCCGAGCGCTTCCGGGCTAACCCGTCCGACCATCATGCTGTCGACGAGGCCCATCGTCATCCAGCCGACTTCCGCGGCGACCACCGGACCCGCCAGTTGCAGCAACGGACGGAGTTCCGCGCGCAGCCCGGCGCGCGCGCGGCTAACGAGTGTTTGATGTGTCATGGCATCCAAGCGCCTACCATCCCACTCTTTGAATGACGCTTCGAGGCCTCCGTCTCTGCTGCTCTGCGTCAGCCTCTTCAGGTTTCGGAAGTGGTTGCGGGAGGCCGAGACTTCTTCCGACTCAACTCCGCAGGCGTTCCGCCACGCGCACGGCGTCACGGGTCGCCGCGACGTCGTGCGTCCGGATCAACGCCGCGCCGTTGTATACCGCGATCGCGGTCGCACTGAGCGAACCGAACAGCCGATCGGCAGCGACGGATTTGTCGGTCCACTTGCCGATAATCGACTTGCGCGAAATGCCGACCAACAGCGGCCGCCCGAACACCCGCAGTTGATTCAGCCCGTTGATGATCTCGCGGTCGATGTCGTCCCACGACAACGCACTGCCGCGGTGAAATCCGATTCCTGGATCGAGCACGATCTGCTCGATCGGAATCCCGGCGCGCTCGGCACGGGCGAGGATCTCACGAAACTGATGCTGGATCATTTGCAACGGAGGCTGTCGCGTGGCGCGATTGCCGGGCGCCATCAGAATCAGTCCCTGCGCGCGTCGTGCAACGCTGGTCATCTCGGCATCCGCGCTGAGTCCACTCACGTCGTTGAGAATCGTTGCCCCGGCATCGAACGCCGCCGCCGCAACTGTGGCGCGCTGCGTGTCGGCCGACAATGGAACATCAACGGCACTCGCCAGCGCGCGCATCGCAGCTGTCATGCGCGCGACTTCCTCGGCTTCGCTGATCTGCGTTCGCAGATATGGCGCCGTCGACATGGCGCCGACGTCAAGAATGTCCGCGCCTTCGCTCACCATCACGCGAGCCTTCTCGATGAGCGCTCTCGCATCGGTTACGACCGAACCACCGTAGAACGACTCTGGGCTGACGTTGATGACGCCGACCAGGCGTACAGGCTGCCCGTCACCGACCGGAACGCCAGCTAGGGTGGCGACGCCCATCACACCACCTGACGCGACCGAAGCTGCTGAACATCGCCCGCGGACATGCCGAGCAGGTCGTGCAGGACTTCTGCGGTCGCATCTCCCAACAGCGGTGCGGGACGAATCTCGCGCGGCGACTCGGACAGCTGCACCGGACAGCCCGGCATGCGCACCGTCCCATGCTGAGGATGGTCCACGTCGACGATCATGCCGCGCTCCTGCAAATGCGGATCATTCACTACGTCGTTGGTGTCGAAGACCGCGCTGCACGGCACGCCGCTGCCAGCCAGCGCGTGCATCGCATCCCACTTCGAGCGCGCGCGCGTCCACTCGGAGATCATCGCGAACACTTCATCACGGTGCTGATTGCGCGCCGCCAGCTCGGTGTAACGCGGGTCGCCGATGAGATCGCTACGGTCGATGGTGCGCAGCAGGGCATTCCACATCTCCAACGTGGTGAGGAAGATGTAGACAAAGTCGTTCGCGCCACCGGGATCGCATGGGTACAGATCGATCGGCACCATCTGCGCCACCGTGTTGCCCAAGCGCGGCACGGCCATGTTCGCAATGTACTGGCCGAGCATTCGCACGCGCATGAAATTCACTACCGCATCCTGCATCGCGACTTCGACCCGCTGGCCCCGGCCGGTCTGCTGCCGTTGAATGTAGGCGGCGAGAATCCCGACCGCGGCATGCACGCCGGTGCCGGTGTCACCGAGCGTGGGTCCGGGCGAGCACGGCGGCGAGTCGGGAAATCCCGTCACACTCAGCGCCCCGCCGGCGGCCTGCGCAATGGTGTCGAAGCACTTGTACTCGTGATACGGGCCGTAGGTTCCGAACCCTTTGATGGTCGCGTAGATCAGACCCGGGTGAAGTTGGCTCAGCGTTGCGTAGCCGAGTCCTAACCGCTCCATCACACCGTAGGCGAAGTTCTCGACGAGCACATCGAATTGCGGCACGAGGCGTAGAAACAACGCGCGGCCTTCTTCCGATTGCAGGTTGAGGGTAACACTGCGCTTGTTGGCATTGAGGACGACGAAATAGAGCGAGTCCTTGCCCGGCTTGACTCCAAACGCGTGGCGCCCCGGCTCGCCGCGCGGCGGCTCGATCTTCACTACCTGCGCGCCGAGAAATCCCAGCAACTCGGTGCAGGCCGTGCCGGCTTCGAACTGGGTCAGATCCAGAATTCGCAAACGGGTGAGTGCTGCCATGCCGACCTCCGCGCGCGCGGACGATACCGCAGCCGCGGCGTCGATGGCAACGTCGGTCAAAAGGACCAAGGGAGCGAGGAAAGCGAAGTGTAGCGCGGAGTAGAGTTGCCCAGGGGGCCACCAGTGCTATTGCGCCGCCGCCAGACGCCCGGCGGCGAGCGGCAAGCGCATGCACAACCGGCTGCCGCCGGTGTCGTCCACAACCAAGTCGCCGCCCTGAGCCTCGACGAGAGCGCGCGCGAGCGCGGTGCGTCCACGTCGAAACACCCCGCGTAGCTGCGGCGCCGTTTCGGATTTCTGGGCGCCCTGCCGCCGTGGCGCTTCGACCCGCACGCGCAGCGCAACGCGCAAGCCCTCCGCCTCGGTGGCGATGTCGATCAAGCCTCCTGTCGGTGTCCCATCGACCGCGGCGACGAGAAGATTGTCCAGCAACCGAGTCATCCGCGGTCGGTCCACCAGAACAGTCGGCAGCAACGCAGCGGGCCGGAATACCAGACGGCGATCGCTTTGCCGCGCGTGTGGCTCGACCGCACTCACCGCCGCACTCACCAGGAGATTGAAGTCCACTGGTGCGCGCATCAGTACAAGGCTTCCAGATTGCGCGCGCAGAGCGTCGAGTAGGCCGGCCACGAGATCCAGCGTGGTCTGCGCCAACGACCCGACGCGCCGGGCGATCTCGTCGCCGTCGCCCTTGCGAAGCTCCGGCTCGTTGAGAATCTCGGCGTACCCTAACAGAGCCGACAAGGGATTGGTGATGTCATGCCCGATGGCCGCCACGAGGTCATCCGACAGCAGTGCCGCCGGCAATTCGCAGCGCTGCGTCAGGTTGGCGAGCGTTCGGCGAGCGCTGGCGTGCTCACGCTGCAGCCGGTGGTACTCCACTGCTCGTCGCAGCACTAACGCGATCTCGTCTGCCGCATCCGCTCCCTGCCGGCGGACGACCCCCCAGGCTCCCCCTCGTTGTGCAGCTTTGGCCATCCGCGCATCGGCGGTGTAGGCGACGACACTGACGCCAGCGTCAGTCAGTTGCTGCACGACGTCGAGCGCGGTCTTATCGCCAACCTCGATATCACAGACCGCCACCGACACTTGGCTCAAACGACAGATTGCCAGCGCTTCGGATGCCCGGCGCGCGCGCAGCACCGCGGTGTTGGCTTCCGGCAGCGCCTGCGCACACGCGGCCGCAGCGATGTCGTCAGCACCGAGATACAGGATGGTTTCGGCCATTGCGTCGCCTGGCCTTGTCTAGTGCGTGGCGCGGGGCTTGTCGGGCAGCTCGACTACCTCGAGAAACAGCCCCAGTTGGCGCACGCGGTCGATGAACGCCTCAACCCCAACCGGTTTGACCACGTAGCTGCTTGCACCGAGCTCGTAGGCGCGGTTGATTTCGCGCTGGCTGTCTGTCGAGGTCACCATGACCACCGGAATATTCCGCCACCGAGGATCGGCTTTGAGCTGCGCCAGCACTTCGAAGCCGTCGAGCCGCGGCATGTTGACGTCGAGGAAGATCATGTCCGGCGCGTCGCCGCTTGCCACGCGCAAGAGTTCCAGCAGCTCGGCACCGTCGTGAGCGCGCTGGATGGCGTTGGCGATGCCGCCGCGGCGCAGGTTGCGCTCCATCAGTCGCGCATGGCCATCGTCATCTTCGGCGAGAATTATCTTGACCGACCGCTTCTCTACCACCGTCACGCTCCACTTCCTGTGCGCAACGAAAGAGCAAGCGACATGCCGCAAGCTCCACCAAGTGGTTCGGCGCAGGCAGTGGAACGGCTGGGCGCAACACGGCAGTCGCGTGACGCGCAGTGCCGCGTTACGGCACTCGGAACGAGCGTGTCGGAGCTATCGAGCGGCGCGATCGCTCTTGTCTACGTCCAAATGCACAAGAACATGACCGACCAGCCCGGACCCAGTGGTTGCCGGTTTGATCACCGGCTAATGGTTGCCCCTAGCCCTCGCAACCCTCACGACGCCCATTTGCGCAACTCGCGGCGGGCGATCGTCATCTTGTGCACTTCATCCGGTCCGTCAGCGATGCGCATCGAGCGGCCGTCGCGCCACATGCGGGCGATCGGCGTGTCGTCGGAGACGCCCATCGCACCGTGGACTTGAATGGCGCGGTCGAGCACGGTCAGCATCATGTTCGGCACCACGACTTTGATCATGGCGATCTCTTGCCGAGCCTCCTTCTTGCCAATGGTGTCCATCTTCCACGCGGCATTGAGCACCATCAGGCGCGCCGAGTCGATCTCGATACGCGAGTCGGCGATCCAGGTCTGAATGATTCCCTTCTCCGCCAGCAAGCTGCCGTGGGTGTAACGCGTGTTGGCGCGCTTGCACATCAGCTCGAAGGCGCGCTCGGCGGCGCCGATGCAACGCATGCAGTGATGGATGCGGCCGGGACCGAGCCGCGCCTGGGCGATGGCGAAGCCCATGCCCTCTCCGCCCAACACATTGGTCAGCGGAACGCGGCAGTTCTCGTACAACACCTCCGCGTGACCGCCGCCACCGGTGTGACCCATCACCGGAACCGGCCGCACCAAGTTGAACCCCGGCGTATCGGTCGGGACGATGATCTGCGAAGCCCGCCGATGTGGCGGCGCATCGGGATCGGTCACTACCATGGCTATGGCAAATGCCGCGCCGTAGGCGCCCGAGGTAAACCACTTGTGCCCGTTGATGACGTACTGATCGCCGTCGCGCACCGCGCGCGTACGCAGCAACGTCGGATCGGAACCGGCGGTCTCCGGCTCGGTCATCGAGAAGCAACTGCGGATCTCGCCATCGAGCAACGGCTGCAGCCAGCGTTTCTTCTGCTCCGACGAACCAAACTCGGCGAGGATCTCCATGTTGCCAGTGTCGGGCGCGTTGCAGTTGAAGATACGCGACGCGATTTGGCTGCGCCCCATGACCTCGCAGAGCACGCCGTACTCCTGGTTGTTCAGCCCGGCGCCGTACTCTTTGTCGGGCAGAAACAAGTTCCACAGTCCTTGCGCGCGCGCCTTCTTCTTCAACTCCTTCATGATCGGTGGTTCGAGGTGTTGGTCGCCGGAGGCATGCACTTGCTCGGACGCAACCTTCTCGGCCGCGTACACATGCTCGTCCATGAAGGCGATGAGCCGATGGCGCAGATCTTCGACTTTGGGGCTCAGTGAGAAATCCATGTGTTCCTCCGTTCCTTTCGAGAGTGGCGCGATGCGGCCACCGATGTAACCCGATCGCACGCAGAAAGGAAGTCGCTCCTCGACTGGCGTTTCGGCTGCGGAAGGGATGAGGAGGTTTACAACGGATTGAACGGATTAAACGGATTCGGCAAACAAACACTCGATCTCGTCTTCCGCAAATCTGTTCAATCTGTTTAATCCGTTGTAGAGACTCCGCTCATGGCCCGCACTGAAACCGTCACCGTCGTCTTCACCGACCTCGTCGGCTCCACCGAGCTGGCGAGCCGGCTCGGGCACGACGCCTACGAGGCGCTGCGCCACGAGCACTTCACCGCCTTGCGCGCGGCGGTGGCGAAGCACGGCGGCACGGAGGTGAAGACCACCGGCGATGGCTTGATGCTGGCGTTCGCCAGCGCCGCCGACGCGGTCGCCGGCGCCGTCGGCATGCAGCAGGCCACCAACGGCGCGGTGCAGATCCGCATCGGCCTGTCCTCCGGTGAAGCGACGCGGGACAATAACGATCTGTTCGGCGCACCGGTGGTAGAGGCGTCACGCTTGTGCGCCGCGGCAAGTGCGGGCCAGATCCTCGTCTCCGAAGTTGTGCGCTTGATGGCGCGCGGACACGGTCACTCGTTCACCTCGATCGGCGAGCTGACGCTCAAGGGACTGCCCGAGCCGGTCGCTGCATATGAGGTGAAGTGGGAACCGCTGGAAGCGGTGGGGCTGCCGCTGCCGCCGCGTCTGGCGATGGCGCAGACAGTCGCCATGGTCGGTCGCGAGGCAGAGCTCGCCGTGATTGCAGGTGCCTACCAGGTCGCGAAGAGCGGCCAGCGTCAGATCGTCCTTCTCGCCGGCGAGCCTGGCATCGGCAAGACGCGTCTCGCCAGCGAAGCCGCGCTCGCCGCGCACGCCGACGGCGCCACGGTGCTGCTCGGCACCTGCGACGAGGACACCAACCCGCCGTATCAACCTTTCGTCGAGGCGTTGCGGCACTACGTCGCACATGCACCGGAAGCGGTGCTGTCCGCCTACGTGCGCGAGCACAAGGGCGAGCTGACGCGACTCATCCCAGAGCTCGGCAAACGCGTCGCCGATCTACCGCCGCCGCAGGTCGCTGAGGCGGAGACTGAACGCTACCTGCTCTTCGAAGCGGTGACCGGATTGCTCTCTGCCGCCTCGCAAGACGCGCCGATCGTGCTCATCCTCGACGATCTGCAATGGTCGAGGACACCCGAGCTGGTACTGCTCAAGCACGTGCTGCGCTCGGCCATGCCGCTGCGCCTGCTGATCGTCGTCACCTACCGCGACAGCGATCTGACGCGGGCGCATCCGCTGACCGCCGTGCTCGCCGATCTGCGGCGCGAGGCCGGTGTGGAGCGTATCGCCCTGCACGGTCTCGACGAGCGGGCGGTAGTGGCGCTGATGACCGCCGCGGCCGGACACGGGCTGACGCAAGCGGGGCTGCTGCTGGCGCACGCCATTCATGAGGAGGCCGAGGGCAGCCCGTTCTTCATCGGCGAGATCCTGCGCAACATGAGCGAGTCCGGCGCGATCTTCCAGGAGGGCGAGCGCTGGACGTACAAAGGAAGCGTCGCCGGGCTCGGCATTCCCGAGGGCGTGAAGGAAGTGATCGGCCGGCGCCTCAGTCGACTGTCGGAAGCGACGAACAAGGTGCTGAGCCTGGCGGCGGTGATCGGCCGCCACTTCGATCTCGCCTTGCTGACGCGCATCGCCGAGCAACCCGAAGATGCCGTTCTCGACGCACTCGACGAGGCGACGCGTGCGGCGCTGGTGGCCGAGGTGCCGGGGAGCGCCGATCAATTCAGCTTCAGCCACGCGCTGATTCGCACCACGCTCTACGAAGAGTTGAGCGCGGCTCGGCGCGCGCGCTTGCACCGCAAGGTGGGCGAGGGACTCGAAGAGCTGACGGGATCGACGCCGGAAACGCGCATCGACGAACTAGCGCACCACTGGTTGGCGGCGACGCAGGTCGCGGACATGGCCAAGGCGATCGGCTATGCGCGGCAAGCGGGCGATCGGGCGCTAGCGAACCTCGCCTTCGAAGAGGCCGCGGCGCACTACGAGCGCGCGCTGTCGGTGCTCGTGCCGCACGACCGAGCCGGTGAAGAGCTGCGCTGCGACCTCCTGCTCGCCCTCGGCGACGTGCAGCGGCGGGCCGGGAACCCGAGCTATCGCGAGACGGTCGCCAAGGCCGTCGACGTGGCGCGCGCGCTCGGCGACGGCGAGCGCCTCGCGCTCGCGGTCCTCGGGCACGCGCGCCTGGGCGGGACGGTGGCCAACACCGCTGTCTTCGACGAAGGCTTGCAGACCCTCTACGAGGAGGCGAGTGCCGCGCTCGGCGAAGCGGACAGCCCCCTGCGCGCGCGGGTGTTGGGCCAGCTGGCGGCGGAGCTCTCCTACACCGGCCAACGCGAGCGGCGCCACGCGCTCTCGCGCGAGGCGGTCGCAATCGCGCGGCGGCTCGGCGACTTGCCCGGCCTCGGGCAGGTGCTCAGTCTCCGGCTCCATGCCATCTACGACCCGTTCACGCTTGCCGAGCGACTGGACCTCACGGCCGAGCTGGCGGCGCTCGCCGCGCGGGTCGGGAGCAGCGAGCTCGCCTGGCAGGCCGCGTACCATCGCGGTGGCGCCCTGCTCGAGTCGGGAGACATCGTCGGCGCCGAGCAGTCCTTCGTCGAGTCGGAGCGGCTTGCTGGCGAGCTGCGGCAACCTTTCTATATGCAGCAGGCCAGGCAGGGACGGGCGATGCTCGCCGTGATGCGCGGCGCGCCCGACGCCGAGGCAGAAGTATTCGCGGCCTTCGAGCTGGGCATGGCCGCCGGCGTGGCCGATGCGGCGAACGCGTTCGGCGCTCAGGTCTACCTCCTGCGTAGTAACCAGGGCCGCCTCGCCGAGCTCGTCGACATCCTGCGCGGAAATTCCGACGCCCAGCCGCACATGCCGGCGTGGCGAGCGGTTTTGGCGCGGGCCTACTGCGAGACCGATCAGATGGAAGAGGCGCGTGCCCAGGTGGACGCTCTCCGTGCCGGCGGATTCGACTATCCGCCCGACCAGCAATGGTCGGCTATCGCGGTGGCTCTAAGCCAGGTAGTCAGCGATCTCCAGGACTCGTCCGCCGCGGCGGTGGTCTACGAGCGGATGCGTCCCATCGCCAAACAGGCGGAGGCGTTCGCCGTCAACCTGAACAGCCAAGGATCCTACGGACAGTTCTGCGGCATGCTCGCCGCCTGCCTCGGCCGCTGGGACGATGCCGAGCGCCACTTCACAGACGCGCTCGAGATGAACGAGCGTTTCGGCGCGCGCCCCTACGTCGTCCGCACGCGCCGCGCCTGGGCCGCGATGCTCCTCGACCGCAACGATCCATCTCGTCCTGGCGACGCCGCCCGCGCCCGCGAGCTCATCGCCGCCGGCCGCGCCGAGGCCGAGCAGCTCGGCATGGCGCGCGAGCTCGTGCGCTTCGATCGGCTCAATGAAAGACTATGAAGCTCTACCGCTGACTACGCGGATTACACGGATTCGGATGCCAAGAGCTCAACCCAGTTACTCTCTTCTCCTCCGAGAATCCGTGCAATCCGCGTAATCCGCGGTAAAGCATCTCCAAACATGACCGGTACCGGCGGCTACTGGCCCAAGCGGATTCGCAGCAAAGCTTTCAAGCGAACGCTGACGACTGCCGTTGCGGACGAACTGCGATCGCTGGCCGGCGAACGTATCGAAGACGTACTCGACGGCAAATTAGTGCGCGCGATCATCGCGGACTGGGACACCCGGATGGTCAATCGTGAGTTCGTTGCGGATCTGCTGATCGAGAACACGCGCCGCGCCGGTCGGCGCCTCGCACGACAGAATGAGTCACTGCTCGACTTGCTCGATGCCGAAATGGTCGCCGACATCGACCAACTGCTTAGTGAGCTTGCCGAGTTGCCGCCGAGCGCGGAGGACCTGATCGCCAAGATGATGCAGCAGGAGTTCGTCCGCCGCCTGCTTACCGACGTCATCTACAGCGCGATTGTCAACTTCTACGAAAAGGCGAATCCGCTGTTCGGTGCCCTCACCGCTCGCGTACTCGAAGAACAGATCAAGGGCTTCATCCGGCTCTTCATGCCGATGCTGCAGAAGCAAGCGACGGCCTTTGCCGTCAACAAACAGAATCAACGCCTCGTGCTCGACTTCGCCCGCACGATCATCCGACAACTGCTCAACGAACCGTTGCGCCACTTCGCGGCGACCGCTATGCCCACCCAGCGGCGCAAGACCGAGGCGTTCGTCCACAAGGCTCTCGGCAATCCAAACGTCGGCGCGTTGCTGCGAGAAGTCGCACTCGCCACGTGGGACGATCTCTACGAATCCATCAGGCACAAACGAGTCGGAGAACTCCTGCAGATCGAAGCGCACAGCGCGTGGCTCGCCGACCGTTGCGTCGAAGTGATTCTCCCGGCGCTGGCGCGTCCGGGCATCCTTCAATTGCTTGGCGCCGAGATCGGGCTGGCCGCCGGCGGCAAGCCATAGCCAAACAGGCGATGCCACGCTCCCAACTGCGCCGGCTGCGGACACACCTTGCCATCGTCGCACGCCGTCGTGCCGACGAACTCGACCTCAAGTCGCTGTCGCGTCGCGGTCAACAGCGCAAAGCCATTCTGTGATGCCGAGAAGATCGTATTCGATCGCCGCATGAGCGGTGAACACTTCGCGGCGGACCCGGATACCACCGTCAGCGGCTGCCCTGCCCCATTGGCTGCGAGTAGTTCCAGCGCGTGTTCGTGCCCGGCGAGGAATACGTCGATGCGACGCTCGGCGAAGAGCTGCTCCAGGCGATCACGATAGCGACGATACCTCCACTCGTACGCGCCTTCGTTGCCGTACACGAACGGCGGGAAGACGAGCAGGTGGAGGGGATAGTACAGCGCCTTCAACATGGCGCCGGTCCACCCCGCGCCATCGTGCGGGCCGTTGGTGTAGAGCGGATGGTGCCCCGCAACGAGCCGCCAACGATACGACCCGTGCGCTAGCAACTCGCGCAGGCGATCGAGCGACGCGTTCAGAACATCGCCATCCTCGATCATCTGTTCACTATCGATGAAGACGATCTGCACCAGGTCACCGACGATTGCCTCCGTTGGCAATCCGGAACGGAACTGCCAGCGGTCGCCCCACGCGCGCGCGGGCGGCAACCATTGGTCGATGTCCGCCTCGTTCTCCAGCGACTTGAGTCGCGGACATCCGTGATCGTGATTGCCCGGCACGACATACGTGGTGGTCTGCTGCCGCAGGAACTCGAACGGCGCGATGACGGCATCGAGCTGCTGCGTGATGGCCGCCGGATCGCCCGCGCTTCCCCACCATGGGCAACGCGTTCCGCCAATCAGCCCGGCATTGTAGAAATTATCGCCGAGCAACACCGCGGCAGCCGGAGTGAGCGATTGCGCGCCGAGGAACGCCTTCAGCGCGGCGCCGACCGCAGCGCCTCGTCCTTCGTCCGCACTGCCGAAGTCACCGAGCGCGACAATCGATACGGCCTCGGGTTCTGCGACGAATTGACGATCACCGCCATCGCGGGCGCAGCCGCGAATGGTGGAACCGGGGTAGGCGATGAACGTGCAGCCGGATGCGCTGACGAACGCGGCGATCAGCAGCGCAACGAGAGAGCCCCTCGATACGCCCGCTTCGCGGGCTACTCGGGGAAACGGATGATGTCTGTGGGCGAATGGTGCATTCATTATGAACGTTGCGCCTCGTCCGCCGCTCGCGCGGCGCCGTTGCGGAAGATGTTGCGCGCGATGAAGCTCGGTTCGACGTCAGCGCGGGCGTTGAGCAACTCGCTCTTGAGTTGCAGCGCGTCGCTCCGCCGAGCGTGATCGCCGCCGTCGATAACTAGATCGACGAGATGCAACGCGAGTTGTACATCGGTTGCACGCAAAGCGCGGGCACGTTCGAGCAGACGGCCGCCGTCGGCGAGATTGAGCACCTCGCGCGCAATCGCTGCGGTGCGTGAGGGAAACAAGTTGGCGGCGTTGCCGTCGAACCAGCCGCCGTAGCGGCGCAGAATGCCGTGCACGATGAACGTCGGGCAGCCGTAGATCGGCCGGAGATACGCCTTCGATGCGAGATCCGGCGGCAGCGCGTTGACCTCGGCGACGATTTGCTCCGCCCACTGTCCTTCGTTCAGCCGGCGCACGACTTCGTCGTGCAGCCAACGCAGCGCCCGCGCCGTTTCGAGACAGGCTTCGCGCACGCGCGCCGCGCCAGTGATCGCGGGACCGTGGCCGGGCGCGAGGCCTTCTGGATTGACCGCCGCGATGGCTTCGAGCGCCGCGGCCCATTCGATCTCGTAGCGTTGCACCTTGAACGGATTGCCGATGTTCGGACACGACCAGATGAACAGATCGCCGGTGCACACTGCCCGGCGCTCGGGAATCCACACCCAGGTGGCGTCGTCGGTCTCGCCCATGCCGTGGCGCAGTTCGAGGGTCAGCTCGCCGACACGCAGCAACATGCGCTCCGCATAGGTCACGTCGGGATAGAAGAATGTTCCCTCCTCCGACACCTTCGTTTTCGATGGCAACGCAAACTGAATACGATTGATGTGGTCGTGTTGGCCGGCGAGCTCGCGATAGCGATCGAACCGCTGCGGCACCTTCTCGTGCGCGACAATGATCGGCCGCGGCCAGCCGCGTTGCTTCGCTTCGTCGAGCAGCGCCCACACGCCGAACGCGTGATCGAAATGGCCGTGAGTGTAGATCACGTAGCGGATCGGCTGGTCGCTGATGCTGCGAATCTCCGTCAGCAGTTTGCGCCCCATCGCCCGCACGCAGGCGTCGACGATCACCAGCCCATCGTCGGTCTCGATACAGGTCGAGTTTCCAAAGCCAGTGATCAAGTGCACACGATCAGCCACCGCTTCGGGGTTGTCGCTGCTGTAGTACAGCCCATCCATCGTCGGCCATTCATCCGCCATCGTGCGCTCCTTGTCCCGAGACACCTGTCACCGTGACAAGTCTTCGCATACCCTCATCGCCGTGCGCGACACAAGGCCGGGGCTGGCAGGCCTGCGCTATCCTCGCTACACGTATCCGCCATGACGCCGCACCTTACCTTCTTCACCGAGCTGACATCCGATCGCTTGGCCGAATTGTTTCGCGATGGCCGCGCGGCGAACTTTCTCGCCCAGGGTGGACACGCACTGTCGATGGGTCTGTTGGACCTTGCCAGCGAACGCGCCGCGATTGTGCGAGCGCTCGAAGCACGCCAGGTGCCGGTGACCGCGTGGCTGCTGCTTGATGTTGCCGACGGCTACTGGCTCAACGCCGACAATCCCGCAGTCGCGCGTCGCCGCTACGAAGACACGATCGCCTGGGCCGCGCGCGAAGGACTGCGTCTGCATCGCATCGGGCTCGACATCGAGTTTCCGCGCAGCGATGCCGAACTGATGATGCGGCGCGGTTTGCGTGGGGCGCTCACGCTGCTGAGACGGCGTCGCACTGCGAGTCAAGTCGCCGACGCCGAGCGCGCCTATGTGCAACTGGTCGAGCAGATCCGACGCGATGGGCGCTCGGTCGAGACCTACCACCTGCCCCACTTGCTCGATGAGCGGCGCGTCGGGTCGACGTTGCTGCGCCGTACCTTTGGACTCGTAGATATTCCCGCCGACATCGAAGTGCACATGCTGTACGCAAGTTATCTCGGGGCTGCGGGCGCACGCGCCTATTTCTCCGAAGCACCCGCGATCGCGCTCGGAGTCACCGGCGGCGGTGTCAACGCGCACGACGATTCGCAATCCGGTCGCCTGTTGAGTTGGGACCGCCTCGAAGCCGACTTGTTGGCCGCGGCCGGTGCTGGCGACGTCTACATCTTCTCGCTCGAAGGTTGTGTGTGGCACAACCTGCTCGATCCATTGCGGCGCATGGACTGGGACAGGGCGTCCTCCGCACTTCCCGACGGCGCCCTGCGACGAGCGCAGCGCAACCGCCGCCTCCTACGGCTGGCGCTGCGCGCCGAACCGCTGCTCGATCTATTCTATCCAGTGCGGCGCGCTGCCGTGCCGGTTGACAGGTCCAACCCCGCCGCGCAATGAGACGGCATGGCCGACCTCGCTCCGCTCACCGCGCTCAATCGCGCCATTCGCGACAACGACGTCGCTGAAGTCACGCGCCAGCTCAGCGGCGAACCCGCTCTGCGCGCTATCGAGTGTGCGCCCGGCGTGAGTCGATGGGAATGGGACGTGACGGAGTCGCGGCTGATCAATCCGTTCGGTTTGGTGCGCGGCGGCTGTCTGTCGATCGTCGCCGATGCAGCGATGTCGTCCGCCATCGGCTCGGTGCTCGATGACGGCGAACTGGCCACCACCGCCGAGTTGAAGATTTCCTTTTTGCGCGCCGCCAAGCCAGGGCTACTCCGCGCTGAAGGGCGCGTCGTGCAGAAGGGCCGGCGCCTCGCCTTTCTGGAAACACAGATCCGCGACGCGAGGGGCGAACTAGTCGCCACGGTGACGAGCACGTGGACGGTCATGCGCGCCGATTGAGCGCCCGTCGGTAGTGGTCAGTTTGATTTGTTCCCTGCAGTCGCACGGTGTCGTTCTGAGCCATCGCACTTTCGCGGCGAAGAATCTTCCGTCGCTACGAAGAAGATCCTTCGCGCCAGATGGCGATGCTCAGGATGACGGTCACGAAGCGTCGATGGAATTCTAAGTGACCCACTACCCGCCCGTCAGTTGACTCCGTTCGCCAAATAGTGCCACTTACTGCGCCGGGTTCCGCAAGGGGCACAAATCAGGAGAACGGCTCGCGCGCTGACGAGCATCGAGCTTTCAGCCGACACCCGTCCTCAGTTTAAGGACTGACACGCAGCAATGATTGACATCAAACGTGTGGTGATTCTCGGTGCCAACGGCACTATGGGCGCGGGCAGCGCCGAAACCTTTGCCGCTGGCGGGTGCGACGTCGTGTTGCTCGCGCGCGCCACCGAGCGCGCCCGCGAGGGGCTCATCGGTGCGCAGAACATGGCCAAGTCGGTCCGCATCGCCGATCGCATGTCGGTCGGCACTTACGATGGGGACTTCGACGAAGCGGTCAGCAAGGCCGACCTGATCTTCGAAGCCCTTGCTGAGGACATCGAATTGAAGAAGGGCTTCTTCGAGCGGGTCGACAAGCATCGCCGTCCGGACTCGATTGTCGCCACGGTTTCTTCCGGTCTCTCGATCGCCGCGATGGCAGCGCCGCGCAGCGATAGCTTCAAGCAGCATTTCCTCGGCATCCATCTATTCAATCCACCCAACGTGATCGTCGGCACCGAAGTCATTCCACACACCGGCACTGATCCCGCGCTCGTCCCTGCCGTCGTTGAGATGTTGGAGAGGCGCTTCGGACGCGTCGTCACGGTTTGCCGCGACATGCCGGCGTTTGCCGGCAATCGCGTTGGCTTCAAGGTGCTGAACGAAGTCGCGCAGCTCGCCGCCAAGCACGGCGTTGCTTTCGTGGATTACCTGATTGGTCCATACACCGGTCGAGCGATGCCACCGCTCGCGACTGTCGACTTGGTCGGTTGGGACGTCCACAAGGCGATCGTCGACAACGTCCATGCGCTGACCAACGACGAAGGGCACGACGCGTTCGCGCTGCCCACCTACATGGCCGAGTTGATCGACGAAGGACATCTCGGCAACAAGACGCCGGAGCGCGGCGGCTTCTACCGCCGCACCAAAGAGGGTGGCAAGACCATCAATCTGGTGCTCGACCCGAGCAGTGGCGGCTACAAGGATCCCACCGACGTCAAAGTGAAGCCGCTCGCGTTCGTCGAGAAGATGCGCGAGCTTCACCGCATCGGCTGTTACGTCGACGCGTTCAAGCATTTCCTCACAGCCGAGGGCGCTGAGGCCGACATCGCCCGCAAGGTCGTCTTTGGCTACGTGAGCTATGCGCTCAACCGCGTCGGGGCCACCGAGGTCGTCGACCAGCCGCGCGACGTCGACCGCATCATGGGATTCGGTTTCAACTGGGCGCCGCCCACCGTACTCGCCGATGTCATCGGCGTGAAGGAGACGATCAAAGCGATAGAGCGCTGTGGCCTCAGCGTCCCAACCGTCCTCACGCAAGCGAAGGCCGGCGCACGCTTGTTCCGCGAGCCGAACATCAACGTCGGTCGATTCTTCGCGGCGTAGACGCGGATTAGAGATCGCGCGGAAGCAGCTTTAATTTGCCGCGTAGCGACACTGCACTGAAGTGGCGCAGATCGAGCGTCGCGATTGCCTCTGCATGTCGTCGCTCTGCGATCGCCATCACGATCCCATCAACGAGTCCCAACTGGAGCGCGCGATATCGCTTATTCAGCTCGTAGGCGCGATCGATGTCGGCGTCGTTTCCCCACTCCATCACGAACGAACCACCCGCGACGTCTGCGAGAAACGCCTCCGCGACGCGTTGGCCCAAGTGCGTATGGGCGAGGTAGTCGACCTCGGGTAGGATCGCCCAAGGCAGCAGCCAACGAGCGGGTTGTTCCTCGAATAGCGCACGCATCACCTCATGGTGATGGTCATCGCCATCCAGCAACGCAATGATCGCACCCGTATCGGCCACGATCATCGGGCGCGGCCCATTCCCTTCAGCAGAACCTCGGCGCGCTCGCTGAGATTGCCTTTGCCGCTGCGGCCGGCACCGAGGCTGCGCGGCACGCGAGTGCCCCGCCGGGCATACGCGGCGACGGCTTCGCGCACGAGCTCGGCGGGCTTGCGCCCCTGCCGCCGCGCCATCGCCTTGAGTCGCTGATAGTCCGCGCTATCGAGATAGATCGTGGTCTTTTGCGTCTCATTCATATGGTTGCCATATATGGTATGATCCGGCGGATTGCAAGGGATCGCTGCGGGCACGGAGCCCGGCACTGCGAGGCGACCACGGCGTGCACCCGCCGTCGCGCACCCATCTTGCGCGAGGCGGAACCACGATGGTAGGTTGCCAATCGTCGGGCGGGTTGAATCGCCCACCAACGGAGGATGCGATGGCAACGCCCATCTATGTGCTCGGCGGATATCAGACCGACTTCGCCCGCAATTGGAACAAGGAGAGCAAGCACATCGTCGCCCTAATGCGCGAGGCGGTACTCGGTGGTCTGGAAGACACGGCCATCGAGGCGAATGAGGTCGAAGTCGGCCACGTTGGCAACTTCGCCGCCGAACTCTACGCGATGCAGGGGCACCTTGGCGCCTTCCTCGTCGACATCGATCCGGAGTTCTCCGGTCTGCCCACGGCGCGCCACGAAGCCGCATGCGCGTCGGGCAGTATCGCGATTCTCGCTGCCTCGGCGGAGATCGAAGCGGGGCGCTACGATCTCGCCATGGTTGTCGGCGTCGAGCAGATGAAGACCGTTGACCCCGCCAAGGGTGGCGACTTCCTCGGTACCGCTGCGTGGTACGAACGCGAAGCCAAGGGCATCGAGTTTCCGTTTCCGAAACTCTTCGGCAAGCTTGGCGACGAGTACGACAAGCGCTTCGGGTTGAAGGACGAGCACCTCGCCCACATCTCGGCGGTGAACTACTCCAACGCCAAGCGCAACCCGCTGGCGCAGACGCGCAACTGGTACATGACCGAAGACCACGCGCGCTCGCAGGACAAGTTCAACAGCATCATTGGCGGCCGCATCAAGGTGTCCGACTGCTCACAGGTCACCGACGGCGCGGTGAGTTTATTCCTCGCCTCCGAGCAGTACGCGACGGTGTACGCCAAGCGTCGAGGCATTGCGCTGGGCTCCATTCCGCGCCTGCTGGGGTGGGGTCATCACACCGCTCCGATCGAATTCACCGCGAAAGTCGCCGAGAGCAAGAACAATCCGTACGTCCTGCCGCATACTCGTCAGACGATTCTCGACGCCTTCAAGCGCGCGGGCGTCGCGCAGTGCTGGGACGTCGATGCGATCGAGACGCACGACTGCTTCACGACCTCGGAGTACATGGCCATCGATCATTTCGGTCTGACCAAGCCGGGCGAGTCGTGGAAGGCGATTGAAGACGGCACCATCGAGATGGGCGGCAAGTTGCCGATCAATCCGAGCGGTGGCCTGATCGGCTGTGGTCATCCGGTCGGCGCCACCGGCACGCGCCAGGTGCTCGACGCGTACCGGCAGATCACCGGTCAGTGCGGCGACTACCAGGTCGAAGGCGCCAAGAAGATCGCTACCTTGAACATCGGCGGGAGCGGTACCACCAGCGTCGCGTTCGTCGTCGGCTAACGCCTTGGCGATGACCCGGCGGCGCAGGACACTCCGCGGCGAGCAGCCCAGTTCAAGCCGGTCGGGTCCATCGCCGGGTTATGCGACGTGTTGCATCTTGTTCGCGAAGTCACGCCCGGCGGTCGGCGGAGGGAGCGGTTTGCCGTCCGTCTTGTAGAGGGTGATCGCGTCCTCCACGATCTTGCACAGCTCGTCGAACACGTCTCGTTCGTTGGCGCCGTGGCATCCTCCGTAGACCAAGCCCGGTGAACTA
Source organism: Deltaproteobacteria bacterium (assembly GCA_016178705.1). Taxonomy (NCBI): domain Bacteria; kingdom Pseudomonadati; phylum Myxococcota; class Myxococcia; species Deltaproteobacteria bacterium. The sequence goes on along the minus strand of JACOST010000031.1, from coordinate 144,141 downwards.
CCCACGTAGCAGTGGTCCTCTTCCGACCACTCAACAATCTTGACGTAGCGAGCGCTCTCTTTCATTTGTTGGACTCCTCTATCGCGAGCTGCACCGCCCGAACTTGGTAGCGCTTGGCATCATCTCCCAGATTGCCGGACATGACCACAGGTTTGGCAACTCTTGGGTGGACAAAGTTCCGATGACTTCCCTTCCCTCCACGGTCGTCGTTCGACAGGGTAAGAGTCTGCTTGCTGCTCTTCTCGTCCACCGTCAGCTTGACGAGCCAAAAGTATTCTTCTGTTTTGTTGCGTCAGCAAAGACAGACTCACAGGGGCGATACTCGGTCTCGCTCTCAAGAGCTGGGACGTTTGCCGTACCCGAGAAGTAGTATTTCCTCTCTGCGGTGAGCTTGGAATAGTGATTGCCCGCAGCCGATGCCACCTTCCGGGCCTTGTCGTGGGCCGCCGAAGCCGCCTCGAAATTCCCCGATGCGATTGCCTTGAGCGACGCCTCGAAGGCTGCGCGTTCTGCGCTATCCTTTGCATCCCTGTCTGCTTTCGCACGTTGAAGGAACGGTTCAAGACGCGCGACCTCAGACGACGCCACAGCCCGCTTTGCCGTCAAGAGCTCATGGAGAGAATCCATTTCGAGTACGCCGATCTCTACCAACCCGAGCTTGTAGTTCTCTCGGCCTCTGGTGACGATGAACACTTCTCCTTCGAGCACTCGCTCAGGCGGCGACTTGAGGCGCAGTAGTTCGGCTTCAAGGGCCTGCTTTGCCGTCGACAGCTCCGCGTTGACCGATCGGAGTGAACTCACCGACGCATTTGCCGTTCGGATCTCGTTCATTGCCTCCTTCAGCTTCCAGGCCAGCAGGAAGATGACCAGCAAAAGAATGAGCGAGCACGCGGTAACCAGCCGATTCATGAGATTGATGATCTATGCCGAACATGAATTCGGCGTCCGAAAACCCTCGGCAACCCAAGCGAGCGTCACTTCGTATCGCCGAGCACGATCGGTGGATTCGTCGCTGCGAATGTTCCGGAACGTTGGCATGTTGGAACTCGCTTCCTCGCGCGGCCGGTGAAGCCTGCTATGCGACCTAGGCTGCTGGCTAACGCCGACCTGCTGGCGTTGCGCACAATCCATCGGCACTCCATCAACCGGAGCCCCGATCCATAGAGGATCATTGCCATGATCCAAGAAACCCCGTCAAGCGCTGCCAGCAACACCTCAACCTCCGACCGCGTGAGCACGACCGGCAAGCGCTGCGACCGTTTCGCGCGCACGACATCGTCAAGCCACCCCGGATCCAGTTGCGCGGTTTGCCAAGGTTCCCTGTGCCCTTCTTAACGTCATTGAGAATGAGGTCTTGGGAGGGCGAGGCTCCCGCCGAGCCGCCGCACCATCGCCGCGCCGGCGGCTCGCCAGAAGACTCGCCCTCCCAGATTCGCCGACCGATGTCACAGATCTGGATCAAGGCGCCCGCTGGACGATTGCGGGCATGACGGCCCGGGACCGGAGCCACGGGCTGTCTCTCAGAGGAAGTCAGCCCGCAAAGCCCTCCGCGGACGACTTTGCCGTGGCCCTTCATTGGCCGAGCCGCACCAGCTTGCAACTTCGCTGGCAACCGGCCACAGTACACGCCCCTATGGAAGATCTCGCTCGCGAGTCGGTGGCGCTGCACGCCCAGATCCACGGCAAGTTGGAGGTGAAGAGCAAGGTTGAGCTCAAGACGCGTAAGGACTTGAGCCTGGCGTACACCCCCGGCGTGGCGCAGGTCTGCCTTGAGATCGCCAAGGATCCGGCAAAGGTCTTCGACCTCACGATCAAGCGCAACACCGTCGCCGTGGTCTCCGACGGCTCGGCCATTCTCGGCATCGGCAACCTCGGCGCTGCGGCCGCGTTGCCGGTGATGGAAGGCAAAGCGGTGCTGTTCAAAGAGTTCGCCAACGTCGACGCCTTCCCGATTTGCCTCGACACGCAGGACGTCGACGAAATCGTGCGCGTCGTACGCGCGATTGCGCCGGTATTCGGTGGCATCAACTTGGAGGACATCTCGGCACCGCGCTGCTTCGATGTCGAAGCGCGGCTGCAGGATCTCGGCATTCCCGTGTTCCATGACGATCAGCACGGCACCGCGATCGTCGTGCTCGCCGCGCTGCTCAACGCGTTGAAGGTCACCAATCGCAAGTTGAGTGACTGCACCATCGTCTTCAGCGGCAGTGGCGCCTCGGCGATCGCTTGTGCGCGCTTGATCCAGCACTGCGGCCAGGAGCCCGGCGACATCATCCTGTGCGACTCGAAAGGCATCGTGCACGCGGGCCGCACGGATCTCAACCCGCACAAGCGCGAGATGGCCGCGCACACCAATCGCCGCGGTCTCGCCGGTGGTCTCAGCGACGCATTGCGCGGAGCGCACGTCTTCATTGGCTTGTCGCAAGCGAATATAGTCACGCCCGAGATGGTGCGCACGATGCACCCGCATCCCATCATCTTCGCGATGGCCAACCCGACGCCGGAGATCCTGCCCGATGCCGCTCGCGCCGGCGGCGCCGTGGTCGTCGGCACTGGCCGCAGCGACTTCCCAAACCAGATTAACAACGTTCTCGCCTTCCCCGGCGTCTTTCGCGGCGCCCTCGACGCGTGCGCGACGGCGGTCAATGAGGACATGAAGCTGGCGGCCGCGCACGCGCTCGCGAGTTACGTCATCGAACCCACGCCCGAGCGCGTGTTGCCCGATCCGCTCGACAAGAAGGTCGCCTATCAGGTCGGCACGGCGGTCGCGGATGCCGCGCGCCGCACCGGCGTCTGCCGGCGTTAGTCTCGTATGCAACGATTGGCTTTCACGCTCGTACTCAGCTTGGCCGCTCGTATCGCGGCGGCGCAAGTGATGGACGGGGGCAGCGACCCCATCGGTCAAGGCAGCGGCGCCCTCTCCGACGTGAGTACGAGCGTTCATAACCACACCCTGTCGCTTCACGAAGCGAGCGCGGGCTCCATGCACTCCGGCTCCGTACGCGATGCCAGCGTCGGCAGCATGCTGAGCGGATCGGTTTCCGATATCAGCGCCGGCCCGGTCAGCGGCAGTGGGGGCACGTTCGCGACCATCAGCGTCGATGACGCCACCGTCGGCGCGGTGAAGATGGACCGCGATGCCGAGCTCGGCGAACGCATCGCCGAGCCCCTGCACGATCTCCGCTCGCTGCGCGAACAGTTGCTCGCGATTGAGCCCGTGCAGCAGGATTCGCCACAACTCGAAGGGTCGAGCGTGGCCCAAGCCGATGCCGGTGAGGCGGACCTCGGTGATGCGCCAGCGGATGAAGCCACCGGCGATCCGCCGAGCGACAACGCGGTCGTTGATGACACGGAGCCAGCGCCGCTGGACGCCGCGGAAGCTCCGCCAGCAGAAGATTCCGGCTCACCCGACGAGTGACCGGCTTTGGTCGGCGTCCGGTGTCGCCCCGCGTTGTTTACGCGACAACCCCACATGGAACTACGTGACGCGATCGCCGTCGTAACTGGTGGCGCCCGACGCCTAGGGCGGGCGACGGTGGTTGCTCTCGCCCGCTCGGGGTGTCACGTCGTCGTCAACCACCATCAGTCCCCGGAAGCAGCGGCCGATACCGTCCGTGAAGCGCAAGCCTTGGGCGTACGCGCGGAAGCGTTTCGTGCCGACGTTCGAGAGCGTGACCGCGCCCACGCGTTGATCGACTTCGCTATCGCGACGTTCGGTCGTCTTGATCTGCTGGTTGCCAACGCGGGAGTATTCCGGCGCACGCCCATGGCTGATGTAACCAGCGACGACTGGGACGATATGATGCGGAGCAACCTCGACACACTTTTTTACTGCGCGCAGCGAGCGGCGCCACATTTGCGCGAGCGCCGCGGTGCCATCGTCGCATTCGCCGATGTCGCCGCCATCCGCCCCTGGGTGGACTATATCCCCTACTCCATCGCCAAGAGCTGCGTCGTTGCGTTGGTCCGTGATCTCGCCCGGGAGCTGGCGCCGCAGGTGCGCGTGAATGCGATTGCGCCCGGCCCGGTGTTGTTTCCGGATGGCTTCGATCCGGCGCTGCGGCAGCGCGAGATCGACCGCACCCTGTTGCGGCGCGCGGGCACGGCGCAGGACATCGCCGACGCGGTGCTGTTCCTCGCGCGATCCGACTACATCACCGGCGTGGTGCTCCCGGTCGACGGCGGCCGCCTCCTGTATCGCCGTGAAGCCTGACCAGTTCTGGACGGTGATCTTCGGATGCTCGGCGCCCGTCGAGATCGAGATCGGCGCCGGCCGCGGCGCATTTCTGTTCGCTGCCGCCACCGCAGTGCCTGCGCACAACTTCCTCGCCATCGAACACTCCGCTACCCGAGCCGCCAGGCTGACGCGTGACAGTGGGCAGCGCGCCCTGGTGAACGTGCGCGTACTCCATGCGGACGCAGGATGCGTCGTCGAGCAGCTCGTTCCCGACAACTCGGTCGCGGCCTATCACATCTACTTTCCCGATCCGTGGTGGAAGCGGAAACACTACAAGCGCCGCTTGTTCACGCCGTCCTTCGTCGCAGCACTCGGACGCAGCCTCGCGCCCGGCGGACGCGTGTACGTCGCCACCGATGTTGAGCGCTACTTCCAGGAGATCGTCGGTTTGTTGGGCGAGCGACTCCAGCCCGACGAGGCACCACGACCGCACGCGATCGTCACCCGTTTCGAACAGAAGGCATTGGTGCGCGGCGCAACGACGCACGCTGCGGTGTTTCGCAAGGCGATGGCGTAGGCTCAGGCGGCGGCGATCACTTCGCCGACGACGGCAACGATCGCATCGGCGTCGATGCCATGCGCGGCCATCAGCTCGGCTGGCCGGCCAGAGCGCGAGACCACCGCAACCGCGAGCTTGTGAACGCGGACCCCTTCGGTAGCCAGCGCGCTTAGAACGGCGTCGCCAAGTCCGCCGTCCCAGTAATGGTCTTCAACCGTAATCAAGGTATTGTTGGTCGCGCGCGCCGCCCGCAGCAGTCCCTGGCGATCGATCGGCTTCACCGAATACGCATCGATCACGCGGATGCGGACGCCTTCAGCGAGCAGACGCTCGTACGCCTTGAGCGCCTCGAATAGCGTCACACCCGCAGCCACGACCGTAGCCTGGTCCGCATCGCTGGCCTTCAACACCTTCGAGCCGCCGATAGGAAACTGTTCGGAGCTTTCGTACAGCACGGGCGTCTTCGGACGCGAGAGGCGCAAGTACACGATACCATCGATCGCAGCAGCCGTGCCGACCAGGCGTTCCGCACTGACGGCGTCCGACGGGTACAATACGGTCGAGTCCGGCACCGCGCGCATCATCGCGATGTCCTCGAGGCCCATCTGCGATGGACCATCTTCGCCAATCGACACGCCGCAATGCGAGCCGCCCAGTTTCAGATTGGCTTGCGAGATGGCGGCCATGCGGATGTGATCAAAGCCGCGGGTGAGAAAGCAGGCAAAGCTCGATACAAACGGAATCTTACCGCACGCCGAGAAACCGACGCCCGCCCCGATGATGTTCTGTTCAGCGATAAATCCCTCGAAGTAGTGATCCGGGTGCGCCTTGAGAAACCGCTCGGCGAAGGTAGAGTTCTTCGTATCACCATCGAGCACAACGATGCGGGGATCGACATCGCCGAGCTTGGCCAGCGCGGTGCCGTAAGCTTCGCGCGTGGCGACTTCGTCCCCGAGCTTGTAGGTCGGTGCGGCCATCGCGGTCCTGCGGGCAGGCGCGGCGGCCGCGCTCGCGCGCTCGGGGCGGCGGATGTCCGCCACGCCAGGGTCGACGCCGTTGCTCTGCCGGACTTCGGCAATCGCGCGATCGAGCTCTTCGCCCTTCTTGAGCGGCTTGCCATGCCAGCCATCCTTGTTCTCGAGGAACGAGACGCCCTTGCCTTTGAGCGTGCGCGCGATGATGGCGACCGGCCGACCTTTCACAACCTCGGCGGCGTGCAGCGCGTCGACGATGGCGCCCATGTCGTGCCCGTCGATGCTGACCGCGTGCCAGCCGAACGCCTCAAAGCGTTTGCGGTAGGATTCGACGTCCCATTCGTACATCGTGCGTTGACTCTGGCCGATGGCGTTCACGTCGATGATCGCAACCAGGTTGTCGACCTTGTGGTACGCGGCGAATGCGGCCGCCTCCCATACTGAACCTTCGGCGGTTTCGCCATCGCCCATCAAGACGAAGACGCGGTACGGACGCTGGTCGAGATACTTCCCGCTGAGCGCGACGCCGACGCCGATCGATAGGCCTTGCCCGAGCGAGCCCGTGGCGCCGACTGTGCCGGCGAAGCGCGGCGTCGGGTGTCCTTCCAATTCGCTGTCGTAGCGCCGTAGCGTGAGCAGCCGATCGATCGGAAACAGACCCGCTTCGGCCCATGCCGCATAGAGCAGCGGTGCGGCGTGACCCTTCGAAAGAACGAAGCGGTCGCCGTTCGGATCCCGCGGATTGCTTGGGTCGTAGCGCATTACGGAGAAGAACAGTGCGGCGACGATGTCGGCGGCCGACAGACATGAGGTCGGGTGCCCCGAACCGGCTTCGGAGGTCGCGCGCATCGAGTGGACCCGCAGGTGCGCTGCGCGCGCGCGTAGAGCTTCCAATGTGGTGGCCGAAATACTCATCGACTCACCTGTTCGTGCGCCATCTTTCGCGCCGACATCTCGCAATTCGTTCGTCTGTACTGCCATGATCCACCCCTCCTCCGCCCAAGCGTTGTGTCAGCGCTCCGCGTGCCCGTATCCCATCGGACGTTCCACCAGCCATCGGTGGAAACACATTCAACTCCTGCCCGTCCTGTAGCACCGAAGTCACTTCCAGATACTCGTCACCCGATACCAGCATTCCGGCGTGTTTGGGCGGAATGCCGAGCTGGGCGATCACGTCGCCGACAGTGGCCCCTTCACGCAACTCGACATCGAAGCCGTCCCACTGATCGGCCTTCAGATGCTTGCGCAACGCCGCGTGCAATTTCACTCGCACTCGCATCATCACCTCGGCGATCCGTGCGCGGCGCGGGGCACCACACGGTTACGCCCATGGATCGTGGTCGCGTACGTGAAGCGCGGCAGCTGATAGTCGGCGAACTCGCGCCACTGCGCGCGCCGTTTGATCATCCCGTGAATCACGCCCATCTCGGCCACACCATTCTCGTCGCCCAAATACATCGCACCGACCAGCGTTCCGTCCTTGTCCACAACCAGCTTACGGTACAGCCCCTCACTGCCGCCCAGCAGCTTGACGTCGTCCGTCGGGCCTTCGCGAAAGCGGCCGAGTTCAGCGAGCGTGACGTTGAACAACTCGACGACATTCATCCCGAGGCTGCCGGGGTACGCGAGCCGCTTGCCCGCCATATTGCTGCCCGCGACGCGGCCCTGGTCCACGGCGGTCGGCCAGATCGCGTGAATCGTCTTCGCATCCGAGAGGAAGTCGTTCACTTCGGCAACATCGCCGGCCGCGTAGATATCCGTGCAATCGGTCTGCAAGAACTCGTCGACCACGACGCCCGTGTTCAGCGCACACGGACCACCCGTGAGCGCGCCAATGTTGGGCCTCACGCCCGCGGCAACCGCGATCATATCGGCGGCAATGGACTCGCCGCCCTTGAGCGACACTTCGATCTTGTCCGCCGTCGGCGCGACGGCTTCGACGAGCGAGCCGATCCGGACCGTTACCCCCTCGTCTTTCACGGCTTGCCCGAAGCGCTTGCCGCCTTCGCTGTCGAGCAGTTGCGGCAACAATTGCGGCGCCATCTCGACGATGGTCAGGCGGATGTTGAGTTTGCGAAGCGCTTCGGCCGCCAACATGCCGATGAAACCCCCGCCGATGACAACGGCCGTCTGCGCCTTCTCGGCCGCGGCTTTCATGCGCTTCGCATCGTCGAGGGTCCACAGATAGTGATGCGGAACCGTGTCGAGGCTATGGATCGGCGGTACGCTGCACTCCGACCCGGTCGCAATCAGCGCCTTACCGTAGCGAACTCGCCGCCCATCGGCGAGGACGATCTGCTTGGCGCTGGCATCGATGCTGGTGACCGTCGCGTCCTCCATCAACTCGACACCGGCGCGCTCGTAGTCCGGGCGTTGGCGGATCAGTAACTCATCGAGCGCCATCTCCCCCGCAACGAAGTACGGCAGCGCGACGCGCGAGTACGCGGTACCGTGTTCGCGGTTGAGCAACACGATTTTACCGACTCGATCGAACTTTCGAATGGAATCGATCGCCGCCAGCGTGGCGGCGCTGTTGCCAATCAGAACGTACTGACATTCCATGGATGCGACGACTCGACCGACGCGCGCCCTCAGTGGGACGCCGGCGTGGTGAGGGATTGTTGAATCGTGGCAGCGTAGATCTTTTGTTTCGCGGTGGCCGTGGTCTCGATCTCGGCATACTCGAGCGCTTGTGGAACGCAGAACTGCACGCACTGGGGGCCTTCGGGAACGTTGCGGCAGAGGTCGCAATTCTGCGCGACGCCGACCTCGGGATGAAAGCTCATCACGCCAAACGGGCACGCCAGCAGACACATCTTGCAGCCGATGCAACGGTCTTCATGAATCAAGATCTGGCCGTCGGGTTCCTTTTGGATCGCAACCGTTGGACAGACGGTGGCGCACGGCGCATCGGCGCAGTGGACACACGTCATCGGCAGGTAGAACTGCTCCTCGTAGAAGTCATTCACGCGGATGCGCGACAAGGCGGGAACGAATGCACCTTCATGGGCGAACGAGCAGGCCACCTCACACTCGCGACACGCAGTACACTTCTCTTGGTGGACGATGATCTGCTTCATGCCCTCCCCCTTCTCCCCATCTCGACCGACGGTCTCGCTGTCGGCCGTGCGACGCCACGCATTGAAGAACGCATTACCAGAATCACTGTGGGACTCCAAGGGAGTTTCCGGCACCAACGTGGAGCGGATACTGCCCGGAGAAACAGCCGTGGCAGACGCGGCCATCCGGCTGGGCCGCCCGCATCACCCCGGGCAGCGACAGATAGCCGACTGAGTCAACACCGAGGACACGCGCGATCTCCTGCTCGTCACGGCCGACGGCAATAAGGAGCCGCTCGTCGGGAATGTCGACGCCGAAGAAGCACTCGTGGCGCAGCGGCGGCGCGCTGATTCGCATGTGGACGGCGCGTGCTCCCGCGTCACGCAACAGCGCCGCGAGGGCGCGCGTCGTGGTACCGCGCACCAGCGAATCATCGACGAGTACGACCCGCTGACCGCGAATGGCCGGGCCGTAGATGTTGTACTTCAGGCGTGCGCGCAGGGCGCGCGTCTCTTGTTCGGGTTCGATGAAGGTACGGCCGACGTAGTGATTGCGAATCAGTCCATGCACCAACGGCAGGCCGGCTTCCTCTGCAAAGCCCTGGGCCGCGAAATTCCCGGAGTCCGGCACGGCAACGACGCAGTCCGCGTCTGCTGGCGCCTCGCGCGCCAATTCCCGCCCGAGAGCCACTCGCACTTCGCCTACGCTGCGGCCGAAGACGACGCTGTCGGGTCGCGAGAAGTAGATCCATTCGAAGACGCACGGACTCGCCTCGGCATGACCGATGTGGCGACTCTCGATCCCCGCATCGGTGATGCATACGAGTTCGCCCGGCGCGATCTCGCGGCGCACCTGTGCCCCGACTAAGTCGAAGGCACACGACTCCGAGCCGACGACCCAACCGTCGCCTAGCGTGCCCAACACCAGCGGTCGAAACCCGTATCGATCGCGCACAGCATACAACGCTCGCCCGTGAACCATCAGCAGCGAGAACGCGCCGACGGCGCGGCCAAGAACCTCGACCACCGCGCTCGTCCAGTCCCGTCGATCGATCGCGCGGAGCGCTTGTGCAAACACGCGCGTGTCGGATGTGCCGTGCGGCAACGCCGGCGCCAGCTCTTCAGGATTGAGCAGATTGCCGTTGTGACAGACGGCGACCAGCTCTGACCCCTCACCATTCGCGAGCGGCTGCGCGTTGTCGAGGGTCGAGGTGCCGCTGGTGGAGTAGCGGTTGTGGCCGATCGCGACGTCGCCAGAGAGTCCGCTGACGATGGTCTCGTCGTAGACCTGATCCACGAGGCCCATGCCGACGTGACGCTGCCAGCGCGCACCGTCACCTACCACCATGCCGGACGACTCCTGACCGCGATGCTGAAGCGCATGCAGGCCGAGATACGTGAGCCGCGCGGCCGCGGGCAGGCCGAAGACGCCGAAGACACCGCACTCGTGGCGCAAGCCCGTAGTCATGTTGTCTCCCTCAAACGACGAGGGCCGATCCCTATGGACCGGCCCTCGAATCACCTACGCGCTCGCGTGCGCGCCGGCGGGTGGCGCGTCTGCTGCGTGGCCACCGCGAAGGCCGCAGAACTCCTCGTAGTCGATCAGCTTCGTCACCGTCGGGTTGGGACCGCAGACGGGACAGTTCTTGTCCTTGCGCAGCTTGTGGATACGCAGTTCCATGCTGAGCGTATCGAAGTAAATCATCCGCCCGATGAGCGGCTTGCCGATGCCGAGGAGCAGTTTGATGGTCTCAAGCGCTTGCACGGTACCGACCAACCCCGGAAGTACACCTAAGACGCCGGCCTCTTGGCAACTCGGCGCGGCGCCCGGCGGCGGTGGCTCTGGGAACAAGCAGCGGTAGCACGGTCCACGATGCGGATAGAACACCGAGGCCTGGCCTTCGAACTGAAAGATGCTGCCATGCACGTTGGGCTTTCCGGTCATCACGCACGCGTCGTTGACCAGGTAGCGAGTCGGGAAGTTGTCGCAGCCATCGACGATCACGTCGTAGTCTTTGATGATTTCGAGGATGTTCTCCGACGAAAGCCGATCCTGGTATCCGATCACCTTCACGTCGGGGTTCAGCGCGTTGAGCGTGAGGCGCGCCGACTCCACCTTCGACACGCCGACGCGGTCGTTGGTGTGGAGAATCTGGCGCTGGAGGTTACTCATGTCCACCACGTCGTTGTCGACGATGCCAAGCGTGCCGACACCGGCGGCGGCGAGATAGAACGCGGAGGGTGATCCCAGTCCGCCCGCGCCGATGAGTAGCACCTTCGATTCCAGCAGTTTGGCCTGCCCCTTTTCACCGACCTCAGGCAGGATGAAGTGGCGGCTGTAGCGATTGAGCTGTTCCTTGCTGAACTGGAAGTCCTGTTCCCAGGGGTAGCCGGCGCCCTTCCACGCGGAGTAGCCGCCGGTCATCGAGATCACTTTCGCGTAGCCCATCTCGCGTAGCTGTTTGGCCGCCAGTAACGACCGTGTCCCACCGGCGCAGTAGGCGATGATCGGTGCATCCTTGTCCGGCACGGCCTCTTCGGCGCGGATTTCGAGGAAGCCACGCGGCAGCGAGACGGCACCGTGCAGATGCCCCTCGCGATACTCCTCGCGCTCGCGCACGTCGATCAACGTGTACCCGCCGCCATTCGATAGGCGCGACCGCACCTCGTCGATCCCCCACTCAGGCACGGCCTGCCGGGCTTCTTCCATTAATTCCTTAAACGTTTTCGCCATGGCTTATCCCTCAGCGCGTGATCGGTTTCCGGCGGCAAATATAGCGCCCCGCCACCGTCGCGTCTATCCGTCAAGGGTCCGTCGACGCAATCTAGTACGCGGCCTTCTCGGCGTCTCGGTAGCCGGCGAGGAGATCCTCCAGCAGAGCGTCGCGGCCACCTTCAGCGAGCCTCTTCGAGCGACCCATCAGCACCTCTTTCGGTTCGATGAAGTCGGCACGATTGTAGCCCCAGATCTTCGGATGAACGTAGGTGTCCATCCGAATCGCGTCGCACGGGCAGGCTTCGACGCACATGCCACAGTAGATGCAGCGCAGCGTGTCGATCTCGTAGCGCAGGGGAAACTTTTCCACGGTCGGGTCAGGATGTTGGCCGGCTTCGATGTAGATGCAATTGGCCGGGCACGCGGTCGCGCACAGGAAGCAGGCGGTGCAGCGCACCGAACCGTCGGTCTTGAGCGTAAGCCGGTGACTGCCGCGGTAGTTGTCCGGGTAGCGCTTGTGTTGCTCGGGATATTGCACGGTGATCGCCGCCTTGCGATTTTTCGCAAGACCAACCGCGTGCATCGCGTGCAACGACAGGTTGCGCCAGAAGCGATAGCCGGTCACCACCAGTCCGCGGAGGAGTTCCCGAACGTACCAGCGTTCGAGCAGAGTTAAGTCTCTTGCTTGTTCCATAGAGTATTCGGACATCTCGTATTCAGCGACAGCCGCAATGTCAATGTGATGTAGCCGCGGCCGCTCAGTGGCAACGATCATTCCCGAGCGGAGCGCGGCCGGCGAGGCGCAACTCTTCGAGGCGAAATTCGAGCACCTCGCCCAGCGCGCCAGCGCGCGCATCGAGAGACGTCATTTCCAGCAGCCCCTGCTTCTCCAGGGGCGCTAGCTCGAGCGCGTAGCAGAAGAAGTTGACCAGCAATTCGTCCGAGAGCGAGGGATCCCGCAACAGCTTGCGAGCCGGAGTCTCCGGTTGGCTCATCAGGAAGCGATCGAGAAGCGTCGACAGGTAGCGGCGGCGCTCGCTGCCGATGGTCGCCCCCAACACCGACGGACGCCACACGATCTCGGCCTGGCGATACATTTTATCGCCAGTCTCCCGCACAATGCTGAACTCGCGGATCCCGTGCAACAGAATGTTGAAGCGACCGTCGGGGAGCGCTTCGGCGCTGACCATTCGACCAGCGCAACCCGTCAAGAAGATCGGTGGAGTGCCGTGGTAGTCCTTTTGCCAGTCGCCACGAAGCAATGTCATGCCGATCACCTGATCGCTCACGCGGGCATCACGGACCATCTCCCGATAGCGCGGCTCGAAGATGTGCAACGGTAGTGGCACGCCGGGAAACAGCACGACATTGGGCAGCGGAAAGATTGGAATCAGCCGCGGCAAGTCCATGCACGGCAGACCTTAACAGGTTCGATTGGCCACGAAAAGACGGTCACTCGTGAGCTCGTCGGCACGCGGGACAGAGCCCAAAGAAGGTAAGCGTGTGGCGGTCGATACCAAATCCGGCTCTGCGGAGGTGTGCCGCGCCCGCCAGATTCCCGGCGTTCGTCGGCAGATCACTGATCGACCCGCAGGCGTCGCACATGAAGTGTTCGTGCTCGTCGAGTCGTCCATCAAAGCGGGTACGGCGCGGCCCGAGTTCGACGATACGGATGCGACCCTCGGCCGCCAGTTTTTGAAGATTCCGGTAGACCGTCCCGAGACTGACACGGCGTAGCCGCCGGCGCACACGCTCGTGCACTTGCTCGGCCGCCGGATGGTCGTGTGCCGCCTGTACCACGTCATAGGTTGCGTCGAGCTGGCGCGTGCGCCGTGCGCTGGAGCTTCGCGGAGTCTCGGGGTGCGCGGCCTTCATGCTGTGCGGCCGTCGGCGAAATCGTCCGCTAACGCGCGGCGCACGACGTCATCAAGGAGTGTCGCCGCTTGATAGTGGGGATGATCCACAACCAATCGAACGGAATCGCGGCCACTCACAAACCGTTGGCGCGCAGCCGCGTCGAACGCGAAGCGCACGTACTGCACCGCGCTCAATTTGTCTTCTTTGCTACGGCCGGCCTCGAACTCACCCTTGACGCCGACGTCGCCGATCTCGAACCGCACGGCCTCTTCGATGCCGTGAAGGCGCACCAATCGCTCGCGAATGTGCTCCTGCTCAGTGATCTCGATCAACATCGTGCTGCTCAGTTCACCGGGGTGCGGGATGAGTTCATTGTAGCAGTCCAGTTCCTCGCGCACCTTGTCGAGATCGGTGATGCGTTCGGCGCGCAGCATCTCTTGAATCTGGAAAAAGACCGTATCCCGATTCTCGAAGACGAACGTAATGTCCTCGCCCACGCTCACGCGGCGATGCTTCTTCAACGCGATAATGCGGCGACGAAACTCGTCGCGTTCGCGTTCGTATCGATCGAGGCCGATGACTTGGTCGAGACGGATCGGTTCCATGGCGAGAACACTGGGCGGCGGCGGACATTCTCCCGCCGCCGCCAAAATGCTTACAGGGACAGGCTGTCCAATCCCTTCTGGAAGCGGCCGGCGTGCGACTTCTCGGCACGCGCCAGAGTTTCGAACCACTCGGCGATCTCGTCGAAGCCTTCGCCTCGCGCAGTCTTCGCGAACCCGGGATACATCTCGGTGTACTCGTAGGTCTCGCCTTCGACCGCCGACTTGAGATTCTTTTCGGTGTCACCGATCGGCACGCCGGTGCAGGGGTCTCCGACCTCCTTGAGGAAGTCGAGGTGGCCGAACGCGTGGCCAGTTTCGGCTTCCGACGTATCGCGGAACAATCCCCCAACGTCGGGGTAACCCTCGATATCCGCGCGCCGTGCGAAGTACAGATAGCGGCGATTCGCTTGCGATTCGCCCGCAAACGCGCCCTTCAAATTTTCGTGCGTCTTGGTTCCCTTCAGAGCCTTGGCCATCGTGATCCTCCTTATCAGGAATTATTCCTAGTTGTCGGCGTTATGTCTTAGCGGCATCGACGAGTCAAGGTGGCCAGACCCTGACTTGCCTCAACAACCGCGACCCCGTACACCGATTCATCGCAGCGTGAGGCTGCGCCAAGGAGATCGTGATGCTCAAGCAATTTGCGCTGGCACTATTGTTCGTCATCCTCAGTGCCGGCTGTTCGGACAACCAGTCGGCTCCCGCAAAGCGCCCGGTAACTCCGCTCGATTTGTCGACAGTCGGTTCGGTCGGCGGACGTGTGCAATTCGAAGGCGCCGCGCCACAACCTGCTGCACTGAAACTCGGCAGCTTCGCCGAGTGCGCCGCGCAGCACGACGGACCTATCTACCCCGACGATGTAGTCGTGAAAGACGGCAGCCTCGCGAACGTGTTGGTCTATGTAACGAACGGACTCGGTGTCCGCAGTTTCGCGGTTCCGGAAGCACCGGTGGTCATCGACCAGAAGGGTTGCGTGTTCGTGCCGCGCGTCGCCGGTGCTCAAAGTGGGCAACCGATTCGCTTCATGAACGGCGATCCCTTGGTTCACAACGTTCACGGGGTTCCCCAAATTGCGAGCGGATGGAACTTCATGCTGCCGGTACGGGGCGCGGCGCGCAATGTAACCATCGACAAACCCGAGGCCGTCATCGAACTCAAGTGCGACATCCATCCGTGGATGAAAGCCTATCTCGGTGTGTTCGATCACCCGTACTTCGCGGTGACCGGCGCCGACGGGAAATTCGAATTGCGCAACCTACCCCCTGGCGACTACGAGATCGCCGCCTGGCACGAACGCCTCGGGACCAGCAGCGCGAGAGTCTCCCTCGCCCCGAAAGAGGCCAAGGAAATCAGCTTCAGCTTTCCGAACAAATGAAGACGTGGGGCGACTAGAAACCTTTCACTTTGGGTGCGCGGTCGTAGAGGTGATAAACGAGGCCAAAACCGATCGGAACGATCGCCGCCACGATCAGCGGACTCGCAGCCGAAGGGACGTGCTGACTCACCATCATGAACACCAGCGGCACCGACATGTAGGTATTGTGGCGGGAGCGTAAGCCCGCCAACGCGACCAGCGCCGCGTCTGGCGCCTCCCCATTTTTGACCGCCGTGATGATCTTCTGTTGCGACGGCCAGATGCGGAACCAGACGTTGAAGGCCATGATGGTGCCGAACATCGCGCCGAGATGAATCGCGTAGCCCCGGTAGCTGAACCCGGCGAACCATGCCATCAGGCACACGACCACAGTCGCGAGGATCACGCCTCCAATGAAGCCCTTCTGCAAGTCCTTGAGTGGACCCTTGTAGAGGATGTCGTAGGCAAACACGCCGAGGAATGTCACCGCGATCATGATGAACGCCGGCAGACCCCAGTTGGACTGCATGTCCTTGAACACGAGATTCGAGTGGTAGTAGACCAGCAACAGCAGCAGTACGCCGGTCCCCCACGTCCACACCGCGCCCCAGCGGAACCAATAGAGGGCGCGCGGCATCAACTCAGGTACGACCTTCTTCTTGGTCTCCGCGTCCATGGTGGCCGCGAACGGGCCGTTCACGAAGTTGAAGAAGTAGAGGTGCCCAATCCAAACGATCCCGGCTAGCACATGGAGCCAACGGAACAGTCCATCCAGATATTCCATCGTTCCCCCTCCTCAATCGCTGTTCTGCGAGCTTGCCAGCTGCCGCTACGCGCCGGCTACGCTTCCAGTACTTGTACGCTGGGGCGTTGGCGCAGGCGCTCAATCCACGCCGGCACCTGACGCAAGCGCGGATCGAGCTCGACCCCCAGCTGGGGCAGGATCAATACCCGCGGCGCGAAGGCGACATCGGCGAGTGAAAACTCTCCCGCTAGAAACTCCTTGCCATCGAGCGCGCCTTCCAAGCGGATGAGCGCGCGCGCCAATTCGGCTTGGTACCGCTTCAGCTTCTCGTTGTCGCGCTCGCCCTCGCCCTTGGCCAATTCGGTCAACACCAGTGTCGCCACTGGCAGAAAGGAATTGTCGCAATAGTCTTCGAGAGTGCGCACGCGCCCCCGACCGGCGGAATCCGACGGCATCAGCGGCGGGTGGGGATACTCGTCCTCCAAATATTCGTTGATGATCGTCGAATCGTAGACGACCAACTCCTCATCGACGAGCACCGGTACCTTGCCGTAGGGGTTCAGCTTGAGAAACTCGGGGGTGCGCTGCTCGCCCGCTCGCAGATCGACGAACACCCGCTCAAATTCCAATTCCTTCTCGGCCAGCACCACCCGGACCTTCTGAGCAAACGGACAATCCGGATGGTCATACAATTTGATCATTCACCGCCCCCTCGCGCCTGCAACTCTGCCAAACCGCCCGCGACCATTGCAGAAAACCCCCGCAGTGTCCACCCAGTCGGCGCTACAAGACGTGTTCCCAGGCGTGATAGGAGCTGCGCACCAGCGGCCCAGATTCGACGTGCCGGAAGCCGAATTGGAGCGCTTCAGCGCGCAGCGCGACGAATTCATCGGGCGGCAGATATCGTTCGACCGGCAAGTGACTCGCGGTCGGGCGTAGATACTGGCCGAGGGTAAGAATGTTGCAGTCGACCGCTTGCAGGTCGGCAAAGACACGCCGCAGTTCGGCACCCTCTTCACCCAAACCGAGCATCAGTCCTGTCTTCGTGATCAGATCGGCACGCCGGTCACGCGCTTGGCGCAATACGCCCAACGTGCGCTCGTACCGCGCGCCAGCGCGTGCGCGCTTGTAGAGCCGCGGCACTGTCTCGGTGTTGTGGTTGAACACGTCGATCGGTGAGTCGACCACTGTCTCGACCGCCGCCAGATCCCCCTGGAAGTCGGGGACCAAGACTTCCACCTTACAGCTCGGTACCAGATCCTTGATGGCGCCAACCGTGGCCGCGAAGTGCCCTGCGCCGCCGTCCACCAGATCATCGCGATCGACGGAGGTTACCACCACGTGCCGCAAACCGAGCCGCGCGACCCCTTCAGCGACGCGCATCGGCTCATCGGGGTCGAGCGTCGTCGGGCGGCCGTGCGTCACCGCGCAGAAGCCGCAGTTACGCGTGCAAACGTCGCCCATGAGCATGAAGGTCGCCGTGCGATGGCTCCAGCACTCGCCGATGTTCGGACAGTGCGCCTCTTCGCAGACGGTGTGCAGCCGCAGTTCGCGCACGGTCCGCTTGGTATCGTGAAACACCTCGCCGCCAGGCGCGCGCACTTTGATCCAATCGGGATGCCGTCGCCGCACCACGGATGCCTCGGTTACACTCACGCCGCCACCTCTTCCATCGCGCTCGCCACGAACAGGTCACTGAACTCGCGGGCTACAACCGTGGCAACCTGCTCAACCGTGGGGGCACTCGGTAGGAGCTCCGCTAACGAGGTGACGCGTAGGCCAGGCAAACGACAGGGTACAATCGCGCGGAAATACGAAAGATCGGTCGAGACATTCACAGCAAGTCCGTGAAGCGTGACCCAGCGCCGCAGGCCGACACCGATCGACGCAACCTTCGCGTCGCCAACCCATACGCCCGTACCGCTTGAGTGGCGATGGGCGACTACGCCCAGCGCCGCGCAACTTCGAATGACCACGTCCTCGAGGCGCTGCAGGTACCATCGTACATCGCGTCGGACTCCCGTCAATTTGATGATCGGATACGCCACCAACTGTCCCGCTCCGTGAAACGTAACGCCACCGCCACGACTGACGCGGAACGCCGGCACACCGAACTGCACCTCCGCACCGCGCAGGTCCGCGGCATCGGCGCCGCGTCCGAGGGTGTAGACGGGATTGTGTTCGAGCAGTAACAACTGATCCGGGACGCGATCGGCGATCCGCTCGCTGACGAGTTCTTCCTGCAGCGCAAGTGCCTCGGCGTAGTCGATCCGACCTAGTTGCCGCACGGTCAGCGTCATCCGCTACTCCATCACCAGCGCTACCGGATTTTCGAGTAGCCGCTTCAACTCTTGCAAAAACTGCGCGCCCTCAACGCCGTTGAGCACCCGATGATCGCAGGAGAGCGTCACGCGCATCGTTCTGGCGACAACCAGCGCGCCAGCGCGCGCAATCGCGCGCTCCTTTACAGTGCCGACTGCCAAGATCGCGGCCTGTGGCGGATTGATCACGGCGGAAAACTCTTCGACGTCGAACATCCCGAGGTTGGAGATCGTGAACGTACCACCCAACATTTCGTCGGCTGAGAAGCGGCCGCCGCGGGCCTTCCCGCTGAGCGCGCGGGCGGCGGCCGCGATCGTCTCCAAGGACAGTCGCTCGCACCCTTTCAACACGGGCACGAGCAAGCCATCGTCGACGGCAGTAGCGATTCCAATGTTGACCGCCTCGGAGAACCGCAGGCCATCGTTGTCCCAGGCCGCGTTGACCCGCGGATGACGCTGCAGCGCGAGGGCGACCGCTTTGATCAGCAGATGAGTCACGGTGACCGGCTCGCGCATCTTCCCGGTCTTTTCCAACGACGCTCGCAGCGCGATGGCGGCATCCATCTCGACTTCACCGGTGAGGTAAAAGTGCGGCACGTCGCGTTTCGCCTCGGCCATGCGCTTCGCGATGGTGAGGCGCATCTTCGAAAGCGCCACTCGACCCGCTGGCGCCGCTGGCACGACTGTCGGTGCCGCTTGTGGCATCGGCTCAACGTCACGCCGGACGACGCGCCCGTGACCTCCGCTGCCAGCGATGGCCTGGACCGCAACACTACGCTCCTGCGCGGCACGTCGAGCCAGCGGAGTCGGTGGGGGTACGGGCGCGGCTGGCTTTGCCGGGGGCGCCGACTTACTCACTCCGCCGTCTCTCGCGGCGACGCCCTCGTTCTCCGCGCCCAGGACCGCGATCACTGCACCGACGGGAGCCGTATCGCCTTCGTTGACGGTGATCGCCGTCACAACACCGGAGTGCTCCGCCTCCAGTTCCATGTCGGCCTTGTCAGTTTCAACCTCGGCTAAGATGTCTCCGGCCGCGACACGATCACCGACGTGCTTGAGCCAGCGTACGATGGTGCCTTCGGCCATCGTGTCGGTCAGCTTCGGCATGGTGATGTCGGTAGCCATTTGGGGGGATTATACCTACGCCGGCACGCGGCGAAAGGCGACGGGACAAATCAGCTCACAAAAAGTCTCGGAAGGCGTGGCTGCCGCACCGGAGCAAAGGAGCGCCGATGCACGGGGCACGGGCCGCAGCGCTCAATGGCCTCAAGGTGGGCCTTGGTGCCGTATCCCATGTTGACCGCGAATCCGTAGTGAGGATAGCTCGCGTCGAGTTCCACCATCATGCGATCGCGCGCCACCTTCGCCACGATCGACGCGGCGGCGATGGAGAAGCTGCGCGCATCACCCTTCACCAACGGCAACTGCGGCACGTCGATTCCCGGAACGCGTCGGGCGTCGACCAGCAGGTAATCGGGTTCCACGCTAAGGGCAAGAATCGCAAGCCGCATGGCCTCGAGCGCGGCGTGATAGATGTTGAGCCGATCGATGTCTTTGACGCTCACGACGCCGATTCCCACCGCGGTCGCTTGTGCGTAGATCGCTTCCACCAGTTGTTCGCGCGCCGCCCGGCGAACGATCTTCGAATCATCAACGCCGCAAATGCGGGCGGTAGCCGGGAAGACGACCGCCGCCGCCACCACCGGACCGGCGAGGGGCCCGACGCCCACTTCATCCACCCCCGCGACGCGCTGATATCCGCGCTGCCAGAGATCACGTTCGGGTCGTAGGAGCACGCCCATTCGCGCCGCTTGTCGCCGCCGATTCACCACCACCTCCGCGCTCGCTTCATACGACCCGGCGCACACGGTCGTCAACTAGCCGATCACGCCGCGCCGACGCAGCCGCCGATGATGACGGTAGACAGCGAGTTGACTGACGACCGCTCCGAAGAAGTCGACGCCGCTATCAGAGAGGGACGGAGTACGGCTCGGCACGAACGCTTGATGCGCTTCGTCGAGCAGAGCATAGCCACCCGCGATGATGAGCGCCTGCAGCATCCAGCCTGCGCGCCACTGCTCGACGCGGCCACGCCGTGAAGCCCAGAACACCAGCCCGCCGAGCACGAAGAATTCGCTGAAGTGTGCGACTTTGCGCACCGCCGTGTGCGCGGCCAAGATGTCGGGGGTCGCCCATCCCGGAAACAGCCAGCGCAAGAGGGGATCGATATAGCGGTTGGTATTCGTCGCAGAGAACGCGTCGGTCGACAGCAACGAGATCACCGCCATCCAAGCGGCCACCGTGCCCCAGTACCAGAGCAAAGTCAGCCAGAGCCGCTGCCGCGACACGGGCGCTGCGGCGCTGAGCACGCGCATGGAAACCGGTTCGTCACTCATCGCACTGCTGCGCTTGTACTGACGTGCGCCAACGCCCGCAAGCCGTGCACGACACGCGCAAGTCGACTTCTCCCACCAAAGGCACTAAGAGCAGCCCTCATGGCTCGACTCGCGCTCGTAGTGCTCGGCATCGCACTGGCCGCAGCGCTCGCGCTGTGGCTGCTGCAGCCCGCCCCACCGCCATCGGTGCCGCCCAAGCCCCTGCCGACGGCGACGGTTCCGCCAACAGCCGCAACCCAGTCTGCACCATCGTCGCCGCCACGATTCCGTCTCGCGGGGGTAGCCTCTGGCGGGGCTAACGCGTACGCCGCCATCGAAGATCCCAACGGAGTGAGTGCGTTGTACCGAGTCGGTGATGAAGTGACCGGGCTCGGTCGCGTCGCCGGCATCACCCCACAGGAAGTTCTACTCAGCACTGAGAACGGGCCGCTGACCCTGCGGGTGCGACCTGCGCCGACCAAGACCCCGGCGCCCGCCACGGCGCGGCCCACGACCGCCGAGCCTACGGCTTCTCAGCGGGTTTCGCGGAGACGGACTGCGCGACCACCTGCTGCGGACGACAGCGCTCCAGAATCGCCACCTTGAGGCGCTCCGGATCAACTGGCTTCTTGAACAAAACGCTCTCCAACCCTTCGAGGCGGCTGCGCTTAATCACGTGGTCGCGATCGTAGTAGTAGCCCGTCATCAGTATCACTGGCGTCTGCCCGCGCCGCTTGATCTCCATGAATAGATCGTAGCCATCGAGGTCGGGCATCACCACGTCAGTGACGACCAGATCGACCGGCGCCCTCTCCATGACGCTGAGCGCCTCGAGCCCGTTGTTAGCGGTGAACACGTTGCAACCCTCCGCGACCAGGAGGTCGCGCAACGAGCGACACACGCCGAGATCGTCGTCGACAACCAGAATACGCAAGCCGGCAAGGGGCTGCGCGCTCACCGGTGCGGGCTTGGCGCCCAAATCGGTCATCTGCTTTCCGTCCAGATACTCGCGCGTATCGTACTCGCCGCCGCCGGCCATCTCGACGAGCCGATTGATCACGACCTGGATCTGATCGATCTCACGGCGAATCGCTTCGAGTCGCTCTTCCTCAACCACCGCCTGCTCGTCGTTCGCCACTTCACGCACGAAGCGCCGCAGCAACTGCGCCTGGTTGAGAATGATCTCGAGCGGACTGTTGATCTCGTGGCACAGCGCCACCGTCACCTCTCCGAGTGTAGCGAGGCGATCCTTGCGGCGGATCTCACGGAGGTCTTTGGCAAACCCGATCGAGCCAATTTCGATCCCGTCCTCGTTACACAAGATGGAGCCGGAGATCGCCACGGGGAGGTGTTCGCCCCAGCGGTTCACGAAGATGGTTTCAAAGTTCTTCACTTTGCCCGGCCCGCCGTGCTCGCCGCTGCGCATGGCCATCATCACGCGATGCGCTTCCTCGTAGGAGGGATAGAGCCGCAACACATTCTGCCCGAGAATCTCGGTTGCCGTATACCCGAGATTCTTCTCCGCTCCGTCGTTGTAGAACATGACGAGACCCGAACGATCGGTGGCCACCACGATGTCAGGTGACGATTCGATCAGTCGCTCAAAGTACTCAGGCGGAAACTGTGTGAGTTTGGTTGGACTGGCCATCGGGCCACGTTGGGACGCCGCTGAAGATGCCATAGGGTTGAACTGTGCTGCCTAGTGAGGGTTGCGAAATCCGTCAGGTCGCACGAAAGTCTCCGCGCGACCTGGCGGGGTGGGTACTCGCTCGCGTTGCTTGCGATTGAGCCGCAGCAACACCTTCATCGAATTCTCGAACTGTTCGATCGGCTGGACATCGAGCACGCCGTCGCGCACCGCCGCATCGAAGACTTCCTCGCCTGTGCGGCTGCGGATGATGGTAATCGTCCAGTTGCTCGCGCCCACGCCGCCGCACGAGATGTCGGCGAGTTCCGCCGAAAAATCCGCACAGTGATGGCACTCGGGGCGCGCGTACTCTTGCGACTTGCGCAGATTCATTTCCACCAGCGTGCCGTCGTGCTTGAAGATCTGCACTTTGCCCTTCACGTTGAACTGCCGGATGTCGCTGAGGGCGATCCCCATCTGGTTTTGAATCGTATCGATCATCAAGCCATCGAAGCTGAACACTTCGCTACACAGCAAGCCTATATTGAACGCGACCCGCGCCCCGTACCCCTTCAGAAACTTGGTCTGCCGTTCGATGTGCTTGTCCTTCTTGCGGCCATTATTCAAGTACGATTCGTCGGTCGCCTGCATCTTGCGCACCGGGGTGATCTGACAGGGAACACCCACGAACGCGACTTTCGTCAAACCCAGTTTCTCGGCATCGGCGAGCGCAAGGTTGTTGGGACAGTATGTGTACCAAGAGCTGGCGCTGGCGATGATGTCCTCGACGCTAGTGACCACCTTCGGTACCGGTTGGCAGGGCTTGTCCTTGTCGACTGCCGAGACGATTGCCCCGTCGATCCGCTCATTGCGCCGCAGCCACGCGAGCAGTGTGGTGACCACGCCGCCATCTTCGCAACGCGCCAGTACTTCCGGGTCCTTGGAACGCGCCGCCACGATGCGCCGGTACGCGCCGAATGCCCCCCAATAGGTGTCCTGCGCCGCCAACTCATCGGCAAAGACCCGCTCGGTGAGGTGGTGTTCGCGGTCGCCCAAGCGCGGGCACACCTGCGCGCACACGTCGCAACCGATGCCCTCGCTGATACCGCAGTGGTCGAAGGCGGCGGTCGCTTTGGCAACCTGTTTCGGTTTCCCGTCGATGTAGTCGATGACATTGTGCGGACAGACCAGTACGCACGAGCCACATTCGCAGCAGCTCCCGTACGCCACCACCTCATTCATCATCTGCTTGAAGCTCGGATTCATACGCGCCGCCGCCCTTGAAAAAAAAGCAGGACGCTTGGCCCCGCCGAGGAAAAACCATAGACCCCGGTTCACATGCTGTCAACGTACGTTAGAGGTGGCGGCCGAATGCTGCGTCCGAGCCACCATCTCCCCACTTACCGCGACGCGCACGGTGATTGCCCCATCGCGATCGGTACGGAGCAGTGGCACCCCGGCAGTGCGATATGTCGCCTCAGTTCGCACAGCGGGAAAGCCGAATCGGTTGTCCAGCCCCAGCGAAACGACCGCCAGCCGTGGCGCGACCGCGGCGACAAAGGCGGGCGTACTCGACGTCGCGCTGCCGTGATGCGGAACCTTCAGCACGGTGCTCTGCAGTTGCCCGTCGGCTGACGCAATCAATGCCGCCTCGGCTCCGTGCTCGATGTCGCCAGTAAACAACAATCTGGTCGGCCCGCGCTGCAGCTGAACCACGAGCGAACGATCATTCGTCGAGGCGACCCCGTCCCCAGGAGCCAGCACGCGAACTCGCGCATCGCCACAGGGCCACTCCATTCCAGGAACCGCTATCACCGGGCGGACACTTGCCTCCGACAGCGCCTGCTCCAATTCGGCAAAGCGCACGCCACCGGCTGCAACTTCACCCGTCGACCAGAATTCGCCCGGGCTGAAATGCCTTGCCAAGAACGTTAGGCCGCCGAAGTGGTCCCACTGCGGGTGACTCATCACCAGCGCGTCGACATGCGCGATTTTGCGACTCCACAGGAATGGCGCGAGTACGCGTTCGCCGACATCGAATGAGCCGTTGCCCATGCCGCCGCCGTCGATCACCATCACGCTGGCTCCAGGACACTCGACCACCGCACTGTCGCCCTGCCCCACACTGAGGAAGGTGACCTGCAAATCGGTGCGATGATAGCGCGCGCCGTACCACCACAACACGTCGCACACCCCGACGATTGCGACAGCGCAGACTCCGAGTCGGCGCCACCGACCGGGAGCACGTACGACGATGAAGAGCGCCCCATAGACAATGCCCAGTTCCAGCACCGTCGGCGTCACCACGCGCAGCGCTGCGTACGGGATCGCGGCGAACGCCCACACCCCAAGCCGCCCGAGCCACAGAAACGGCCACGCTAACCACACCAGCACTCCGGCCAAGCCGCGCGACAACGGATACACGAGCGCCGCCGTCAGCCCGAGCGCGACCGCCGCCGTACCGATCAGCGGTACCACCACCGCATTGGCCAATAGGGCGACCAGGGACACCTGATTGAAGTGAAACGCGGTCAATGGCGCGGTGCCAACAAACGCGGCGCCGGAGACGGCCAAATAGGCGGCGACCGGCCGTGCAAACCGAATCGGCCCGTGTCGCAGCCGCACCAGATGCCGTTCCTCCCATTGGCGCCACCACGGCCAAAATCGCTCCAGCGCCAGCACCAAACTAAGCACCGCCATGAACGAGAGCTGAAAAGAGATGTCGAGCGGCGCTCCTGGCCACAGGACTGCGATGAGCAACGCGGCCGCTGCCAGGCTCACAACCAGGTCCCGCTCACGATCGACCAGCACAGCGCCGAGGAAGACCAGAATCATGATCAGCGACCGCAGCATCGCTGTGCTGCTGCCCGCGATGCCAGCATAGAGCAGTACCGGAATCACCGACGCGGCCACCGCCAGCTTCGGTACGTGCGCGCGCAACAACAGCCAGCGACTGCGCGCCAGCAGCCAACGCCACACCACATACCCGACGGTCGCCACCATGCCGACGTGCAAACCCGAGATCGACAGAACGTGATTGACACCCGCAGTCGTGAACTCCTGCTGCAACGGTCGAGACAAACCCGCGGTGTCGCCAATGATCAAGGCGCGCAGCAGCGCACGATCGTCTCCAGCGAGACGCTCGTCAATCAGCGAGCCAACCCCGCGGCGCCAGCGCGTGAGCCAACCGGCTGACGGCTGCCGATCGATTAGCTCGACCGCACTGTCATCACTCAAGAACGCGGTCACATAGATTCCCTGCCTTGCCAGGTAACTTTCGTAGTCGAACTCGCCCGGATTGCCAAAATTGCGCGGCCGGCGCAGCCGCACGGGCACGCGCACCAGGTCGCTCGCGAGCCAGTGTCGTTCGAGATCATGGACGGTCAGCAACACGCTACCGTGGACGGCGCGCATCGCACCTTCGTTCTCCAAGCCCTCTACGTCCAGCCGCACTCGCCCACCTTGCGGCCCGGCGCTACTATCTTCGCTCACTCGCGCCTCAATCACCCGCGTCACTCCATCGCACCACCGCGTGATGTGATCGCGATCAAATGACGGATTGAGCACCCCTTGCGTAGACCAATTGCCCCACGCGAATGCTCCGACCATCAACGCGGCAAGTCGTCCGCGGCGCCACAACGCCAGTGCGATCACTATGAGGCTCAGGAGCGCCAGCAACCACCCCGGCGCCAAGAGTTGCCGCCCGACGAGCAGTTGTCCAATGATCAAGGCGAGCGCCACCGCGACCAGCGGCGGAACGGCCGCCCGCGTAGATCGCTGTGTCGATGCTGAGCCCGCTTCGGTGGTCATGCCGTCGCTATCCCACGTGCGGCGTCAGGCCGCGCAGCCAACTAGTTCTCGTTCTCGAATTGCGCGGGTGTTGCGGTCGCATTCGATCCCGCCAGCGCCCGTTCGATGCTCTCGGCCAAGGCTGAGGAGATGCCCGACACTTCGGCCAGTTGTGCCGCGGTCGCATCGCGCATGCGGCGGACGCTGCCGAAATGACGCAGCAACCGCTTGCGACGGGTCGCACCAATCCCGGGGATGCCATCGAGCAACGACCGCAGTCGTTCCTTGCGGCGCAGCGCCCGGTGATAGGTGATGGCGAAGCGATGGGCTTCGTCTCGCACGCGTTGGAGCAAGAACAGCGCGCTCGAATTGCGCCTCAACACCACCGGGTTCTTCCGCCCGGGCAGGAACACCCGCTCCTCGCTGCGCTCGATCTCCGGCGCGCGGGCGTCGCGCTCGACCCGCATTTTGGCCAAGCCCGCCGCGTCCACTTCCGTGATCTCTAGTTCACGGAGCACTTCCAGAGCGACGTTGAGTTGCCCGATCCCACCATCCACGACGAGCAAATCCGGGAAGTCCGCCTTCTCCTTGGCGCGGCGATAGCGGCGGGTGAGCACCTCATACATCATGCGAAAGTCGTCCGCCCCTTCCACCGTACGGATACGAAAGCGGCGATAGCGGTTCTTGTCGGGCTCGCCCTCATCGAAGGTCACCATCGATCCCACCGCCAGCGTGCCTTGTATATTCGAGATGTCGAAGCACTCGATGCGCTTGGGGGCGTTGCGCAGGTGCAGCTTGGTCCGCAACTCCTCGAGCATGCGTTCACGCTGGTAGTCGCCATCCTGGCGCGCGCGGAAGCCCTGGCGCGCGTTCTCCGTCGCCATCGCCACCAGACGCACCTTGTCACCCCGCTGCGGGCACAAGAACTCGACCCGCCGCCCCCGCCGCTCGCTGAGATATTCCGCGCGCGTATCCGCGTCCTCGATCGCCACTGGCAACAGGATCTCATCCGGTAGGTAGCGATCGCCTTGGTAGAACTGCGTCAGCAAATCTTCGAGTACTTCTTCCGTCGAGAACTCGTAGTCCTCGATATGATAGGCCTGATTGCCGGTCAGCTTGCCACTGCGGATGAACAGCACCTGCGCTTCGATGAACCCGCCTTCCCGGTAGAGACCGAAGATGTCCTGATCGCCGCCCCAGTGCGATAAGACCTGCTGCGGTTCCTGCGTCTTCTCAATCGTGCGGATTTGATCACGCAAGCGGGCGGCGTCCTCGAAGCGCAGATCACTTGCCGCCGCGCTCATCTCATCGCGGAGTTGCCGAACCAACTGTTGATTCTTCCCTTCGAGCAACAACATCGCCTCGCGCAGGTGACGTTGATAGGTGTCTGCATCCACTGGCAGACAGCATGGAGCGAGGCAGCGCTTGATTTGATACTCCAAGCACGGCCGCGACCGATTGCGAAATACGCCGTCGCTGCAGGTGCGCAACGGGATCACTTTGCGAATGGTATCGAGCGTCTCGCGCACGCCAGAGGCCGACGAGAACGGACCGAAGTAGCGGCTTCCGTCCTTGACGATCTTGCGTGTGACCACAATCCGCGGCCAGTCCTGCTGAACGGTTACCTTCACACTGACGTACGACTTGTCGTCCTTGAGCCGGATGTTGTAGCGCGGCTTGTACTGCTTGATGAGATTGTTCTCGAGGATCAGTGCTTCCTTGTCGTTGCTGGTGACCAGCGTTTCAAAGTCGGTGACGCGCTGCACTAGAAAGCGGACCTGCACCCGCTCGTCGCCGCCGCGAAAATAGCTGCGGACGCGACTGCGGAGGTTCTTGGCCTTGCCGACGTAGATGACCTTGGCGTGTTTATCCTTGAGCAGATAGACGCCCGGCTGCGCTGGCAACGAGGCCAGCTTCTCCTCGCACTCATGCTGCAGCGCGCCCACTGCCGCCGCCGCTTCTTTGTCGGCGGTTGTTTGCTCAACCGAGTCGCTCACCCGATAGTCTCACTCGCGGAGGCGGAGCCTATACCCACCGCCCGCGCAGGGAAAGAACCTCGCGGCAGCGTCACCGCGGTGACGTTTCAGCGCGGAACGCTCTCGCCGCGTCGCGCGTGTATACGCACATGGACCGTAACACGGCCGACAACACGGCCAGCCGCTTCGCTCGCGAGATGGTACGCAACTCGCAGAGCACATTTCCTGTGTGACGCGCGCAATTTCGCTCGCAGAGACTGATGGAGCTGAGTCATTTATGGCAACGCACAAGGGCCAACAACCCCCATCCATGAGCAGCGGTCCTATCCTCCTCGTTGAGGACGACCCCGACGATGCCGATCTGACGTTGCGCGCTCTGCGGCGCGCTCGCATCCTCAACCAGTTGGTCACGGTGCCGACCGCCGATCAGGCGCTGGTGTTGCTCCAGCGGCAGCAATACGCCGACCCGCACAACCCGGCCGCCTTCAGCTTCGTATTGCTCGACCTCAATCTCCCAGGAATGGGCGGACGCGGACTGTTGGATGCGATGCACAACGATCGCCGACTCAGTGAAGTACCGATCGTGGTCCTGACTTCAAGCGATTCGACCATCGACCGCTTGCGCAGCTACAAGCGCGGCGCCCTCGCCTTCCTCGAGAAGCCGATTCAGGTGCCCGAACTGTTGCGGGTGCTCGGCGATCTCTCAGACGGTGGGATCTACGTCGTCCGCAACGCCGCCTGAATTGGCGGCGCGCGCTTCGCGGGTCGCCAACTCGCGCTCGCGCAGGCGCTGAATCTGGTCCCGCACTTCCGCCGCGCGTTCGAATTCCAGATCACCGGCGGCTTGGCGCATCTGCTTTTCGAGTGCGGCGATGCGTTTGGAAAGTTCCTTGAGCGACAAGTACTCCGCATCGGCTTCGGCGACAATCGGCACATCGACGTAGTCCGCTTCGGCACTCTCGACGAGCCGCGGATCAATCGCCTTTTGGATCGTTGACGGCGTGATGCCGTGTTCCTGGTTGTATGCAGCTTGCTTGGCCCGCCGGCGATCGGTTTCGTCGATGGCCCGACGCATCGAATCGGTCACATGGTCCGCATACATGATCACGGTGCCATTGACGTTGCGCGCCGCGCGGCCGGTGGTTTGAATCAACGAACGCTCCGAGCGGAGAAATCCTTCCTTGTCGGCGTCGAGGATCGCCACCAACGAGACCTCGGGCAGGTCGAGCCCCTCGCGCAGCAAGTTGATACCGACCAGCACATCACAGACCCCTTTGCGCAGGTCGCGGATGATGTCGACGCGCTCGATGGTCTCGATATCGGAATGCAGATAGCGCACTCGCAAGCCAAGTTCCTGAAAGTAGTCGGTGAGGTCTTCGGCCATCTTCTTGGTCAACGTGGTAACCAGCACGCGTTCGTTTCGCGCGATGCGCTCGCGGATTGCCTCCAGCAGATCGTCGACCTGGTTGCGCGCCGGTCGCACACTGATCTGCGGATCCGTCAGCCCGGTGGGCCGGATAACCTGCTCGACCACCACGCCGCGGGCCTGCTCGAGTTCGTAGTTCCCCGGCGTTGCGGACACGTAGACGATCTGGCGGATCAGCGCGTCGAACTCCTGGAAATTCAGCGGCCGGTTGTCGAGCGCGGAGGGCAAGCGGAAGCCGAAATCGACCAAGGTTCCCTTGCGGGCGCGATCGCCACGATACATGCCGCCGATTTGCGGAACGGTCACGTGACTCTCGTCGACAATGAGCAACCAGTCCTCCGGAAAGTAGTTGATCAGCGTCGGGGGTGGTTCGCCCGTCTGACGACCGGTGAGATGGCGCGAGTAGTTCTCGATCCCCGGGCAGAAGCCCATCTCGGCGAGCAGTTCAAGATCGTAGAGCGTGCGCTGCTCGAGTCGCTGCGCTTCCAGCAGCTTGTTGTCGGCGCGGAACTCTGCGATGCGCGCCTTCAGTTCGGAACGAATAGCGGCGACGGCCTTCTCCATTCGCTCCGGAGCCGTCACGTAGTGGCTGGCGGGATAGATCGCCACCTTGTCCAATCGTCGCAGCACCTGGCCACGCAGTGGGTCGATCTCGCCGAGCGCGTCGATGGTGTCGCCGAACAGTTCGATGCGTATGGCGCGCGCCTCTTCGTACGCCGGAAACACTTCGATCACGTCGCCCCGCACCCGGAAGGTCCCGCGGTGGAAGTCGTAGTCGTTGCGCTGGTACTGAATGTCCACCAGTTTGCGCAGCAGCGCGTCGCGGTCGACGGTGCCGCCGCGCTCGAGGAAGATCAGCATCTCGAAGTACGCTTCCGGCGACCCTAAGCCGTAGATGCAGGAGACGCTGGCGACGATCAGGGCATCGTTGCGTTCCAGCAACGCCTTGGTGGCGGAGTGGCGCATCTTATCGATGTCGTCGTTGATCGAGGAATCCTTCTCAATGTACGTGTCGGTGCTCGGCACGTACGCTTCGGGCTGGTAGTAGTCGTAGTAGCTGACGAAGTAGCGCACGGCGTTTTCGGGAAACAGCCCCTTGAACTCGCTGTAGAGCTGCGCCGCTAAGGTCTTGTTCGGAGCGATCACCAGCGTCGGCTTGTTCACGCGGGCGATGACGTTCGCCATCGTAAACGTTTTGCCGGAGCCGGTGACGCCCAACAGCACTTGGCTGCGCAGGCCGCGCGCCAAGCCATCGATGAGCTGGGTGATTGCCTGCGGCTGATCGCCTTGTGGGGTGAAGTCCGCCACCAGGCGAAAGGTACCCTCGTGTGCCACGGGATCGTCTATAGCAGAGCTGCCCGATTGAATTCATCCGCCGCTTGTGGCGAG
This sequence comes from Deltaproteobacteria bacterium, assembly GCA_016178705.1. NCBI lineage: Bacteria > Pseudomonadati > Myxococcota > Myxococcia > Deltaproteobacteria bacterium. The sequence continues at coordinate 113,192 of JACOST010000031.1, read as the reverse complement.
ATGCGATCCATCTTACTTAGGCGTCAGGGAGGTGACTTATGCGGAAGTGGATCGCAGTGGCGGCAATGGCCGCTGCTTCAACGCTGGCGACGGTCGGCACTGTGCGTGCGGAAGAGCAATCCTTCACCATCGTCAACATCGAATACGAGGGCTCCAAGTTGTGGCTACCCTCGACTTTGGTCGTGCACAAGGGCGACAAAGTGAAACTGAAACTGATCAACAACGTGAAGGCCGACCCCAATCAGCACGGGTACAAGATCGCAGCCGTCAATGTCGAAGAAGTCGTCACCCGCGGCGAACCGAAGACCGTCGAGTTCACTGCCGACAAGGAAGGCATCTTCCCGATCACTTGCCAACTCCATCCCGCGCACGTTGGCGGGCAGCTCGTCGTGTTACCATAGTGAGCGCTGGCGGGGGCCGAGCCCCCGCCGCACTCCCAGACGCTCAGTGCTGCAACGCCGGCCGTGTGGTGACCAACTCCGGCCTGGGTGTCGCTCGCTCACTGTTCAGAATCAACCCCAGCAACGACACCAAGAGACCGAAACCCAGCACCATTCCGACCGTGCCGGCATCTCCATACCCGAAAGCGAGTTCGGTGAGCGGCTTCGCCCACATGAGTGTTCCGATTCCGGTTGCGATCATGACGAGCCTCCTATCCTGAACATCTGTCCACGCTGCGAAATTGAAACTGCAGTCGGCGTGCCACAGATTACGGACGACGTGCGCACCTCCGTTGCGCACGTGGTAGCGAGACCGCGGGCAAGTTGGTAATAGATTCCGAGACGTGGCAGTGCTGAAACAGCGCACGAGCACGGAAGGAGCTGCGATGGAGCCGGTCTACGATTCTTCGCTCGAAGCCCACTTGCGGCGTATCGAAGGCTACATGCGTGGCTGCCACCTGCTCACGTATCCGCGCGAACACAGTGCGCTGCGCGACGAACTCGCCAACTTCATCCGCACGGCCTGTCCAACCGTGCTCGACACCTGGGTGGAACTGATCGGCACCGCGTTCAACATTCCCGAATGGGAATGGCCGGGGATTCACGAAGGCATGAGTGACGCGCTGGGGCGCTGGATCGCGCACATCGTCAATCCCGCGGACATCGACACCTACGTCTACCTGCGGAGCCACGCCCGCCGTGGATTCATTTCTCAATTCTCCGCGTCCCGCTTCCTCAGCGGCCAAATGAAGTTGCGCCATATGCTCGCCGACCGCCTGCGCGAGCAATACGCCGATCAGCCCGAAAAGCTCGATGCGCTCTCGGCCCTGCTCCAGCAAGAGTTCCAGGAGCGGCTGCTGCATATCACCGACTTCTTCGTCGAAGGACGAGAAGAAGAGTTGCGCGAACAGGAAGCCAGTTACCGCAATCGCATCGACAACTCGCCGGCCGTGATGTTCAAACTCGACTACGACATTGGCACCGTGCTCGACGCCAACATCGTCGCCGAGAAGCTCATGGGCTACCGTCGCGATGAGATGGCCGGCATGCGTCTGTGGGACCTGTTACCGCCGACCGAACGCCCTCGCGCGCAGCGGCTGTTGGAAGAGACCAAGGTGCGCGGACACTCCGAACGCGAAGATCTTCACCTGCAGACTCGCCGCGGGGAGATCGTGCCGGTATTTTTCAACGCGGGGCTGATCGAGTACGGCCATCAGCGCTATTTTCAAATCATCTGTGTCGATATTTCGGATCGCAAGCGCCTGGAGAGCCAGCTGATCCAGTCAGAGAAGATGGCGGCGATCGGCCAACTCGCCGCCGGCATCGCGCACGAGATTCGCAATCCCCTCGGCATCATTTTGAACGCGCTCTACGATCTCAGTGAGCTCGTCGACCGCAGCAATCCGGAGATTCAGGAAGATCTCCAGATCGCCAAAGACGAGATGGGGCGCGTGCAGGAGATCATCAACAACCTGCTCGAATTCTCGCGCGAGTCGCGGGCCGAGTTGGAGCCGGTCGACATCAACGATCTGCTCCGCAAGACATTGCAGCTCATTCACAAGAGCCTGCAGAACGCCGATGTCCGCGTCACCACCGACCTCGGCCTGTCGGCGCCCTGCTTGGCCAATCAGAACGCGCTGCGGCAAATCTTCCTCAACCTGATTACCAACGCCGTGCAAGCGATGCCGCACGGCGGCGAGCTGCGTCTCCGCACCGCCTCGCTACCCAACGGACGCGTGCAGATAGAGTTCAGCGACAGCGGCGTGGGCATTCCGGAGGATAGCCTCAAGGATATCTTCAATCCGTTCTTCACCACCAAAGCACCCGGGCAAGGCACCGGGCTCGGCTTGTCGGTCGTCCACTCCGTGGTGCAGCGCTATCAAGGCGAGATCACCGTCCGCAGCAAGCCGAATGAAGGCTCGACTTTCATCATCGAGCTGCCCTGCCAGTGCGGCACCGAGTCCCAGGCGATCGACGCCCACCTACACGCGGCCGCGCCCGCTGCGTCTCCTGTTCACTGAGCATGCCGAACGCACGCATTCTCCTCGTCGAGGACGAGGCCAACATGATTCGCACGTTGGCCAAAATTCTCGAACGCAAGGGTTACATGGTCGATACCGCCGCCAATGGCGAGATGGCCCTGCAGCGACTCACCGAACAGCCCGCCGACATCGTCATTACCGACCTCAATATGCCGGTGATGGATGGCATGACGCTGCTGCGCATGATGCACGAGCGTAACCTGACGCCGACCACCATCGTGTTGACCGGCCATGGCACGATTCAATCGGCGGTCGATGCCATGAAGCTTGGGGCCGCCGACTACCTCATCAAGCCGTGTCATCCCGACGAGCTGCTCATCGTCGTCGAGCGCCTGCTCGAAACCCGGCAACTGCGCCGCGAGGTCACGCACCTCAAGCAGCAACTGCGCCGGTACGACCGCTTCGGCGAGATCGTCGGCAAGAGCCGCCCGATGCAGGGCATTTACGCGATCATCGACGCGGTCAGTCGCAACAAGAGCAATGTCCTGCTCTTCGGCGAGAATGGGACCGGCAAGGAGTTGGTCGCGCGCACAATCCACGCCAAGAGCCCGCTCGCCGCGCAACCCTTCTTCGCCGTCAACTGCGGCGCGCTGGCCGAAACCCTGCTCGAGAGCCAGCTGTTCGGTCATCGCAAGGGCGCATTCACTGGGGCCGTCGAGGATCACGACGGCGTGTTCGTGGCGGCTGACGGCGGCACGTTGTTCCTCGATGAGATCGCCGAGATCCCTCTGCCGCTGCAAGTGAAGTTCTTGCGTGCGATCCAAGAGAAGGAGGTCACGCCGCTGGGGTCGACGAAGGCGGTGCGCGTGGACGTTCGGATCATCGCCGCCACCAACCGCGATCTCGAAACCGCGATGGCCGAAGGCGGCTTCCGCAGCGACCTCTACTATCGTCTCAATGTCGTGTCGATTCATCTGCCACCGCTGCGCGAGCGCCGGGATGACATCGCGCCGCTGGTCACTCATTTCACCGCCGAATTCAGCCGTGCCTATGGCGTCGAGCCGAAACAGGTGACCCCAGAGGCGATGCAACGCCTACTCGGCTATCGCTGGCCGGGCAATATTCGCGAGTTGCAGAACGTGATCGAGCGCGCCTTCGCACTGTCGCCCGCCCCGGAAATCACGGAACGTGACCTGCCGCCCGCGCTGTTCACTTCGGGGAACGGTACGCCCGCTATCGAAGGGCTGGCAGAACCGATCCCGTTCGAGGATCTCGAACGACTCAACATCCTTGCCGCGCTCCGCAAGAGCGGAGGAAACAAGAACGAGGCGGCGCGTCTGCTCCACATCGATCGCCAGCGCCTCTACCGCAAGCTCGGAAAATATGGTCTCGCGTAGCCCGCGTCTCGCCCCTCGTCGCGTTTCAACACACGTGGACGGGCAGATCGTGACCGTTCACTACTGCTACTTTGCCTCACACCTCCGCTCCGCCTTTCGCGCCCCGTGGCATTGATCCTGCTCAGCAGCTCTCCCCGCGAGGTGCGTCCGGGAATGTCAGCCGAGTGCGAGTGTAGTGAAGACAAAAAGCGGCTGCTCTTAGTCGCGTGCAATCCGAACTTTCGACGGACCCTCGAGCGCATTCTCTCCCGCTGCGGGTACGAGGTCGACGGTGCGGATTCTGGCGAAGCGGCCCTCCGCCTCTTCGAATCCAAGTCCTATGATGCCGTCATCTCCGAGGTCGCGTTGCCCGGCACCATTTGCGGCCTGACCGTGTTCGACCGAGTGCGACGCTCGCGCCCGGGGTTGCCGATTATTTTTCTGACCGAATGCGAGACCACGCGCCTGCGAGCGGTGATCGAGCAGACGATCCGAGTGAACTGCCTCTCCCTGCCGGTTGACGTCGATCAACTCAAGCAAGTCATCGCGCGCACTACCGCCAACTCGGCGGCCTCAGCCGGTTAAGGATGCCCGCAAGGGCGCGGCCGCCTGCCACAGCTCGTCGAGGCGAGCCCCGCTAATCCGTCCCCGCAGTTGCTCCACCCGTAGCAGCAACAGGTACGTCTGAATCACATCGGCCTGACAGTACCGCTCAATCGCTGCCAGTTCACCGGCTTCCCACAACTTCTGGACATCTCCACCAGCCACCGACGTCTTCCCGGGAAGTCCGATCAGCTTGGTCAACAGATCCAAACCACCGCGCACCCGATACATGCCGAAATTCGTGATGAACTCGTGGAGATCATAGTGCTTGTCAGAGTAACGGGCGCGCGCGCCGTGGCGATCGTTGAAGTGGCGTGGCGCCGGCACCCCATGGCGCAGCGCCTGGAGCTCCATGACCGGCAAATCGAAGCCGCGACCGTTGAAGGTCACCAACGTACCGCTGAAACTCTCCACTCGCGACCAGAAGTCCTGCGCGATATCGCGACCTGAGCCGTCGGCACTGCTGAGAATCTGCGCGCCCTCCCAACTCAAGTCGTCGCGTATCGCCGCCAAGACGATCACGATCGGTAGGTGAAACGACAGGGGAAAGAAGTCGCTCTGGTGCTCGGCGAGCAGCTGTTGCCGAACTTGGGCAAAGGCCTCGTCGTCGCTCACGGCTGCGCCGGGAAGATAGATGCTGCGCACCAGCCCCTTATCGATGCGCGTTTCGATGTCGAACACCAGGTAGCTCATCGTTACCGCCTTCCCTGTAGGACTCGCACCCAAACCCGATGGCCGTCCTCGATTTCGATGAGTCGCTGCTCGTGGACGGCGAAGTGTCGCTTCATCAACTGCGGCAGCGTCGCCTCTTCCGCTCGTACCGACTCGGCAATCCACGCCTCGCCGTCAGAAGCCAGAGCACCAATCAGAAAATCCATCAAGCGCTCATTCGCCGTCGGATCGTAGGTCACATCCGCGGCCAAGCAAAGATCGAACGGACCGCAGATCGCGGGCTGCCGCCAATCCATGACTGCCACGGAGCCGTGCAAGCCATTGCGACGGAGATTGCGGTTTGCAAACCGCGCCGCAGCAACGTTGCGATCAGTGAGAACAACGGCGGCACCGCAGCGAGCCGCGACCAAAGCCGGAACCCCCAAGCCACACCCAACTTCGAGCACGCGGCGACCATCCAGCCGAGCGCCCGCATTCGCCACGAGCCGCGCCAGCGCCAGTGCCGCCGGCCACAGATGCGCCCAGTACGGCGGCTCGCTTGCCCGCTCGTCGCGCAAAAGCGCGTCGCGATCGACGTGATCCGCCAAGTTGGCGAGCCGCGTGAGCCATAGAGGACCTCCGGGCAGATCGGTGAGACTGTCCTCGGTAGCGCGCGAGATACCGGTTGCAACGCTCACAGGAATGGCGCGAACACGCGCATCGCCGACAGCAACGCCTCAATGTCCGCATAGGGTTCGAGATCCTGATACAGGGCTTGGTAGTAGCCTGCGGCGCGCACCTCATCCGCCGCGCTCTCAGCTGCGGCAACCGTGCCTTCGAAGATCTTCAGCAAACCTTGCACGTTCAGCTTGGTCTCGACCGGAATCTCGTCGGAGATCGCGACCAGTAAGCGCACTCGATCGCTGAGTTTGAGCACACGTTCGACGTCAGTGAGCGGTTCAGCCATGACCGTTCCTCTCGCTAGTACCCGGCGGCGCGAACCTCGTCCTCGTCGAGGCCAACGAAATGCCCGACTTCGTGAATCACCGTTCGCAAAATCTGCCGTCGAATCGCCTCCGGTGACCGGCACGCCCGCGTCAACGGCCTGTAGAAGATTGTGATACGGTCCGGCAACCTCCCCGTGGCCAGCGCAGTGCGTTCACTCAAAGGCACACCTTCGTAGAGACCGAACAACGTATCGCGCCGCGGGTCGAGGCCCATTTGCAGCAAGACGTCGCCCGACGGCTCATCCTCGACGAGCACGGTGACGTTATCAAGGCGTTTCGCAAACTCTTGCGGGAGTGCATCCAACGCCTCGGCCACCAACTCTTCGAACCGCTCTCGATCCATACGCGCGCGGATCATACACCATCTTGACCGCTGCGCGGAATGCTGACACAAGCTGCCCACACATGCAGCGACTATTCCTTGCGATCGTGGTGTTCGCGTGCGCCACGCTGGCCGCCTGCAGTGGTAGCTCTCCGACGCCGACCCGCCCAGACGAACTGCTATTCGCCGTGGTCGGAACAAGCGGTGAAGGATTTCAGGTCGTCGACTTCAAGACCTCGAACGGCCCGGTGCATACGATCGCTCAACCGTGTAGTAAGGAGAACGCCCGCAATGACTTCACTAGCCCGTACGCGTTCTTCTTGTTGAATGCGCAACAGCCGGTGCGGGGTACCTTCCAACGCGCCGTCGAGAGCAGCGACTGCCCCGCCCCGTCTTCGACTACGTCTCCGGTTCCGCTGCAACTCTACAACTTCGGCTTCAACACCAGCACACCGTTTCGAAGCGGCGAGATTCCGCCTGACTCGGACCTCCCGGTTTCCCTCGCGACCTCCGCCCAGGAGATCAAGCCAGTCAATGGTCCCGATGTTCGCGTCGAGGTCTGCGATCAAGATCAAACTCCTCCGATCTCGAACCTATGCAGCGACCAGGTCAATCAACAACCGATCCCGTTCACGGCCTCGATTGGCGACGAGGTCGCAACTTTCATCGCCTGTAGTTTCTTCGAAACCGCCGACACCGGTCGCCCGGCCGGGACGTGCGGCACTCCCGCAATCTTCTACCTCGAAGCCCCACAGAGCTTCGCGGTAGCGTTTGTGGCCAACCAGAGCCCTAATACCGGTGACGTCGTGCTCGTCAATCTGTATATTAATGGTGTCTTGCAAGGCACCGACACTGCGTCGACGAGCAACCGCAACGCCAAGGTCCAGTTCCGATTCTGAAGATTCGCGGCAACTGTTATCCACAACGTCTCGAGCGGACACCGGTTGCGGCCGAAAACTGAACCGTCAACCGATTCGACTCTAACTCGGCAGATCTAAGCCGCCGTCGACCCAACTCTTTCTGATCGACGGACCGCTGACCACTTTTGTGGCAATTCAAGCAAACCCTTCTCTGACAAGAACCAGAGCCTTCCTGTCCACAGCTTATCAACAGAAGCTGTGGACTTGACGCGCTCAGGCGACCGTTTGTGCGGCCTTAACCGCCTTTTGCGCGGCGTCGGCCATGTCGGTAGCCGCAATAACGTTGAGTCCGGAGTCGGCCAAAATACGCCGACCGATGTCGACGTTCGTCCCCTCGAGTCGCACCACGAGCGGCACGTTGAGTTTCACCTGTCGCGCCGCCTCCACCACGCCACTCGCGAGCACGTCGCACCGCATGATGCCGCCGAAGATATTGATCAGCACCGCGCGTACCTGCCGATCGGAGAGCAGAATCTTGAACGCTTCGGCCACACGCTCGGCGGTCGCGCCACCACCGACATCGAGGAAGTTGGCCGGTGAGCCGCCGCAGTGTTTGATGATGTCCATCGTCGCCATCGCCAAGCCCGCGCCGTTCACCATGCATCCGATGGTTCCGTCGAGTGCGATGTAGCTGAGGTCGTGCTTAGCCGCCTCGGTCTCCTTCGGATCCTCCTCGTTGAGGTCGCGCAGCTCACGCACGCCGGCGCGGTAGAGGGCATTGTCATCGAAGCCCATCTTGGCATCGAGCGCCACAACGCTGCCTGCTTTGGTGATGACCAGCGGATTGATCTCCATCAGTGACGCATCGTGCTCGACGAACGCTCGATACACACCGTCCATGAACTTCACCGCTTCACGGATCGAACTCGAGTCTAGTCCCAAGGCGAAAGCCAGCTTGCGCGCCTGGAACGCTTGCAGCCCGACCGCCGGGTCGATGCTCTCGCGCAAAATCTTTTCCGGGGTTTTGGCGGCGACCTCCTCGATCTCCATGCCGCCTTCGGTGCTCGCCATCATGACCGGGCGACCTATCGCACGGTCGATCACCATGCCGAGATACAACTCGCGCGCGATCGCGCTGGCCTCCTCCACGAGCACGCGCCGCACCACGCGGCCGCTTGGCCCGGTTTGATGCGTCACCAGCATCTTGCCGATCAGAGAATTCGCAAAGTCGCGAGCTTCCTCCGGCGTGCGACAGACCTTTACCCCGCCAGCCTTGCCACGGCCGCCGGCGTGAATCTGCGCCTTCACCACGCAGGTCCCCCCGATCTCGCGCGCAATCGCTGCGGCTTCGTCGCCGCTGCTCGCCGCGCTCCCATTCGGGACCGCGACGCCGTACTTTCGGAGGATATCCTTCGCCTGGAACTCGTGAATGTTCATGCCGCTCCTTCAACCCCAGAGAAGATCTTTGACCGCCTTGATCGTCGTCTGCCGACCGAGCTCCGCGATCGCCGTCGTCAGCGGAATTTCCTTCGGACACACCTGCACACAGTTCTGCGCGTTGCCGCAATCGGCGATCCCGCCTTCGCCCATCACAGCGGCCAAGCGCTCGTCCTTGTTCAGTGCGCCGGTCGGATGCATGTTGAACAATACCACCTGCGCCATCGTAGCGGCCCCCATGAACTTCGATGCGTCGTTCACCTGCGGGCAAACTTCCAAGCAACAGCCGCAGGTCATGCAGCGCGACAGCAGGTACGCGAACTCTTGCCGGTCGGCCGGCACGCGCGGCCCGGGACCAAGGTCGTACGTGCCGTCGATCGGAATCCAAGCGTTGACGCGCTTCAGCGACTCGAACATGCGACTGCGATCGACGACGAGATCCCGCACCAGCGGAAACTTTGTCATCGGCTCCAACGTGATCGGCTGGCTGAGATGATCGACGAGCGCCGTACACGCCTGCCGCACCCGTCCATTCACCACCATCGTGCACGAGCCGCAGACTTCTTCGAGGCAGCTGGCTTCCCACACCACCGGCGACGTAGGCGTGCCGTCCTTGGTCACCGGGTTGCGGCGGACCTCCATCAGGACCGACAGCACGTTGTGTTGCGCCTTGTACGGGATTTCAAACTCTTGCCAATACGGCGTCGCCCCCGGTCCGTCCTGCCGTTTGATGCGAAGGGTGATCGAGCGCGCTTCCATCGCCTGCTCACGCCGCCTGCTTGTCGACATCGTACTTGCGCGGCCGCGGCTTGATCAGCGAGGTGTCGACCGGCTCGTAACTCAACTGTGGTCCGTCGGAACTCCAGCGCGCCACCGTCGTCTTGAGAAACTTCGCATCGTCACGTTCGGGAAACGCCGGCTTGTAGTGCGCGCCGCGACTCTCATCGCGGCGCAGCGCCCCCTGCGTGATGACCCGCGCCAGTTCGAGCATGCTCCACAGTTGCTTGATGAACGACACTTCCTGATTGGCCCATCGGCTCTTGTCGTTGAGCCCGATGTCGCTCCAGCGGTCCTTCAACTCGATCAGCTTGTTGTCGGTTTCACGGAGCTTCGCGTTGTCGCGGATCACGGTGACGTTCGCCGTCATCCACTCGCCGAGTTCCTTGGCGATCGAGTAAGCGTTTTCCTTGCCGTTCATGCGGTAGATCTTGGCGAACGCTTCCTCTTGCCGCTTCTTCTCCAGATCGAGCGCGCGCTCGGCGCCATTTGCGTGCTTCCCGCGCGCGTAGTGCGCCATCGCTGGCCCCGCGATCTGGCCGCTATAGAGACACGAAAGCAGCGAGTTCGCCCCCAATCGATTGGCGCCGTGGTACTGATAGTCGACTTCGCCGGCCGCGAACAGCCCCGGGATGTTGGTCATGTGCGAGTAGTCCACCCACACCCCGCCCATCGAATAGTGCATGCCGGGAAAAATCTTCATCGGCACTTTGCGCGGATCGTCGCCCATGAACTTCTCGTAGATCTCGAGCACGCCACCCAATTTTCGATCGAGTACGTGCGGATCGATGTTGGTCACATCGAGATAGACCATCGGCTCGCCGTTGACGCCGAGGTTCATCTCGAAGACGACCTTGAAGATCGCGCGCGTCGCGATATCGCGCGGGACGAGATTGCCGTAGGCGGGATACATTTCTTCGAGGAAGTACCACGGCTGACCGTCCTTGTACGTCCACACCCGGCCGCCTTCCCCGCGCACCGACTCGGAGATCAGCCGCAGCTTGTCGTTGCCGGGAATCGCCGTCGGATGCACTTGGATGAACTCACCGTTGGCGTAGGTGGCTCCCTGTTGGTAGGCGATCCCCGCCGCGGCACCGGTGTTGACGATCGAGTTCGTACTCTTGCCGAAGATGATCCCCGGCCCGCCAGTGGCGAGCATGACCGCGCCGGCCGCGAAGGCTTGAATCTCCATCGTGCGCCCGTTCATCGCGATGATGCCGCGGCAGCGTCCGCCTTCATCTTGCACCGCAGACAGGAACTCCCAAATCTCGAATTTTCGCACCAACCCGGCGGCCTCGTGGCGACGCACTTGCTCGTCGAGGGCGTAGAGCAATTGCTGTCCGGTGGTGGCGCCGGCAAACGCGGTCCGATGATGCTTGGTGCCGCCGAAGCGGCGGAAGTCGAGGAAGCCTTCGGGTGTGCGGTTGAACGGCACGCCCATGCGGTCGAGCAGAAACACGATCCCGGGCCCGGCCTCGCACATCGCCTTCACCGGCGGTTGGTTGGCGAGAAAGTCACCGCCGTAAATTGAATCGTCGAAGTGCTCCTGCGGGGTGTCGCCCTCGCCCTTCCAATTCACCGCGGCATTGATGCCGCCCTGCGCGCACACCGAGTGCGAGCGTTTGACCGGCACCACCGAGAAGAGATCCACCGGGATCCCCATCTCAGCGATCTTGATCGTGGTCATCAACCCCGCGAGGCCGCCGCCAACGACTATCAATCGCTCGTCTGCCATTGCGATGCGTCCTTCACTGCTTCGTCTACTGTTTTGGCGGGCCCGGACTCACCGGAACGCCGCGACAATCGCCACGCCGGACACGCCCATCACCACGAACAGCAGCGTACACGCGTTCTGCACCGCACGTTGGGCGCGCACGCCAACCGTGATGCCCCATGTGATGCAGAAGGTCGAAACGCCGTTGGTCAGATGGAACGCCGCCGCTAGAATCCCGATGAGGTAGACGCCGAACCACAGCGGATTGCTGATCCACCCGTGCATGGTCTCGTAACTGATCGGCACACTCCAGACGTAGTTGTAGAAGCGCGTGGTGAACATGTGGAAGGCGAGGAACAGGAACGCCGCAATCCCGCTGATCCGCTGCAGCGAGAAGTACACGTTGCGCGTGTAGCCATAGCTGGTGAAATTATGTTGCGCTTCTTGCACGATGAACAGCCCGTAGATCCCGTGAAACGCGATCGGCAGCCACAGCAGGAAGATCTCGATCAACAGCAAGAGGAACCACGGCGTCGACTCCAGCGTCTCGGCCGCGTGATCGAACACCTTGGGCCCGGCCAGGATCGTCACGTTGATCGCGTACACATGCACCAGCATGTAGAACCCGATCGGCACGATGCCCGACAGGCTATGTAAGCGGCGCAGCAAGAAGTGTCTGCGGTCATCCATCGGCATACGCTCAGCGTCCCCCGACATTCTCTCCATCCCTACAGAGCCATCGAACCGCCGCCAAGAAAAATGAAATCGAATTGCGGCTGGCAGAAGTGTCGCTGCTACGCCTTGGGAAGAAACTTCTCCGTCGCCTCGACCAGCTCGCGCACGTGGCTCACCGACACATCGAGGGCCTTGCGCTCGGCAGCCGTCAGCTCGATCTCCACGACCCGTTCCACGCCGCCGCTGCCGATCACGACCGGGACGCCGACGTAGAACCCATTCACGCCGTACTCGCCTTCCAACAATGCCGCGCACGGGAGCACCTGCTTGCGATCGAACAGGTATGCCTCGGCCATCTGAATCGCCGCGTGCGCCGGCGAGTAGTACGCCGACGTCTTGAGCAAGTTGACGATCTCTCCGCCGGCCTGACGGACGCGCTGCTCGATCGCATCGAGTCGCGCCGCGGGAATCAACTTCTCGACCGCGACCCCGCCGACCTGACAGTAGCTACGCACCGGCACCATGTCGTCGCCGTGGCCGCCGAGGACGATCGCGTTCACGCTCTGCACAGACACGCCCAACTCCATGGCGATGAAAGTGCGATAGCGCGCCGAGTCCAGCACGCCAGCCTGCCCGACGACGCGCTGCTTGGGAAACCCGGTCAACCGCTTCATCGCCGTCACCATCGCATCGAGCGGATTGGTGATAACGATGACGAACGCGTTCGGCGCGCGATCGCGGATGTTGCTCGCCACATCACCCATGATTTTGGAGTTCACCGACAGCAGATCGTCACGGCTCATCCCTGGCTTGCGCGCCAAGCCGGCAGTGACGATGCATACGTCGGCGCCCTCGATGTCGTCGTACTTATTGGTGCCGACGATCGCGGCGTCGAAGCCTTCGATCGGACCCGCTTCGAGCAAGTCGAGCGCCTTACCCTGCGGCAGCCCCTCGACTACATCGAAGAGCACCACATCGCCCAAGCCCTTGATGGCGCTCAAATGCGCCAGAGTCCCACCAATCATACCGGCCCCGATCAGGGCGATCTTCTTGCGTGCCATGCTGTACCTTTCTGCGCGAGAATTCGGAGACGTAAAATGCAAAACGCAATCCGGGAACCTTCTACGTTTTACGTTTCACGCGCGCAAGTCAGGCCACCTCCACCCCGACTACCGGATCGGCAGGAGCGTAGTCGAGCCTGCCGCCGATGCTCGTCAACGCAACTCTGCTCACCCTCACGATTCTTCCCGCAGGCCCGCCGGACGATATTCCCATGCCGCCGAGGAACAAATTCCGTCCATCCGGCCCGCGCGAATCGACGTACTCGTGCATATACACGGCAGCTACGCCTGGCGTAGGCTTTGCTGTTTGTAGTGCGCCGTGACCTGGATACAGACCTCACCTAGTACCCGCGACCGAACCCAGACATTGCTTCGGTTTCTACACCAGGTGGGGCGACTCAGTTCCCGCGATGCCGCGCGGCTCGTGGAGTTGGCGAGCGCCAACGATCGACCGGTCGAGCGTCTGCTGGAGCAAGAAGGGCTGATCACGCAGCGGAACCTCGCCATCCTGTTGGGTGACGCACTGCAATTGCCCCTCGTGCAACGCTTCCGCCAATCGATCTCACGTCCGCAGAGCCAACTGTCGGAGACGGCCGCTCGCGTGGCAATCGAGATGCTAATCGAGGACGGCCTTGTCCGGCTCGCAGAAGGCGCGACACCTCACATACCGAGTGGAGCAAGCGAACAGACCGTCCAACCGTCGGCACAGCCTGCGCCGCAACCGACTCCGCAGCCGAAACTCGCCACCATCGTTCGTGCCGCTCTCGCGACCCCGACGGCGGCGCGGAGTTTCCGAGCCTTAGTGGTGGACGATGACCCCGACTTGCGCCGCATCGTTCGGGCAACCATCGAGCGGTCCGGCCTCGGCCTGACGGTGATCACCGCCCAGGACGCCGACGAAGCACTCACGCTCACCGAACTTGAGCGTCCCGACGTGGTCATCCTCGATCTTTCGATGCCCGGCCTCGACGGCTACGACATGTGTCAGCGCCTGCGTCGCGCCCGCCACACGAAGCGTGTGCCGGTGTTGATTTTGAGCGCGAACGGAACCCCAGAAAGCGTCGATCGGGCCCGCCGGGCCGGTGCCAGCGATTATGTCGTCAAGCCGTTCAAGCGCGAAGACTTCATCGCCCGGATTCGCCAGCTCATCGACGGTGCCTTTGGACCGACCGTCATCACCGAGCACACTCCGGAATCGCCCTACTGAATGTCTTCCCCCTGCCTGTAGAATTCCTACGAGATCATCGAATGCCAAACGGCGACCTTCGCGCATCAACCATTGTCCGACTGGATACACTGGAGTCGCAGCGCAAGATTCTCGCGGGGCTGCTGGCGCGCTTCACCGCTGACCGCGACATGTTGATTACCACCGTGCAAGCCTGCGAGCGGCGACTCCACTCGCTCGCTGCCCGGGTCGAGAATCAACCTACTGTCGATGCCAGCGCGGCTATCGCCTCGCCCGCCATCAGCGAGATCCGCGATTCGATCGCCCAGCTTCAGGACGCGCAAACTCATGCGACCGCCGAAGCGCGCGCCACCGCCGCGCAGGCGTTAGCACGCGCCGAGGACGCCTTGCAGCGAATCGAGGGCGTCCTCAGCAACCTCTCGGACAACGGCAACAAGACCGACGAGCTGCTCGCCTGCGTCGTCGCCGATCAAGACACGCTGATGGGCGCGTTCCAGGAGGGTGTCCGACGCGTCGAAGCCATCGCCGAACGCATCGATGCGATGACCGCGACCGCCGACGGCCACACTAGCGGCGAGAGCGCGACGCCACATTCTGAGTACGTCGGCGGTTCGCATCCGTCTCGGGCGGGAATGGCCGAACACCTGCAGGCGTTGCTTGGAGCGATCGAGTGGTACTCGGATCATCACGAACGCCTCGAGGCCGAACTCGATCGCGTCAAGGCGGTCCCCGACGATCCGTCGCCCCAGCATGATGACCGCCTCGCCACTCTCGAAGCCGAACTGAGCAAGCTCCGCCGTGAGACGGAAGCTGCATCGCACAATCCCCCGACCGCGCCCGCGCCGCCAAACGGACGGACACTGTCACTGGTCCTCGGCGCCGCAGTTGGCGCGCTTGCCGTGTTCGCGGTGCTTGCCGTCGTTCAGCGACCAGACGCCCCGCCCTCCACGATCTCGCGTTCCGCTGCCGCCGACCAAGCGGTCGTCCCCCGAGCACCGGTGCCACCTGCCGCGATTGTCGAACGAAGTGCCGACCAGCCACATGTTGCCAGCGCTTCGGCGCCGGTAGTCCCCGCCGAGCCCGCAACCGAGCCGAACGTCGCGCCCGCGGCCGTTGTACCACCTCCTATCGCATCACTTGGCGAGCCGTCGACATGGCCCACCACGCTTGGAACTGAATGGACGACCACGGCGATCGTCGAGCCCGAACACAAGCAACTATGCCTCTATCGCCGTGCGACCGACACGATCGCAAATGAAGGATGTTATCCGATCATTGCCGCGCAGACATCGGCCTGGCCCCGCTGGCTGGTAGCCAGCGACATTTCCAGCGAGCGCATCCGCCTCGTCGATGAAACTGGGAAGAAGCGGCTCAAACTCGTTCCCGAGCGACACGGCCTCGGTCCTGACGTTGCCCAGCTACGGCAGCCGGACTTCGACGTGCTATCGAGCAGCACCACGCCGTGGCGAACTGTCTGGCTCGGTGCCGACCAAGCCGCGTCCTCAACGACTCCTCAAGAGGTTGACGCACTACGCGACGCGCTGGAGGGCTGGCGTCAGGCTTGGGAACAGCGCCGGCTCGATGACTACGTCGGATTCTACAGCGCCTCGTTCGTCCCGGAATTCGGCGCCAGCGTTTCGCAGTGGCGTGCTCGCAAGGCGTCGTTGTTCGAGCACAGCGGGACGATTGCGGTGCAGATTGCCGGCTCGACCGTGGCGGTTTATCCGCCCGCACCGAACGCGCCCGACACGACGGCCGTCGTGAGCTTCGACCAGTCCTATCAGTCTGCGGTCTCGATTTCCCACGCCTTCAAAGTGTTGCAGTGGCAGCGCGGCGGCGACCGTTGGAAGATTCGTGCGGAGACCGTGCTGCACGAATCGACGCCATAGCTCCGACCTACCGATCCCGTTACTGCATACGCGCCCGCTGCGGCGCCGGTCCGCTCGCCCCCGCGTCTTGCAAGCCAGCGGCACATGCGCGATTGTCCGTGGCG
Organism: Deltaproteobacteria bacterium; assembly: GCA_016178705.1. Lineage (NCBI taxonomy): Bacteria > Pseudomonadati > Myxococcota > Myxococcia > Deltaproteobacteria bacterium. The sequence continues at coordinate 97,108 of JACOST010000031.1, read as the reverse complement.
CGGGAGGACATTCAATGCAAACTCGCCAACTCGGCGGATTGAACGTGTCGGCCATCGGACTCGGATGCATGGGCATGAGCGAGTTCTATGGCCCGACCAACGACGCCGAATCGATCGCGACCATTCATCGCGCGCTCGATCTCGGTGTCACCTTGCTCGACACCGCCGACATGTATGGTCCGTACACCAACGAAGAACTCGTTGGTCGCGCCGTCCGTGGGCGCCGCGACGCGGCGGTGCTCGCTACCAAATGCGGCATCGTCCGCGACCAGACCAACAAAACGGTGCGCGGCATCAATGGCCGTCCCGACTACATTCGCCAGGCGTGCGACGACAGTCTCAAACGGCTCGGCGTCGATGCGGTCGATCTCTACCAACTCCATCGCGTCGATCCGACCGTACCGATCGAAGACAGCGTCGGCGCGATGGCCGACCTGGTGCATGCGGGAAAAACGCGTGGCATAGGTCTGTCCGAGGCCAGTGCTGACACCCTTCGGCGAGCCCACAAGGTCCATCCACTGGCCTCGGTACAATCCGAGTACTCGTTGTGGAGCCGCGATCCGGAGGACAATGTCCTGCAAACCTGTCGCACGCTCGGCATCGGATTTCTCGCCTACAGTCCGCTCGGCCGCGGGTTTCTCACCGGCCAGATCAAACGGTTCGACGATCTCGCGGCCAACGACTACCGTCGCTTCTCGCCACGCTTTCAGGGCGACAACTTTCAGAAGAACCTCGATCTCGTCGCACGCATCGAGGCAATCGCCAACGAGAAGCGCTGCACCGCTTCACAGCTCGCGCTCGCCTGGGTGCTGGCGCAAGGCGACTTCATCGTGCCGATCCCGGGCACCAAGCGGCGCACGTACCTTGAGGAGAACCTCGGCGCATTGAACGTCACCCTGAGTGCCACCGAGCTCGCGCGCATCAACGAAGTCGCGCCGCACGGCGCCGCCGCGGGATTGCGCTATCCTGAAGCCATGATGCAATCCGTGAATCGCTAGATCGAGGCGCCGTCGCTAGCGTGCCCCTCGTCGACGAGACGTAGCGATGATCTGCGCGAGCTGCCAAAGAACCAATCCGGCTGACGCGCGCTTCTGCGCTGGCTGCGGCAAGCCGCTGGTCCCCACGCTGCCCGGCGTGTGGACGCGAGAGCGAACCCAACGCGCAGTTCTGCCTCGGCTGCGGCGCGTGGCTAGTAGGCAGTAGGCAGACGGCATTAGGCAGCTCCCCTCTGCCCCTAACCCCCAACCCCGTAACCCCTAACCCCCTGTCCGAAGCGCGCAAAGTCGTCACCATCATCTTCGCCGACCTCATCGGCTCGATGTCGCTGCATGAACGGCTCGATGCGGAGTCCACGCGCCGGCTGATGGACCACTACTACCGAGCGCTGCGTGCCGCAGTCGAAGGGCACGGGGGCACCGTTGTGAAGTTGCTCGGTGACGGCGTCATCGCCGCGTTCGGCGTGCCGCGTGTGGCCGAGGACGACGCCATCCGCGCGGTGCGCACGGGCGTCGCCATGCAGCATGCCTTCCGCGAGCTGGCCCGTGCAGAGTTCGCAGCCGTGGGAGACATCGGCCTGCGCGTCGGGATCAACACCGGCGAGGTCGTGGTCAGCGTCGGCAACGACGACGTCGTTGGCGATCCGGTCAACGTCGCGGCGCGCTTGCAGCAGGAAGCGCACGACGGCGACGTGCTGATCGGCGAGGCGACGCGTCGCCTTGTCAGCGAACTGGTGACGCTGGCGCCGTTCGGCGTGCTCTCTTTGAAAGGTCGGGCCGAAACGGTCGCGGCGTACCGCGTGGTGTCGCTCGACCGGCCCGCCGGTGCCGCGGCAACGGCGTTCGTCGGGCGCGACGACGAGCTGCGGCGCCTGGTGGCGGTGTACGACGCGGCCGTCGCAACACCTGCCGCGCGCCTCGCGGTCATCCTCGGCTCGCCGGGGTTGGGCAAGTCCCGCCTGCTCGATGAACTCGGCCGCCGACTCGGCGACGGTGCCACAGTGTTGACCGCGCATTGCGAGTCCGCCAGCGGCGCCACGTTCGCCCCGATCGCGAAGGCGGTGCGAAAGTGGCTGGGCGTCGAGAGGACGAATCCGTCCGATCCGTCGGATCCGACCGATCTGGCCATCGCCGCCGCCTTGCCCGCCGCCACCGACCGTGCGCGCATCGCCGACAGCATCGCCGCGTTGCTCGCCGGCACGCCGGCCTCGCCGGAGGAGACCTTCTTCGTCGTCCGCCGCTTCCTCACCGCGCTCGCCACGCGGCAACCCGTGCTCCTCGCCATTGATGATCTGCAATGGGCGGAGCCGTTGCTGCTCGATCTCGTCGAGCATCTGGTGCAATGGGGCAAGGGCGTGCCGCTGCTCGTGCTCGCCGGAGCGCGCCCCGAGTTGCGCGACGCGCGCTCGTCGCTGGCCACGTCCGGTGGTCTGGTCAGTGAGGTCGTGACCCTCGGCGGGCTCGACGCCGCCGCGGCGACGCGCTTGGCCGCCAACGTGATCGGCGCCGACGCGTTACCCGCCGCCGTCGCCGGCCGCGTGCTTGCCACCAGCGAGGGCAACCCGCTCTTTCTCGCCGAGCTGGTCCGCATGCTGGTCAACGACGGTGCGCTCAAGCGCGAGGGTGATCGCTGGACCGCGGCGGTGGATCTCGCCGCGTTCGACATGCCACCCACCATTCACGCGCTGCTCGCCGCCCGCATCGAACGGCTGCGCCCGGAGGATCGCGCGGTGTTGGAACGCGCGGCGGTGGTCGGCCGACAGTTTTCGCGCACCGCCGTCGCTCATCTCTTGCCGCGCGAGATCACCGACCTCGACGCGCGACTCGAATCGTTGCGGCGTAGTGAGCTGATCGAACCCGATGCCAGTTGGTTCCTCGGCGAGCCGGCGCTGCGCTTTCATCACGGGCTGACGCGCGATGCGGCGTATCGCCGCGTGCTGAAGGGCACGCGCGCGGAGCTACACGCACGCCTCGCCGATTGGATCGAGAGCCGCGTCGGTGAAGCCATTGAGCACGACGAGACGCTCGGCTGGCACCTGGAGCAAGCGCATCAGCACTTGCGCGAGCTGGGACCGATCGACGCACACGGGCGCGCCCTGGGCGAACGCGCGGCGCGCTATCTCGCCGCGGCGGGCCGGCGGGCACTGGCGCGCGACGACTTACCGGTGGCGGCGAACCTCCTCGGCCGTGCGCTCGATCGGCTCGATGACGCCGATCCCGCGCGCGCCGATCTCGCCCTCGACTGGTGCGAAGCGCTGCTCTCCGCCGGCGACGTGGGGACAGCGGCCAAAGCCATCGACGAACTGGGCCGCTTTGTCACTCGTTCGACTCCGGCCCCTAACCCCCAACCCCCAACCCCCGTCTGCAGGCCTGGCACACCTGCTTCGTCGGCCAGCTCGCCGTGCTCACCGATCCGCAGTCGCTGCACGCCACTACCGACGCGGTCGCTGCGGCGGCCGACGCGTTGGCGGCGGCGGGTGATGCGGCCGGGGAAGCAAAGGCGCATTTGGTGCACGCGCTGGCGCTGTCGCGTCTCGGAAAAATCGGCGCCTGTGAAGCCGCGCTCGACAAGGCGCTGGCTGCCGCGCGTCGCGCGCACGACCGGCGGCGTTCGAACACGGTGCTGGCAAACGCGCCACTGGCTGCGTTGTGGGGACCGAGTCCGGTGACGCGCGCCAGCGGGCGCTGCCTCGACGTCGTGCGCGTGCTACGCATCACCTAAGGCGCACCCGCGGTCGAGGCGGTCGCACTACGCTGCCAAGCGGTGCTCGAAGCCTTGCGTGGGCGCACCGACGCCGCGCGGCGAATGATCGCTTCTTCGCGCCGCATGGTCGAAGAGTTGGGCATCACACAACAACTGCTCGAGGCTGACGTCTTCACCGGACTCATCGACCTGCTCGAGGGCGACGCCGTCGCGGCCGAGCGCAGCTTGCGCACCGCGTACGATGGCCTGCGCGCCCACGGACTCGGCATCGACGCGGCGCGAGCCGCGGCATTCCTGGGCCGTGCGCTCCTCGCACAAGGCCGCGCGGCAGAGGCCGAAGCGCTTAGCCACGAGAGCGAGGCGCTGGCCGGCGACGACCTGCAAGCCACCATCACCTGGCGCGGCGTGCGCGCCGAAGCCTTGGCGCGACATGGCGAGCAGGCAGCCGCCATCGACTTCGCTCGTGCGGCCGTCGACATCGCCGGCGCCACCGACGTGCTGCTGCTCCACGCCGACGCCCGCCAGGTGCTCGCGACGACGTTGCGCACCGACGACCGCGGCGATGAAGCCGACGTCGAGGAGCGACGCGCCATCGAACTGTGGGAAGCCAAGGGCGCGACACTACTCGCGGAACGCCCGCTACACCGCCAGGGGGCCCTACCTCCCGGGTCCCTCCCTTTGGAAAAGGGAGGTCACAAGGGATTTGAATCGTCCGAGGAAATCTCCCTCAGTCCCCGTTCTTCAAAGGGGGAAGGGGCACCACGCCGCCGCGTCCGTCCGAACGCCGCGACCGCGAACACTGCTCGCTACGCGGCCGCGATCGCTGCCCGAGACGTCGACGCGATCGCTGCCCAGATCGCGGACGATTCCGAGGTCATGGACCATACCACCGGCGCGACCTACGACCGGCAGGCAATGCTCGCCACGTGGCGGGCGTTTCTCAGGGCCCAGGGCGGGACGTACCGGTACGAGCCGCTGGCAACCCTCGGCAACTCGCTCGCGCTCGGCCGGACGCTCATTGCGGCGAGCGGCGCGGCCAGCGAGACGTTCGATGTCGGCGCCTACGAGGTGGAGAGTGTTCTTCTGATCGAGGTCGACGCGCAAGGGCGAAGGCGGCGGAGCGAGATGTTCGCCGCCGATCGGTTGGGCGACGCCGTCGCCCGGTTGTACGAACGCTACGCCCAGCTTCTTCCCGACGGCCCCGAGCGCGTTCGCGCGATGGCCATGGCGCGCTGGGCCCCGGCGTTGGCGGGACCGTGGGGGGATCTCGATCGCCTAGCGATCGCGCCTGCCATCGAGGTCGTCGACCACCGGACCTTGGGGACTTTTTCCGCGCACGGGCAGGAAGCGGCGCGGCAAGGCATCCGCTCTTGGCTCGATCTCGCCGTCGTGGTGGCAATGTCCCTCGACGACGTTCTCAGTCTGCATTCCGGCGCGCTCCTCGGCCGCGTTACGTTCCTCGGCACCGACCGAGATGGCGGCGGCACCTTCGAGAGGCGAATGCTTCAGATCGTCGTCTACGGAACCGATGGTCTCATGACACGCTGGGAGATGTTCGACGCCGATCGCGACGCCGAGGCGCTCGCGCGCTTTGACGAGATCGTCGGAAGCAACCTCGACAGACGGGAGGGCGAGCCTTCCGGCGAGCCGTGGGCTGCGAGGAGCGGCTCGGCGGGAGCCTCGCCCTCCCAGACGGGTCTACCATCGCGAGCCGCACAGAAGCGCGGGCGCCGCGTGCGGCCGAACGCCGCGACCGCGAACGCCGCTCGATTGCAAACAGCATTGGCGGCGCGAGACTTCGATGCGCTCCTCCCGCTCTTCGCCGAAGACATGGAGGCTGTGCACCATCCCACCGGTGCCACCTACGACCGGCAACGAGCGCTCGCCGAGACTCGGCGCTCGCTGCCCCGCTACGAGAACGTGACGTTCACCCACGAGCCGCTCGCGACCCTCGGCGACTCGCTCGCATTGTGCAGCTTGTCGGTATCGGCGAGCGGAGTCGCCGACGGAGACTTCTCCCCGACGGCCCCGAGCGCGCCCGCGCCGTGGTGACGGCGCGCTCGGCGAAGACGCTGTTGGAATCGTTCGAGCCTGATCGCTGGGCCACCGCGTTCGCACCGGCCATCGAGTTCTGCGATCCCCGAACCGTCGGGATGGGGTCTGTGCACGGAGCGGATGCATTGTTGCCGGGTATTCGCGCTCTGTTCGAGCTCACGGCAGACTGGAGCACGCGCGTTGATGAGATACTCGACCTGCGATCCGACGCGCTCCTCGTACGCTGGACGAACTTCGGCACGGACCGCGCCAGCGGTGGCGCGTTCGAGCGCAACCTTTGCATTCTGTGGACCTTCGGCGTCGATGGCCTGCTGACGCGCTGGGAACAGTCCGAGGCCGATCGCGACGCCGAAGCGCTCGCCCGCTTCGACGAGCTTGTCGGGAGCAACCCCTCTGTGTCTCCTCTTGGTAAGGGGAGAACAAAAGAGGGGTCGGTGGTTCATCGCCGCGTGCGGCCGAACGCGGCGACCGCGAATTGGGCCCGCATATCTGCGGTGATCGCCGCGCGCGATGCTGATGCGCTCAACTCGCTCGTCGCTGATGAGGCGAACGTCGTGAACCATCCCATGCACTGGACCCACGGCCGGAGTGAATCCCTGGACGTCCACCGCGCGTTGATCAAGGCTCAGGACGGGGCGCTCGTGTTCGAGCCCCTGGCAACGCTCGGTGACTCACTCGCACTCGGTCACCAACGGATATCTGCGAGCGGGGCAACTGGGGAGAAGTTCGACATCGGCCCGTACGAAGTCGAGCACATCGCGGTGATCGAGGCCGACGAGCGGGGGTGTCGCCGGTACAGCGAGTTCTTTGCCGCCGACCGTTTGGGCGACGCGATCGTGCGCTTGTACGAGTGCTACGCCGACCTCCTCCCCGATGGCACCGCGCGTGACCGGGCCGCGGCGACGGCGCGCTCGGTGGCGGCGATGCTGGGACCCTACGACCCCGATCGCTACGCTCCCGCGTTGGCACTCGCCATCGAGGTCGTCGACCGCCGGACTTTGGGAACTTGGTCCGCGCGTGGAGCGGAAACGTTTCTGCAACACGTTCGCGCCATGGTCGAGCTCGCCGACACCCCCACCATGCGCGAAGACGAAGTCCTCAGCTTGCAGTCCGATGCGTTGCTCGTGCGCCGGACCCACTGTGGCACCGACCGCGCCGGCGGCGGCGCCTACGAACGTCCATTCATCGACCTGCTAGTCTTCGGAATCGATGGCCTGCTGACGCGGATCGAGTGCTTCGACGCCGATCGCGACGCCGCGGCGCTCGCCCGCTTCGACGAGCTCGTCGGGAGGTACGACGCAGCGTCGGCGGCGGAACCGCCGGCGACGCGCCTCGCGAACGCCGCGACGCGCTCAAACGACCGATTCGTCAACGCGTGGGCAGCTCGCGACTGGGAACGCGTCGCCGCGACGTTCGCGCTTGATTTCCGGCTGAGCGATCGCCGGAGCTTCGTACGCCTTGACCTCGATCGCGACCAGCACCTCGAATCCCTGCGCTTGAGATTTCAGATGGGCTCGTCCCGTGTAACGTCAGCGATCCTCGCTACGCGCGGTGATCGGCTCGCTCTCGGGCGGGTGCGGTTCGAGCTTGCCGATGGCTACGTCGGGCCGAGCGATACCGAGGCGCTGTGGACCTGCGAGGTGGACGAGCAGGGCAAACGTGTGACGATGGTCGCGTTCAACGCCGACGATCTCGACGCTGCGTATGCCGAGCTCGACGAGCGCTACGCCCCCGGGGAGGCAGCGCCCTTCGCGCGATCGGCGGCGGGGGTGCGGGCATTCAGCAGAGCGCTTGCCGGCCGCGATTGGGACGCGATGACCGCGCTGTACGCCCCCGACTTCATCATGCGGGACCACCGGCCGCTCGGTTGGGAGACACTGCGCGGCTAATCGGCGCACGTCGAGACGCTGCGCTCGCTGGTCGATCTCGCGCCGGACGCCCGCTTGCGGATCGACCACGCCACAGTTTCTGATCGCGCCGTCCTCCTGATTATCACGTGGGCAGGCACCCGCGAGGGCGGCGCTTTCGAGATCGCCAAGGTCGGGGTTTTCGAGATCGACGATTTGGGAAGGATCCGCTGCATCGACCAATACGATCTCGACCAGGTCGACGCGGCCCGAGCGCGCTTCGCGGAGCTTGTCCTGGGCCCCGTCGAAGCGTTGCGGCCGGACCCGTTGCGCATCCTGCCGAACGCCGCGTCGCTCGCCCGCGATCGCGCGCTCGAAGCCTTCGCGGCCCGCGACTGGCTCGCGCTTCGTGCGCTCACGAGCCGCGACATGGTCTGGGAGGATCGCCAAAAGCGCGCGTTGCTGACTGGCGACGTCGAACTCTGGATATCGAGCTTGCAAACCGTCTCACCCTGGGTCCGGTTCGAGCACGAACTCATCGCCACGGTCGGTGATAGGGTCGCGCTCGAACACGTCGGCTGGGTGGGAGGGCCCAAGGGGGGCGAGTTCCAGATCGAGCAGATTACCCTTACGGAGGTCGACGCGGACGGGCGGATACGAGCGTCGATCACTTTCGACCTCGACGATCGCCGCGCCGCGTTCGCCGAAGCACACGCCCGCTTCGTGGCCGGGGAGGCGGCCGCGATCGGGGGACAGACTCCCATCGTTGTGCTGGCCCGCGCCTTCGCGCGGCGCAACTGGGAAACCCTGCGCGGATGTCTGGCCGACAACCTGGTGTTCCGCGACCATCGCACGCTAGGCCTGCTCGGCGAGCTTCGTCGCGACGAATGGGTTGAGTCGTTGCGGGTGCAGACCGATCTGGCACCCGACGTGGACGTGGAGACACTTCGGGTCATCACGTGGAACACCCATGGTCGGGTCGACCTCAGCCGGGCGTACGGGATCCTGCGTGACGGTGGCCCGTTCGAGAACGTCATGCTCCGTGTCATCGTAACTGACGGTGATCACATCCGGCACTGGGATCTCTTCGAGGTCGGCGACGGCGAGCGGGCACTCGCGCGCTTAGAGGAGTTGTGCGTTGAGTGTGCGCAACCGTGAGGCGCTAGAATGCAACGCACGGACATCCTCTCAACGCCAACGACTGACCGAAAGGAGATGAACCCATGAGCACAGGCACACTGTTCGATCGTCTGGGTGGCTATAGCGTCATTGCCGCAGTGGCCAGCGATCTACTGCCGCGTTTGCAAGGCGACGCGCTGCTCGGTCGCTTCTGGCAACATCGCGGCACGGATGGCCTCCAGCGCGAGAAGCAACTGCTGATCGATTTCTTGAGTTCGAGCGCGGGAGGGCCGCTGTACTACACCGGACGCGACATGAAGACCTCGCACGCCGGGATGCGCATCAGCGAACGCGACTGGGCGGCCTTCCTCGGGCACCTCAACGCCACGTTGGACGCCTTCAAAGTTCCCCAGACCGAGCGCGACCAGGTCGTCGCCTTCATACAGAGCACGAAAGCCGACATCGTCGAAGCGTAGGGCATCAAATGCGGAGTGGCGAATGAGGAGTGCGGAATTGCCGCCTCATTCCACTCCGCATTCCGCACTCCTCATTCCGCAATCGGCACTCCGCATACGTTGTTCCGCATTTGAAGTCTCGCGACCCGCGTGATTTACGACGCGCATGAAGCTTGGACTGCAGATTGGCTATTGGATGATGGGGCCGGAAGATCCCATCGATCTCGTTCTCGATGCGGAACGCTTGGGTTTTGATTCGGTGTGGACCGCGGAAGCGTACGGCTCGGACTGCTTCTCACCACTATCGTGGATCGGCGCGCGCACGAAGACGATCAAGCTCGGAACTTCGGTGATGCAGATCTCGGCGCGCACACCGGCGTGCGCCGCGATGACCGCGATGACGATCGATCATCTTTCCGGCGGCCGACTGATTCTTGGCATCGGCGTCTCCGGTCCGCAGGTCGTCGAGGGCTGGTACGGCCAACCATTTCCACGTCCGCTCGGGCGCACCCGCGAATGGGTCGAGATCTTCCGCGCCATCGTCCGCCGCGAAGCGCCGGTGAACTTTCAGGGCAAGCACTATCAGATGCCGTTTCAAGGCGGCACCGGCTTAGGCAAACCACTCAAGTCGATAGTGCATCCGCTGCGCGACACCATCCCGCTCTATCTCGGTGCCGAGGGTCCGAAGAACGTCGCGCTCGCCGCCGAAATCTTCGACGGCTGGCTGCCGCTGTTCGTATCCCCGTTCCGCATGAATATCTTCGACGAGTCGTTGAAGCACAAGAAGCCGGGCTTCGAGCTGGCCGGTACGGTGACGGTGAACATCAACGACGATCTCGAACAGGCACTGCTGCCGACCAAGATGATGCTCGGCTTCTACCTCGGCGGCATGGGCGCGCGCAGTCAGAATTTCCATCTCAACCTGATGGATCGGATGGGTTTCGGCGACGAGGCGCGCCAGGTGCAAGATCTCTTCTTTGTCGGCGATCGTGCCGGCGCATTTGCCGCCGTCCCCACTGCGCTCGCCGACGAGATCTCCCTCTGCGGTCCAGCCGACCGCATCCGCGAGCGCCTGCAAGCGTGGAAGAAGTCGGGCGTGACGACGCTGCTCGCCGGCACGCGCGATCCGGCGGCACTGCGACTGCTGGCTGAAACGCTGCTGTGAGGAAGGGGCTGGGGGTTGGCGCAAGAGCAACTGACGACTGCCCTCTGCCGACTGCCTACTGCTTCTCAAAGCTGCATCGACTTGACCTGCAAGTATTCTTCGAGCCCGTACTTGCCCAGCTCGCGACCGTGGCCGGACTGTTTGTAGCCACCGAACGGCGCCAGCGGGTTGTAGCGCCCGCCGTTGATCGCGACTTGTCCAGTACGGAGCTGGCGCGCGACGCGCTTGGCGCGCTCCGGATCTCCGGACCACACCGCGCCTGACAAACCGTAAACGGTGTCGTTGGCGATGCGGACGGCGTCTTCTTCCGTGTCGTACGGAATGATTGACAGCACCGGCCCAAAGATTTCTTCCTGCGCGATCGTCATTTCGTTCGTCACATTGGCGAACACTGTCGGCTTGACGAAGTAGCCTGTGCTCAACCCGTTCGGTGCGTCAGCGCCGCCGGTGACCAACATCGCCCCTTCCTCGATGCCCTTGCGGATGTAGCCACGCACGCGTTCGCGCTGCGTCGCCGATATCAGCGGACCCAGCTTCGTCGTATCGCCGAGCGGATCGCCGACAGTGAACTTCTCCGCCGCTGCCCGCGCCAGGCCGACCGCTTCTTCATGCCGCGCCCGTGGCACCAACATGCGCGTCAGCGCGCTGCAGGTCTGGCCGGAGTTGAGGTAGCACTCGCCGACGCCGGAGGTCACGGCCTTCGTCAGATCGGCGTCGTCAAGAATGATGTTGGCGGACTTGCCGCCCAGTTCCAGCGCGACGCGTTTTACGGTGCGAGCCGCGAGCTCGCTGACGCGTTTGCCAGCGCGCGTCGATCCGGTGAACGAAACCATGTCGATGTCGGGATGCGCCGCGATGGCTTCACCGACGACCGGGCCGGTACCACTGACGAGATTGAACACGCCCGTCGGCAGGCCAATGCCGTCGATGATCTCCGCCAAGATGAACGCCGTCAGCGGCGCCACTTCACTCGGCTTGAGCACCACCGTACACCCGGCCGCGAGCGCCGGCGCCACCTTGGCGACGACCTGATGCAGCGGGTAGTTCCACGGCGTAATGCAGCCAACGACGCCGACGGGCTCGCGCACCACCAACGAGTTGCCGATCTGTTCCTCGAACTTGAACTCGCCGAGCAGCTTCGCATAGCTCCCCGATACCAGCGCCGGTAGTCCAGCTTGAATCGCCTTCGACAGCTTAAACGGCATGCCGACTTCAGCGGTAATCGTGCGCGCGATCTCCTCGCTGCGCGCGGCCAACCCCGCGGCGATCTTCTCGATCCACGTCGCCCGCTCCGCGGCCGTCGTCTGCGACCAACTCACGAACGCCGCCTTCGCCGCCGCGACCGCCTGATCGACATCCGCCGCTGTTCCGTCGGGTATGGATCCCATCACCTGCTCGGTCGCCGCGTTGATCACATCGATTGTGGCGCCGCCGCTCGACCGCACCCACGCGCCATTGATGTAGATCTTGTCGTACGTTTGCATCATCGGTCCTCTCTCAAGCGCAACTCGCGCTACTCGGGCTTGGTATATTCGAATGAAGCGCCGGCAAATCCGGTCAGCTGCTGGATCGGCCTGGCGGTACCTTGCAGCAGACTGCCACCGGCCGTGAAACCGCCGTCGACAACCATCGCCGCCCCGGTCACGAAACTCGATTCGTCGCTGGCGAGGTAGAGCGCCATGTTCGCGATGTCATCCGGCACCCCAGCCCGAGGAATCGGCTGAAGCGCCGCCATGAACTGCGCGGTGACAGGCTCACCACCGGGAACGCGACCGGAGATCAGTGGCGTGTTGATCCCGCCGGGGCAAATGCAGTTCACGCGGATCGAATCCTTGGCGAGTTCGATGGCGACCGAACGCGTCAGATTGATCACCGCCGCCTTGGCCGCGCTGTACGAGTGCGGACCAGCGGCGCCGCGGATTCCCGCCACCGACGCGGTCGAGATGATCGACCCGCCGCCTTGCTTCCGCATCGGCGCCACCGCGTGCTTGATGCCGAGGAACACGGCGCGCAGCAACACGTGTTGCGTCCGGTCCCAATCCTCGACGCTGGTCTCTTCGATCGGCCCGATGGCGCCGCCCAAGCCCGCGTTGTTGAACAGAACGTCGAGACGCCCATACTCCTTCAGCGTCCGCGCAACGAGTGCCTTGATGTCGACTTCACTGGCAACGTCGGCGCGCTGAAAACACGCCCGACCTCGCGCGGCCACGCACTGCGCGACCACGGCGTTGCCGCCATCCGCGTTCAGGTCGCTCACCACCACCGCCGCGCCTTCTTTCGCGAACCGAATTGCGGTCGCGGCCCCGATGCCGCTCGCTGCGCCCGTGATCACTACCACCTTACCGTCGAGTCGTCCCACCGTTCGAATCCTCCTTGGTCGGCAAACACTACGGTGGTGCGCGCGCATGGTCAACGGGGTGAGTCCAGCGATGGGTTACATGAGCGAGCCCGAAAGCGGCACGGCGCAGAATGGCCCCTCGATACGCAGCCCTTCGATACGAAGCCTTCGGCTTCTACTTAGTGCCGCTACTCGGGGAAGCGGATCTTTTGAGGCAGTTCAAGATCCGTTTGCCCGAGTAGATCGCGAGGCGATCGTATCGAGGGCCGGCTGGGGCACAGCCGCCCCTGGGCTCTCGTTGCATTTGGCGCTACAACGTTCCTCGCGAGGAGATGCACATGCCCTTCGTTCAAGATCCACCCCAACTTGGCAATCAGTACCGCGACGACCGCGTGCTGCGCGATCATCTCGCGCGCACCGTGCCGCCCGATGTCGCGGCCGATATCGCGCCGTCGCTCGACGACATGGGACGGCGAGCAGCGGAGGATTTGTTCGAGTTGAACGTCCGCTACCGCACCGCCGAACCGGAGCTGATTCAGTGGGATGCGTGGGGCAATCGCATCGATGAGATTCGCATCACCCCCGCGTGGAGGGAATATGCGCGCGTCGCGGTGGAGACCGGGCTGATCGCCACTGCCTACGAGCGCCGCCACGCCGAGCATTCGCGTGTGCATCAGATGGCGCTCGTGTATCTCTTTCATCCATCGAGTCAGGTTTACACCTGCCCGCTATCGATGACCGACGGCGCGGCGCGCACACTCGAATTGCAGGCCGCGCCGGCCCTGCGCGAGCGCGCCATCCCGCGTCTGACCTCGCGCGATCCCGCGCGCGCATGGACCTCCGGCCAATGGATGACCGAACAAGCTGGCGGCTCCGATGTTGGCCTTTCAGAAACCATCGCGCGTCAGTCGCCGGAAGGCTGGCGGCTCTACGGTAAGAAATGGTTCACGTCGGCGACGACTTCCGACATGGCGCTCACTCTTGCCCGTCCCGAAGGCAATGGCCCCGGCGGGCGCGGCCTGGCGATGTTCTATCTCGAACAACGCACGCCGGACGGACGCCTGAACGGCATTCGCATCAATCGACTCAAAGACAAGCTCGGCACGCGCTCGGTGCCCACCGCGGAGCTGGAACTCGACGGCACGCTCGCCGAGCCGGTGGCGGGACTCTCCGACGGCACACGCAACATCACGCCGATGCTCAACATCACGCGCACCTGGAACGCCGTCTGTGCCGCCGCCGCGATGCGTCGCGGTGTCGCCCTCGCGCGCGACTACGCGCGCCGTCGCGTCGCCTTCGGCGCACCACTGTCGGAGAAACCGCTCCACCTCGACACGCTCGCCGCGATGCAGGCCGAGACCGAAGCCGCGTTCGCGATTGTGTTCCACGCCGTTGCGCTGCTCGGCCGCGAAGAACTCGGAGTCGTCAGCGATGAAGAGCGCGCCGTGTTGCGGGTGCTGCAACCGATCGTGAAATTGACCACCGGCAAGCAGGCGCTCGCGGTTGCCAGCGAGACCCTCGAAGCCTTCGGCGGCGCCGGCTACGTCGAGGACACGGGGTTGCCAGTGCTGCTGCGCGACACGCAGGTGTTGTCGATCTGGGAGGGCACGACCAACGTACTCTCGCTCGATGTCTTTCGCGCCATCAGCCGCGAAGGTGGTCTCGCGCCGTACCTCCACACCATCCGCCAGCGCGCCAGCGTCGCTGGACATGCGAGCCTCATTCCCGCCGCGCGCGCCGCGGTCGCCGCAGCGGACCACGCGGAAGCGTGGCTGGCGGAAGCGCAGCGACACAACGAAAGCGCGCTCGAAGCCGGCGCCCGCCGGTTTGCACTCACGCTTGGCCGCGCAATGGAGTTGGCCCTGTTGATAGAGTCGGCCGAGTGGGCGATCGCAAACCGTCATGACGGCCGCGCCGCCGCCGCCGCAGTCCGGTTTGCGAGTGCCGGTGTCGACTGCCTCAACGCGCCCGACGAAGTCGAGGCGTCGAATCGCGCGCTGGCGATGGACGAAGATCTTGCACTCGCTTAGTATCCGACGGGCTGGAGCAGAACGTGGAGGACGCCTTCAGGCAGCACGTGGAGCAGCTTCATCCAAAATACGAAGCGCTCATGCGGATGGAGCCCGTCGTGCTTGAAGGTTTGCCGAGGAAGGTTCCGACGTCAGGCATCTATCTCTTCTCGGAGGGCACTTCACATCTTTACGTCGGACGGTCGAAACGACTTCGGGATCGCCTGCGCTATCACAGCAGTCCCGCGGAAGACGCACCGTTCGCCTTCAAGCTCGCGCGCGCGCAGAGCGGCAACACCAAAGCCTCCTACTCGTCGCAAGGGTCTCGCAAAGATCGATCTCCTTGCGGATCCGCAATTTCGGGTAGCGTTTCAAGAAGCCAAGGAGCGCATCCGTCGGATGGAGATCAGATTTGTCGACGAACCCCATCCTGTGAGGCAGACCCTCTTGGAGATCTACGTCACCATCGCGCTCGATGCACGTTACAACGATTTTGACACTCACTGAGAAGGAGTCGGGACCCGCTCAACTTCTTGAACATCCCCTCGGCTCCGCATGTCCGTCGAACGACTTGCCGTTTGAGCGAGAAAGTGAAGCCGATGGACCAGATGGATTCTTATGCAGCACCAGATGCGCCGCTTCACAGCGTCGAGCACTTATGGCTGCATCGAATGTCCGACATCATCGGTGCGCTCGTTCGCGCCGGGCTGCGCATCAACTCCTTCGAGGAGTATCCGTACGTCGCATGGCCCATGTTCCCGTGGATGGAACAGCGGCCCGACGGCGCCTGGCAGTTTCCGGAAGGCGTGGACACATCCCGCCGATGTTTTCGCTCACCACCAAGGATGCGTGACCGGCGTTCGGAAGCGTTTGGAGAGATTCGTCGCTTAGAATGAAACGTTGCCTGGCTTCACCTCGGTCGCGCATGGCGTTCTTCGCCGTGTTGTTGGTTCTCCCGACGGGCGAAGCCATTCACGCCGCCGATGTCTGGACGATCAGTGGACCTGAAGCCGCCGACGTCCGAGCGCTGGCGATTGATCCCAAGACTCCGACGACGATCTATGTCGGCACCGCCGGCGGCGGCATCTTCAAGACCATGGATGGCGGTCGCCAGTGGCACGGCGCCAGTCGGGGATTGGTCAACGGCTACGTCAGCGTGCTCGTGATCGATCCGCGCCATCCGAGAATCCTCTACGCAGGCACGGACAATCAGGGTGTGTTCAAGAGCACCGACGGCACGGCGAGCTGGCATGCGATCAATCACGGACTCGACCGCTTCGGAGCGATCTGGGCCATCTCTATCGATCCGCGCGCCTCCAACACTCTGTACGCGCTGGCGCAGGAGCTGGAAACGGGGATGGCGCATAGCGCGCTATTCAAGACGACGGACGGCGGACGAACTTGGTACGTCCTGGACATGCAGATCGAGTACGGCGGCCGCGCGCTGGCGATCGACGCGAAGAGTGGCGCGGTGTACGCCGGCACAGGGAGTGGGGTCCACAAGAGCACAACCGGTGGCGCGAGCTGGAGCTTCTTGCGCTTCAAGAAGTCCGACACGCGCGGCCCGTGGGTAACGGCGCTGGCGATAGATCCAGTCAGGCCCAGTACTGTGTATGCCGGTACTGACTTTGGCCTCTTTCGCAGCCGCGATGGCGGCGAGAGTTGGGAGATAGTCAACGGGTTCTGGACGGTGCGGGCACTAGCTCTTGATCCGCACGCGCCACAAACCGTGCACGTGGCAACCGAGGATGGCCTGCTGCGCACTCGGGATGGTGGCAAGCACTGGATACGGCTCGATTCAGCCTTCGGACTGCAGGCGTTGGCATACGCCCGCTCGTCTCCTTCTACGCTCTATGGAGGCACCTCTGGCGACGGCGTCATCAAGAGCACCACGGATGGAAAGACCTGGCAGCTCGCGAGCCACGGCCTGGCGAGCAGCCACATTCAGTCGGTCGCAGTCGATCCTGCAGCGCCGAAGACTATCTATGCCGGCGTCTATCGCCGAAGCATTTTCAAAAGTGTGGACCAAGGCAGCAGTTGGGAGAACATGAGCCCGCGCTGGCTGGACGGCGCGGCGGTTAACGTGTTGGCCGTCGCCCACACCAAGCCAGCGACGATCTACGCCGGCACAGGCGACATCTGGTCGGCGCGACCGTGGAGGGGGGGCTGGGCGATGAGTTCGGATGAAGGACACACCTGGCGCTGGCCTACCGCGAACTTCGACGAGCGTTCGGTCGTACAGACAATCGCCATCGACCCCATCACACCGACCACGGCATATGTGGGCACGAACGGTATAGTCGTGCAGGGAATAACCAGCGGTGGGACTGTGTTTCGCACTACGGACGGCGGCGCAACTTGGACCGGCGTGCGTCTCGATCTCCCGCTGCAGTCCGCCGGAATCTATGGTCTCGAGATCGATCCGGCCAAACCAACAACGGTCTACGCCGCGACGGGCAAGGGCATCTTCAAAAGCACGGACGGCGCCATCAGTTGGCAGCTTCTGGCATTGGCGGACAAGTGGTTCTGGGCACTCGCGATCGATCCCGCGACAACCGCAACGCTCTATGCCGCGACCGGTTTCGACATCTTGAAGAGTACGGACGCGGGGCAAACGTGGACGGTCGTGAGCGATGGGATGCCGAAGGCCGTCGCGCGCGCGCTGCTGGTTGATCCGTCGTCGACCAACACGGTCTACGCCGGCAGCGATGATGGGCTGTTCGTGTCGACGAACGGCGGCGCTGTGTGGCGCCGCGTGCAGGCTGGTCCGATGAACACGGCAGTGAACGCGCTGGCGATTGATCCGACTGACCGCAACACGATCTATGCTGCAACGGACGCTGGAGTGTCACGGGTTCACCTCGGCGACCAACCACGTTCCCGTTCGCAAACGGCCGCAGAGAGCCCGAGCCGTTGAAGCGCCAGCTGTCCTGCCACTGTGCCGACAGGCTTGGGGACACTCCGCGTTCGTGAAGAAACCCAGACTGGAACACAGCCTGTCTGCCGACGTCGCCCGCGCTACGGAGGACAACCGTCGCTAGATCTCTGCATGGGCGGGCGCCGCGAGATGTGGCGCTAGTACCCTTCCAGCTCCGCGTAGCGATTGCGGTGAAGGGCCGCGTCGCCAAACGTCAGCTGCGTCGCGCGGGCGCGTTTGAGGAAGAAACCGACGTCGTGCTCGTCGGTCATGCCGATGCCACCGTGCATTTGGACGCCGTCGTTGCTTTCAGGGGTTCTCAGCGGATCTCGGAACCGTCATCACGCCGGTTGCCGAGCGGGCTAACTAAAGCCACCACCGGAAACGAAACCATACGATGTCCGATCGGAAGGGTTTCGGCAACGTCCACGAGATCTTCCAGTACCGATGCGATTCGGTAGGGTTGAACAAGGCGGTCTCTTCGCTTCACCGCGCCCCGATAGTAGACTCGGGCGCGGAGTCCAGGATGCGACGCGCCGATCGACTGTTTGAGATCATCCAGCGCTTGCGACGCGGGCGCGTCACGACCGCGCACTCCCTCGCCGAACAGCTCGAGGTCAGCGAGCGCACGATCTATCGCGACATCAGCGACCTGATCGCGTGCCGCGTGCCCATCGAGGGAGCGGCGGGGGTCGGCTACTCGCTCCGCAAGGGCTACGACCTCCCGCCCCTCATGTTCAAGGAAGACGAACTCGAGGCTCTCGTCTTCGGCGCGCGCATCGTCCAGAGTTGGACTGACTCCGAGATGGCGCGCTCAGCCGACGCCGCGCTCGCGAAGATCGAGAACGTGCTGCCCGACCACCTGCAGCGCCTCCTCGCCGATCACTCGCTCTGGGCTCCCGTCAGCAAGAGCCAAGTGGCGCTGGCGTTCGACCTGGCACAGCTGCGCGCTGCCATCCGCGCTCAGCGGAAGGTCCGCTTTCGCTACCGAGACGAGAAGGGCGGCGAGACCCGTCGCACGGTGCGCCCCTTAACCATCTGGTTCTACGGTCCCGTCTGGCTGGGGGGCGCATGGTGTGAGTTGCGCAATGACTTTCGCTTCTTTCGCCTCGAACGCATGCGCGACGTCGAGTTTCTCGATGAGGTCTTCCCACTCGATCCCGGCAGGACGGCCGAGGATCTCCTGCGCACAATGCTCGGCCGCGCATAATCTGCACTTCCCTCAACTCTCCTGACAGAACGGTGTCAGGAGGGTGCGGTTATCCTCCTCTGCAGAGAATCCTACAGAAACGAGGAGGAGTGCGTATGGCAGCAAGAATTCTCGATCATCCAGGAACCGGCGAGCGGCTGATCGTGCACACGGCACCGGAGGAGTCGGCGGGAGCCCTGCTCCTCTTCGAGTATGTCACCGGACTGTCGATGCCCGGAGCCCCGGACCACTCGCACGCCGACCAACAGGAACGCGTCGAGGTCCTCGCCGGAACGTTGCACTGCCGAGTCGACGGGCGCGAGCGCGTGCTCCAGACGGGCGAGGCGATCGTCATTCCGCCTGGCGTGCCGCACGCAGTATGGAACGGCGAGACGGGGGAATCGCGGTCGATGGGGGAGTTTCGGCCGGCCGGCGAGACCCTCGCGACGCTCGAGGCGTACTTCGGCAGAGGTGACGCATGATTGAGATGAAGACGACTCGTCTCGGAGCCCTTGAGTTCCGCTACGCCGAAAGCCCTGGTCCGAATCCTCCGATCCTCTTGCTTCACGGCGCAACGGACTCCCTTGAGAGCTATCTCGCGCCGTTGGGGGAACTCGCCGGGCATTTTCATCTCTTTGCCCTCGATTTCAGAGGCCATGGTTTTTCGGAGCGTTCACCAGGAAGGTACCGAATCCGCGACCACTCCGGGGACGTTCAAGCCTTCCTGGCGACCGTGATACGCCGGCCGACCATCATCGCCGGCCACTCGCTCGGAGCCCTCGTTGCGGCCTTCACCGCGGCCCTTGCTGACGACCTCATTTGCGCCGCCTTTCTCGAAGACCCGCCGCTCTACACTGCCCAAATGCCCAGGCTAAGGGCGACCCCTGACTACCAGATCTTCCTCGGGATCCGAGAAGTCCTCAGCAACTACCACCAAAGCGGACAATCGGTCGAAGAGTTGGCCGAGATCGTCGGTGCCTGGCCCATCCATCCGATGCTGTTTGACGGGAAGCCACTCCTCGAGATTGCGGGCGCGGGTGTCGTCAGAGCGCGGGCCGAGTCTCTTCATCGAGTCGATATCGGTGTCCTGGATACCCTCCTCGATGGGACGCAGTTCGATGGATTCGCTCCCGACAATGGCATGGTAAGGATTCGGTGCCCACTTCATGTCGTGGCCGGCGACACATCCCTTGGTGGGACGATCGATCGACAAGACCTGGAGCACTTGAAGTCGCTGATTTCCCACCTTAGCTACCGAGTGCTTCCGGGCCTGGGCCACTTTATCCATCACACGGCGCCGACCCTATATGCGCAGGAACTTCGTAGCTTCGCTGAAGGCTTGCGCTGAGATGGATGCTGCTCGGCGTAGCTGGCGCCGAATACAAGGCGGGGCCGCGTTGCGGCCGGTCCAAAGGAGGTTACATCATGGAAACTTTATTCACCGGTGGCTGCGCGTGTGGCGCAATCCGCTATGTGTGTACCGCTGAGCCGGTTATATCGCTCAACTGTCATTGCCGGGACTGCCAGAGATCGAGTGGCAGCGCCTACGCTTCCGGAATATTTGTTCCGGCAGAAGCACTCACATTCACCGAGGGCGACCCCAAGTATTATGTCAGCACCTCAGAGAGCGGGAATATCGCGAGTCGTGGGTTCTGTGCGGCCTGCGGATCTCCGGTCGCTGCAAAGCAGTCGGCGTTCCCGATCTTCATCATCTACGCGGCGAGTCTGGACGACCCGGCCCGCCACCGTCCGACCATGGACATCTTCATGTCCAGCGCGCAGCCGTGGGATCATACGGACCCCGCATTGCCGAAGTATCCGAGAGGAATCGAGTAACAGCCCGTAGTGCCTCACTCAACGGCGCTGCGTTGAGCCGCAACTGCCCAGGACAGTCGGACCGTGAACTTGATTGCGTGCTTCGAGGCGTATGCTCGCGACTTCGAGCAGACGTTCGTTGACGACGACTGGAGTCGTCTGGAGCCGTACTTCACCGAGGACGCGGTCTACGTGACGTTGGATCCCCCCGTGCGGCGTCAAAACGGCCGTGAAGCCGTTCTTACGGCGCTACGCCGCGCGGTCTCGAGCTTCGATCGCCGCTGCACGTCACGGGTGCTCGAGACTACGCACGGTCCAGCGCAGGCTAGCAACCAAGTTCGCCGCGAGTGGGCTTGCACCTTCACCTGTGCCGGTGCGCCACCCCTCCGCATCTCCGGACTGGAGCGCGCGGTGTATGACAAGGATCGCATAAGCTTCCTCGAGGAGCAGCTCACAGCGGAGTCCCGGCAACTCTTCGATCAGTGGCTGCATGCGCACGGAGCGAAGCTGGCATCCAAGTAGCCGCGGAGCCGCTAGTACCCTTCCAGCTCCGCGTAGCGGTCGCGGTGAAACGCCGCATCGCCGAACGTCAACTGCGTTGCGCGGGCGCGCTTGAGAAAGAAGCCGATGTCGTGCTCGTCGGTCATGCCGATGCCGCCGTGCATTTGGACGCCCTCGTTGCCGATGAGGACGAAGGCATCCGAGCAGCGCGCCTTCGCCAGCGACACCAGCGACGGCACATCCTCGCTGCCTTCGTCGATGGCTCGCGCAGCGGCCATCACGGCCGAACGTGCAAGCTCGGTCTCGATGAACATTTTCGCGGCGCGGTGTTTGAGCGCTTGAAACGTGCCGATCAATGCCCCGAACTGCGTGCGCGTCCGCAGATAGTCGAGCGTCATCTCGAACGCCGCGTTCATGCTGCCGAGCATCTCCGCGCACAGGCCAACGGTAGCGCGATCGATGACCGTCTCAAGCAACGTCGCCCCCTCGCCTACCGTTCCGAGTACATCGACCGCGGATACCGTCGCGCCCTCCAACTTCACGACGCCGGCGTTGCGATTGTCGAGGGTTGCTTGCCGCGTCACCGACACACCGCTGGCTTTCGCGCTCACCACAAAGAGCGTGACGCCGTGCCGATCGGTCGCGTTCCCCGCCGTGCGCGCACTCACAATCAAGCGATCGGCGACGTGCGCGTCCGGCACTAGCGTCTTCGCCCCGCTCAGCTTCCAATCGGCACCGCTGCGTTCCGCCCGCGTGATCACGTGGCAGAGATCGTATCGGCTCTGCGGCTCGTGGTGGGCCAGCGTGAGCAGCAGCTTCGCTTCGATCAACGGCGGCAAGAACAGCTTTCGCTGCGTCACGCTTCCACCGAGCAAGATCGCATTGCCGCCCAGCAGCACGCTCGACAGCATTGGCTCCGGCATCAGGCCGCGCCCCAGCTCTTCCATCACGACGATGAGATCCAAGTAGCCGAGCCCGGCGCCGCCGAACTCTTCGGGCAAGACGATGCCGGTCCAGCCGAGCTTCGCCATCTCGCTCCACAGCTCGCGCGAGAAACCGATCGGATCGTTGCCATCACGCAACGCGCGTATTCGCTTCAGCGGTGCGCTCTTGGTGACGAATTCACGGGCGCTATGGCGAAGGAGTTCTTGTTCTTCGGTCAGGACCAGGGGCATGTGACACCTTTGCAATGCGGAATGCGGAGTTCGGAATGTAGAATAGCGGACGGCATTGATTCCGCATTCCACATTCGCCATTCCGCATTCGTCAGTCCGGCAATCCCAACACGCGCTTGGCGATGACGTTGAGTTGAATCTCGGACGTGCCGCCTTCGATCGAATTGCCTCGGGAGCGCAACCAGTCGCGCGTGATGCCAAGTTCCTTGCCGTCGAAGCCGTTCCCTTCCCAACCCAATCCCTGCGGGCCGAGGATTTCGACCATCAACTCGCGCCGGCGCATGTTGGTCTCGGTGCCGTAGTACTTGAAGATCGAGGTCTCGGGACCCGGCTTGTGCCCGGCCTTGGCGCTGTCGCGTGAGCGATCGAGCGTCAGATCCAGACAGTGCTGATCCATCTCGCTCTGGGTCACGCGGTCGCGGATGATCGGATCGGCGATCCGCGAGTCGCCGCCAACGTAGCGGCGCGCCAGCTCTACCAACGGATTGCCGGGGACGCGATCCTTGAACACGTCGGCGATCATCGTGCGCTCGTGGCCCAGCAGCGCTTTCGCGATCGCCCATCCGCCGTTGACTTGCCCGACCACGTTCGCGCGCGACACGCGGACGTTCTCGATGAACGTTTCGCAGAACGGTGACGTGCCACTGATCAGGCGGATCGGCTTCACACTGACACCCGGCGCATCCATGTCCATCAGCAAGAAGGTGATGCCCTCTTGCTTCTTCGCCTTCGGATCGGTGCGCACCAGGATGAACATCCAGTCCGCCTTGTCGGCGTAGGAGGTCCAGACCTTCTGCCCGTTGAGAACAAAAGAGTCCCCGTCGACTTCCGCCTTGGTTTGCAAGCTCGCAAGGTCGGATCCGGAACCGGGTTCGGAATAGCCTTGGCACCAACGAATCTCTCCACGCACGATCGGTGGGATGTGCGTGCGCTTGAGCGCTTCGCTACCTTCTTGCAACAGCAGTGGTCCGATCATGCTGAGGCCGAAGCCCGTGAGCGGCGGGCGCAACTGCAAGCGCGCCATCTCTTGGTTGAGCACCTTCACTTCGTCGCGGCTCAAACCACCGCCGCCGTATTGCTTCGGCCAAGTCGGCGCGGTCCATCCGCGCTCGGCCATCACGTCGAGCCACCGCTTCACGTCGGTCGGATAGTGCGTCTTGCGCCCACCCCAGCAGATGTCGTCCATCGACTTCGGCGTGCCGAACATGGATTTCGGCGCATTGGCGAGCAGCCACTGCCGAGTCTCTTCACGGAACTGTTCAAGGTCCATCTCGTATCCTTTCGCGCATGCTCTCGAATGCCGAGCACCGTAGCGAACGACCACCGATAGCGCAATTCACGCTCGCCGCATGACAAAGCACAGGCGTTTTTGTATCGTCGCTCGCATGAGTGTCGAGTCCCGCGTCATCGAGCTGTGCCGGGCCGCCCGCACTGCAGGGCGTGTAATGAGCACTGCCTCGACGACCGCAAAGAACGCGGCGCTGACCCGCGCCGCGTCGCATCTGCGGACGCAGTGCGAGACGCTGCTCACGGCCAATCGCGGCGATGTCGCCAAGGGTCGCAACGCCAGCTTGCCACCGGCCTTGATCGATCGACTCATACTCACGGAGGCTCGCATCGAGGCCATGGCGCAGGGGCTCGAACAGATCGCGCTGCTCCCCGATCCGGTTGGTGAAACGATTGCGCAATGGCGCCGGCCGAACGGATTGGAGATCGGCCAAGTGCGCGTGCCGATCGGCGTCGTCGGCGTGATTTACGAATCGCGTCCGAACGTCACCGCCGATGCGGCGGGCCTATGTCTGAAGGCCGGCAACGCAGTGGTTCTGAAGGGCGGATCGGAAGCGCTCGCCAGCAATCAAGCCATCGCCGAGGCCATCCGTACGGCGATCGTCGAGGCGGGACTTCCGAATGCGGCGATGCAACTGATCGCGACCGCGGATCGCGAGGCGGTCCAGGTGCTATTGCGGCAGAGTGAGTTCATCGACGTCATCGTGCCGCGCGGCGGACCGAGCTTGATCAAGGCCATCACCGAATCGTCGACTATTCCGGTGATTCAACACTACGCCGGCATTTGCCACACCTACGTCGACCGGCACGCCGATCTCGCCATGGCCGAGCGCATTTGCTTCAACGCCAAGGTGCAACGTCCGGGCGTCTGCAACGCCATGGAAACCATGCTGGTGCATCAATCAGTCGCCGGTCAGTTCTTGCCCGCGATGGTCGCCCGCCTGCGATCGGCGGGCGTAGATATTCGCGGCTGCGAGCGTACTCGCGGCTTGGTGCCGGATGTTGCGCCCGCGACCGAAGAAGACTGGCGCACGGAGTATCTCGACCTCATCCTGTCGGTGAAAGTGGTCGACTCGCTGACCGACGCGATCGGTTTCATCAACGCCTATGGCACCGGCCATTCCGATGCCATCATCACCGAGCACTACGATCGTGCGCGGCGATTTTTGCGCGAGGTCGACTCGGCGGCGGTGTACGTCAACGCCTCGACCCGCTTCACTGACGGCTACGAATTCGGCTTCGGTGCCGAAGTCGGCATTTCAACCAATCGGCTGCACGCACGTGGGCCGATGGGGCTGCGCGAGCTGACCACGTACAAGTACGTGATCTACGGCAGCGGACAGATCCGCGAGTGAGCACCTCAGCGCGCAACGTCGGGCAGACCCGCTCGGCGACCCGCATTACCAAGCTCGGCATTCTCGGCGGCGCCTTCAATCCCATTCACCTCGCCCACCTGCGCAACGCCGAGGAAGTCTGCGAGGCGTTTGGACTCGATCGCGTATTGTTCGTCCCGACCGGTAATCCCCCGCATAAGGCGCCGACAGACCTGCTCCCGGCGCCGCATCGGCTCGCCATGGTGCGGCGCGCCCTTGTCGGGAATCCGAAGTTCCGCGCTTCAACGATCGAACTCGATCGCGATGGCCGTTCCTACTCGGTGGACACCGTACGCGAACTACGCGCGCGCCATCCACGGGCGCGCCTGTATCTGATCATCGGGATGGATCAGTATCGCGAACTCGGCACCTGGAAGGCGTACCGCGACCTGCTGCGGTTGTGCGACATCGTAGTCACGTCCCGGCCCGGCTTCTCATTCGTAGGCGGACCCCGCACCCTCCCCGTTGCCGTACGCGGCGAGTTTTGCTATCAGCCAAAACAGCAACGACTGGGACACGAAAGCGGGACGGCTATTCACTTCTTGCGTATCAGCGATCTGCAGATTTCGGCTTCGGCCATCCGTGCGCGTGTCCATCGTGGCGCGTCGATTCGCTACCTGGTTCCCCAGTCGGTCCAACGCTACATCGAGCAACACCACCTGTACGAATTGAGGATGCGTTCGCTTGGCCGCCGCTGACGCTCGCGAGACCGCGCTATTATGCGTCCGCTTCGCGCTGGAGAAGAAGGCGTACGACCTCGTGTTGCTGGAGGTGAGCGAACTCTCGTCGTTAGCCGACTACTTTCTGATTTGTACTGGCCGCTCCGACACGCAGGTGCAGGCGATCGCTCATGGACTTGAACAGAACCTGGCGGTGCTTGGCGTCCACTTACTGGCGCTGGAAGGCTACAGCAGCGGGCAATGGGCGGTAATGGACTTCGGGGACGTCATCGTCCACATCTTCTACGAACCGGTACGCGAGTTCTACGATCTCGAACGCTTGTGGACGCGGGCGCCACAGGTCACCCTGCCGGAGCCGTATCGCAGTCAAGCGCGCGAGTTGCGTCTCGCCGGCGCGTTCCGCTAACAGCAGCCTGCACATGAGACGTGGCGTCCTCATAGCCATCGGCATCGCGGTGGCCGCGGCGGTGGCCTACCTCGCGTTCCTCAATCCCGCCACCGTCGACGTGCGGCTCGCGCCTCAGTTCACCCTCGCTGGGCTACAGCTCGGCGTCGTGCTGATCTCGGCATTCCTCGCCGGTGCGCTCGTTGTGTTGGCCGGATTGCTCGTGCAAACCGCCGGTCGCTGGCTGCGCGCACGTTGGCAACGTTGGAATGCCCGCGGCGAACGGCGCGCCGAAGTGTTGGAGCAGCGCGGCTCGTCGCTGCTGTGGCAGGGCGAGAGCGATCGGGCACGCACGCTGCTGCTGCGAGCGTGGCGCCGGGATCCAAGCCAACGGCAAGCGGTGTTGGCGGCCGCGGCTTCCTACCTCGACGACGGCGACGCCGCCGCGGCCGAGCGGGTCCTCCGCGCCGCGCTGGATCACCATCGTGCCGATGCGGAACTCCTGCTCGCAGTCAGCGATGCCTGTACCCGTCAGGGCGACCGGAGCGGAGCCATCCAAGCATTAGAGCAACTGCGAGCGCACCACCCCTCGGCATCCCGTGGCCTAGTCGCGCTGCGGGCGCAATACGCAGCGACGGAGCGCTGGTCCGAAGCCGTCGCGGTACAACGAATCTACCTGCGTACCCTCAACCGTCCGCCGCTGATTGCGCGTGAGCGTGAGCACCTGCTCGGTCTCGAGTACGAGGCGGCGTGTAAATTGGCGACGCCGGCTGAGCGCGTTAGCGCATTGGAGCAGGTAGTCGATGCTCACCCGACGTTCATTCCCGCACTGATCAGTTTGGGCGATGCCCTTGTGGACACCGGCCGCGCCGCGGAGGCCGTCGCGTTGTGGCAGCGCGCGTTGCGCATTACTCCGCGCAGCATCCTCATCGAACGCCTAGTGCAGCACGATGCCCCGAGCCGCTCACTGCTGCGCAAACTGCGCAGCGCCAGTGTCCGCGCCGACGCCGTCCAGGTGTGGCAAGCGCGCCTTGATCTCCTGAGCGGTGCCCCCGCCGAGGCGCTGAAGGAACTCGCCGCACTGCCACCCTCCGCGCGCGACATCGCCAGTGTGCGCGTCCTACGCGCCCAAGCCCTGCGCAAGCTCGGACAGGCCGACCAAGCCCTCTCCGCCTTTGCCGAAGCCACTACCGACGGCGCCGCGCCGCCCTACAGTTGCCGCAGTTGCCACTATGCCGCCAGCGAATGGAGCGCCCGGTGTCCGCAATGCTCCGTCTGGGACAGCTATCGCGCCGCGATCGAAGTAGCCGCCGACTGAGTTAGAATCGCCCCTCGATACATGGCGCTTCGATACGAAGCCTCCGGCTTCTGCTCAGCGCCACTACAGGGGGAAGCAGTCCTTCTCTCCGAGAGTCCACATCCGTTTGCCCGAGTAGATCGCGAAGCGATCGTATCGAGGGCGCCTTCCGGGGCGGAGCCCTCACGCCGCGTCGGCGAACAGATACGGATGCATCCGCATCAGGCTGGCGATGTCGTGCAGGTCAGCATCGAAGTTTGGCACTTCGGCGATCGCCATGCTCTTCGGCAACTGACGACGGAATGATTCCATGCGTACCATGTCACCGCGGGCAACGGTCTCGAAGCGTAGGAAGTTTTGCACCAACGCTTCGGTGGCAGCAGCCCCTCCAGTGCGCGTCACCAACGCGCGCAGGCGGTCAGGATCGAGAGTGCGGGGCCGGCCCGCGTACTCTCGGTGCACGCGATTGAAGACGACCGCCCGCAGCGCCATGCGCCGTTCACCGACCATCCGACAAAAGTATTCCGCCTCGCGCAACACTTGCTCTTCGGGACTCACCACCAGGACAAACGCGGTCTCCCGCGCTCGCAGCAGCTCGTAGACGCGCCGCACGCGCGCCTCGAAGCCGTCGAACAGTCCGCCCATAGAAGTGAAGAAGTCCGACACCTCGGCGAGCGCGGCGACCCCAGTGGCTTCCTCGATCTTGCGGAACAATACTCCGACCGTACGGTTCATGAACCGCAACGTCGCCCACCCGGCAGAGAAGTACGGCTTGACGAACCATCGGACGACACTTTTGTCGAGGAAGTCAGCGATGCGTTGCGGCGCTTCGAGGAAATCGAGCGCGTGTTGCGTCGGCGGCGTGTCGACGACGATGAGGTCGTAGCGCCCGCTCTCATGCAGCTCACACAACTGCTCGACCGCCATGTACTCCTGCGACCCGGCGAAGCTCTGCGACAGATGTTGATAGAAGCGGTTCGCCAGAATGCGCTGCCGCGCTTCCTCCGACGGCGCATGCCGCTCCACCAAGGTGTCCCACGCGCCCTTTTGATCCAGCATCATTGCGGTGAGACTGCCTCCGCCGTTAATCGGCACTGCTCGTTCTTCGGAACCCATGGCGCCCAACCCCAACGCGTCGGCCAGCCGGCGCGCCGGATCGATCGTCAGCACGATCGCACGAGCGCCGTGCTGCGCGCCATAGAGCGCGATGGCTGCGGCGGTGCTGGTTTTGCCGACCCCGCCGCTGCCGGCACAGATCACGACACGGTGCTTCGCCAATACACTCGCCAACGCCTTCATCGCGCCCGCCGTTGCGCGCTGAGCGCAGCATTCGAAACCAAACCGGCGGCGATCTCACGCACCTGCTCGACACCAAACTCCTCCGCGAAGATGTACGGAATCTCGACGGCCGGGAGGTCGATCTCCGTCGCGAGACGTTCGCGATAGCGCGCGTTGATGGCGCTCCAGCCGCATTCCTCACGCCCGCGGCGCACGATCTCTTCGAGCACGGCGCGATCATCGGCGTCCCGCGCCGTCGGCAGTGCGGCCGCTACCCGCTCCACATCTGCATCGGCAAAGGCGACACGATGAACTCGGTTGACGAAGAGATACCCGGCGGGCAGCCGCAATTCCCCGCAGAGCTGGCGATACATCTCGATGGTCTCGTTGACCGGCATCTCCTCCGCGGTGGTCACCAGATTGATCGCGGTCTGCTTGCGGTCGGTGAGCAGGTCGAGCACCCGCTGCGTTTCGCGCGCCACCAAGCCGCCGCCGAATGCATCGTGGGCCGCGCGCGGCATGCGCAGATACTGCACGCTGTGGCCGGTAGCCGGCGCATCCAGGATCACGAGATCCCAGCGCCGCGCGTCGGTTGTCTCGTCGACGCGCTCGGCCTCGTAGAATATTTTTCCGATCGTCATCAGCTCCTTCAACCCGGGCGCGGCCGCGACGAAGTACTGATAGATGCGGCTGGAAAATACCGCGTCGAGCAAACGGCGAATCGGAACGATCATCGCCAGATACTCTTCCAGCGCGGCTTTCCCGTCCACCGCCATGACGTGCAGATTTGGGCGCACCGGGCGGACTTCGCCGATCGGCACGGGATCCAGGCCCAACAGCGCCGCCGCGCGGCCGCTGCCATCGACCTCGGCCAGGACAGTACGCTTACCGGCTCGGGCAGCTTCGAGCGCCAGGGCGCAGGCCACCGTCGTCTTGCCGACGCCGCCCTTGCCGGCGACCACGAGCAGGCGCCGTTGAAACAATTTGCCGATCACTGCGTCCACCGTTGCAGCGCCAGGCAGACGTTGGCGCCCCCGAAACCAAACGAGTTCGACAGCGCCACGCGCAGCGCCGCGTCGCGCGGTTGATTCGGCACGTAATCGAGATCGCACTCCGGATCGCGCTCGCTATAGTTCCAGGTCGGCGGGATGCGTTGGTGGTGCAGCGCCAAGGCCGTGTATGCCGCCTCGACCGCGCCGCCGGCGCCGAGCAGATGGCCGGTCAGCGACTTGGTCGAACTCACGGCC
The DNA here is from genome assembly GCA_016178705.1 of Deltaproteobacteria bacterium. NCBI lineage: Bacteria > Pseudomonadati > Myxococcota > Myxococcia > Deltaproteobacteria bacterium. The sequence continues at coordinate 67,277 of JACOST010000031.1, read as the reverse complement.
AAGCGGGCTGCGTGCTCGCCAAAGACGCGCTTGATCGCCTTGGTCTCGGTCGCGTCGTTGTACGGCGTCGACGTGCCGTGCGCGTTGATGTAGTCGACCGCCAGCGGATCGATCGCGCCGTCTTCAAGCGCCAGTTGCATGCACCGCGTGGCCCCCTGCCCGTCCGGGCTGGGTGTGGTGATGTGATAGGCGTCGGCGTTGGCCCCGTAGCCGACGATCTCGGCATAGATGCGCGCGCCGCGCTGCTGCGCTCGTTCGAGTGATTCCAGCACCAACACGCCGGCGCCTTCGGCGATCACAAAGCCGTCACGGGTGCGATCGAACGGGCGACTCGCCCGCTGCGGCTCTTCGTTCCGTGTCGAGAGCGCGCGCATCACGGCGAAGCCACCGACGCCGAGCGGCGTCACGGCCGCTTCAGACCCACCTGCAAGCATCGCATCTTGATAGCCGAAGCGAATCAGACGAAAGGCTTCGCCAATCGCGTGCCCGCCCGACGCGCAGGCGCTGGCAGGCGCATAGTTCATGCCCTTGAGCCCGAAACGGATGGCAATGTTTCCGGGTGCGAGATTGGCGATTAAGCGCGGAATGAAGAACGGCGACACCCGTTTCAACCCGTGCTTGAGATAGGCTTCAACGTACTCCTCGACGGTAGCGATGCCGCCCATACCGACGCCGACAAGCACCCCGACGCGTTCGGCTTCCGCCGCATCGACGCGAAACGTCGCGTCATCCACCGCCATCTGCGCCGCCGCGACGGCGTAGTGGATGAACCCATCCATCTTCTTGATTTCCTTCTTCTCGATGAAATCGCCCGGATCGAAATCGCGAACTTCGCCGGCGATTCGACTGGGAAACTCGGAGGCATCGAAATGGGTGATCGGCCCGATGCCGGATCGTCCCGTCATCAAGGCGTCGAGGTTGCTCTGGAGTGTGTTGCCGAGGGGTGTGACCAGGCCCAGGCCCGTCACCACGACGCGACGTTCGGTTCGAGCCATGGTTCTCGTTGCATACGCAAGGGGCGCTGGCCGGTCAAGGCACTACGACACGCAGCCGCCCAACGCGGCGCGCACTCCGCCGGTCAGTTCTTCCACCGTCACTTGCTCATCGTGATTGGCGTCGGCGGCGAGGCAGCGCGCCAGCGGCAACTCACCGAGAGCAATCTTCACTGCGGTCACTAACTCGTCCACGGTGGTCATGCCGTCATGATCGCAGTCAACGAGGCAGCGGCCGGGCACCGACTCCACCGCAGCCGCCACATCGAGCTTGCCATACCCCCACAACGAATTTGGGGTCGCCCCGGTGAACGCGTCGCTGCGCGCGCTCGCGTGCAGCAGGTCGGCGACGTCGGTGGCATGCAGCTGTGGATTCGATTCCAGCAACAAGGCGGCGGCGCCGGCGACTTGCGGCGCTGAAAAACTCGTCCCGCGCGATGCGGCGTGGACACCGTCGGCACTGACCCGGCGCGTATCGATCGGATCGCCGGCAATACCCGACCCGGTGCCATCGGCTTGCGACCATGCCGACAAGACCCAGTTGGCCCCGGTCACGATATCGGGCTTCACCCGCCCGTCGCGAGTCGGCCCGATGCTGCTGAAGAACGCGAGGTCGTCGGCGACGCCGGCGTCGATCGTCGTGTTCGTTCCGCTCTCACTCGGCCAGCTGCCGCGCAGGTTGGCGCCACCGACGGTGAGCGCGCCGCGCGCCGTACCCGGGATTGCCACCGTCTCGGAGCCATCGGCGTCGGCGCTGAAGCGCTGAGTGTTCACCGACCAGCAGTCAAAGTGGCCGTCGTGGACGCCACCTTCGTCGCGCAAGATGAACTGCCACGTACCGATCGAGATCGTTCCACCGGCATTGCGTGGCTCGACCAGGAAGAGCACCTCGCGGCTGCCGTTCATCGCGTCGATATCGTCGACACAGAGGCTGACGCGATTGCTCGCGTTCTGGGTTTGATCGCAATGGCCAGCGCTGACGTTCGCGTTGGCTACGCCGGTGGCGTCGGGATCGAAGAAGCCGAGGTCAACTACGTCGGTTCCGCCGAACCAGCAATCGACGGCGAGCAAGTCGTCGCTATCGGCATCCACCCGAACTTGCAGGGCGCGGCCACCGCGGGCTGAGCCACTGGTATGAATCCCCGCCGCCCGCTCGTTGCCGGCGGAGACGGCGACCACGCGTCCCGGCGTCGCGACAAAGTCATCGAGCGCCACTTCCTCCGCGCTGGTGCCATCGTGCGGGCCGAAGTGTTGGCCGAAACTCATATTGACGACCAGCGGTTCGCCGAACGCCGCGGCCTGCGCATCGATCCACTGCAGCGCGGCGAGGGTGTCGCCACTGATGTTGAAGTCGCGCTTGTCCATGCCGCCGGCGCGGACGACGACGAAATCGCTGTCGGGCGCGACCCCGGTGTACGCCCCCGCAGCGAGGCCGTTGCTGCCGGCGCAGCCGGCGGCGAAAGTTCCGTGGCCAACGAGATCCACACTGTTCACCGCCGCTCCACCATTGAGCGCGGCGTTGATCTGAGCCTCCGTGTACACCGTACCGACTGACGCATTGGTCGCATCGCGCGGCGGCGGCGAGCCGATCGTTCCGCCGGACGTGGTGAAACTGTCGTCGAGTTGGTCCCACAGCGCCCGCACGCGCGTGCTGCCATCGGCGCGGCGGAAATCAGCGTGACGCCAGTCGATCCCCGAATCGATCAAGCCGACAATCACACCTTTCCCGCTCAGCCCACTGATGGCGCGAGCCTGCACCGCTCCATTCTTCACTGTGTTCACGTCTAGGTGGAGGCGATGCGGGAGCTGCATTTCGATACGTCGCACCCCCGGCATCGCCGCGACACTCGCGACTTCGTCCGCGCCCACCTGCAGCGAGATGACACGTCCGATCTGCGCGGCCGGCGCATACCTGGCCGTGCGAAACGCCGCCGCGGCGGCAGCGGAATCGAGCTGCACCAGCACTTTGAATTCCGGCAATCGCTGCGCGGCGCGCGCATTCGGTGAGGTGAAGCCGAACGACGGCACCTGCGCCAGCGGCGTGAGGCCGTCCAGTCGCTTCAGGAGGAGATCCGCCGATGAAACCGGCAACGCGCGCGCGGCCGGTAGGGCCGTGTACGAGCTGTCGTCAGCTCGACCGATTTGCGCCAGCGCCCAGCTGAGAGCGATTGCGACAATGAGCGCTATGCGTTTCACCAGGCCGCCGTTCCATCACCTTTGTTAGCGCTATTCTGTCTGCTTAGGCGAGCAAAAAAAAGAGGGGGCCATGCGGCCCCCTCTCCGATTCTCGGTCTAGCGATCCGCGCGCGTTAGCGCGAGCGGCGCCGGAACCACAGGAACGCAGCGGCTGGCAACATCACCAGCCAACCGGTGTTGCTGTGATGCGTGGCGCTGATCTGGCAACCATCGTCGTCACCACCACCCGAACCACGCGTGTTGGTCACGGTCGGGATTGCGGTGTGCGTGGCAGGTGGCTTGGTAACGGTTGGAGGCAGCGTATTCGTCGGTGGCGCGGTGTTCGTCGGCAGCGGTGTCAGCGTCTCCGATGGCGTCGGGGTTGCCGTCGCCGGCACCACCACAGTAACGGAGCCTGGATTGCCGGTCACACCTTCAATGACGACGCCGTTGGGATCGCTGGCTCTGACGTGATCGATCGTGATCGGAGAGGTTCCACCGGCCGCGTCAGTCGCAATCTGGATCATGCAAGTGTAGAGGACCGATCCCGTCGGGATCAACGCCACATCTTCGTCGACCAGTCCGGGTGCGACGATCGCACGTATGCCAGTGCAGGCGCCCGCCGTCGGATCGCAGCTGTTCAAGAAAGCGAATCCGCTCAGGCTCTTGAAGATGGCTGGATTGACCGCGCAATTCGGCTTCTTGTTCACCTTCGCCGCAAAGTGCACGCCGGCCGCATCCAACCCAAGTTCGTTCTGGGTCCCGAGCACTTGCTCGCCGCCATCGGCGGTCAGCGTGACTGAAAAGGGAACCAGGTCGCCTGGGGCACCACTGGCGTTGCCGACGTTGATCGATACGGCTGCGTGGGCCGCTGATGCGCCCAGCGCGATTGCTGTGCTCACTGCCAACCCTCGAAGCATTGAACTCCCTGTCCGCGTTCTCATCTCTGTCCTCCTTCTGAGAGTAACCTGCAAAATGGTTGCGGCAGCGTATCGCTTTCGCAAGCTCAAGTCGCTGCCGGAGTCCTCACCCAAATCGTCGCCGTCCGGGGTCCCGCACCCTACGGATGGCCACAGCCCAGCAGCGCGTTGTTCACGCCCTGCACCAACTCCTCGACGGTCACATCATCCGAATGGTCGGCATCGAACGACGGGCAAACGCTGAGCGGTACGCTCCCCAACGCGATGTTGACGCCGCGGATCAACTCTTCGACGGTGACGCCACTCATGCCGTCACAGTCGCCAACGCAGGAGGCACCGGCTTCGACGAATCCGTCGGTGATCGCTACCTTCGCCGTGTTGGTCGTATGGTTGTACGTCTGATCGACGGCGGCCTTATCGCCGATCGACAGGAACGCACCGAACTGCGGCTTGGGTGTCGTCGCCTGCACATCGGTCTCAGTAAATACGTGTAGATCGGTACGACCACCGGCATTGATCTTCAGATCGAAGCTCACCAGTGGGCCCTCGCTCGGTAGCACAGGAATATCGACCGGACCGCTGCTCGGGAGATCCTTCGGTCCGTAGACAACAACGTTGATGAAGTTGTCCGTTTGCTGCCCCGTGCCCGGACACAGACAGCGGTTGCGCGGGGTGCCGTTGCTGGTGGTGCACTGCAGGTTCTCGATCACGACCTTGAAGTTGTTCTTGACACCATCGGCGACGTGAACCGCCGGTGTCAACCCATCGCTGCCGACGTTGCAATCCGCCAAACTCAACCCGGCCCCGCTCCCCGTGCCGGGCATGCCAAGCGTGAAAGCCAGCGCGGCGGTTTCGTCACTGCCCTGACCCGCAGTCCCATCGTCTGGACTCTGCTTGTAGCTCACGGTGATGTTGACCGTGTCGCCGACGTTCTTGCCGCTGACGTTGGATACCGACAGCACCGCGCAACTGAGGCCGGTGCATTTGCTTTGGGCGGCTGCGATGCCGGCCATGAGCCCGAGCGCGCCGAGCGCGATTCCGCTCACTATAGCTATTCGCCTAAGCATCCAAACATCCTCCCGCAGCCAATTTCATCTGGCCACTCGTCCATGAACTTCGGACTCCCATCCCCCCAATCAAGCCGAACACTCACCCAACGCATTGTTGACTCCAATGATGAGTTCCTCGACCGTGACATCCCCGCTATCGTTCTTGTCAAACGACGGACAATCGCTCAACGGGGCGGTCCCAAGGGCGATATTGACGCCGCGCACGAGCTCCTCAACGGTGACGCTGTCCGAGCCGTCGCAGTCGCCAGTACACTGTACGGCACTGTCATTCAAGAGCACCGACATACTGGCAGCGTCCGCGTTGACCGTCACGACATCGGGTTGGCCATCGCCGTTCAGATCGGTTACCTCCACCGCCAACGGGCTCGACAGGTCGGGCAGCGCGAAAAATACCGCGGTATCAAAGGTGCCATCGCCATGGCCCGTGAAGATCGCGATGTTTGCGGTCTCGTTGTTAACCGCCACGATGTCGGCCTTGCCGTCGCCATTGAAGTCAGCGATGCGGACCGACTCAGGAAAGCTGGTGAAGCCGGTGCCCAGGTTCAGCGCCGCGGCGAACGTGCCGTCGCCATTGTTGATCAGGACCGAAATATCGTCCGAGGCGTTGTTGGCCGATACGATATCGAGCTTTTGATCTCCGTTAAGGTCACCGACTGTCACGCCAGCAGGCGCGGAGTCGACGCCGCCGACGGTCAGGCACCCAGCAGGAGTCGGAACCAGCGCGCAATCGGGCGCCACAAATGTCCCGTCGCCGTTGCCGTGGAGAATCACAACACGATTGACGTCATTCGCCGAGACGACCAAGTCAAGCTTGGTGTCGCCGTCGAAATCGCCGGCCGCCATGCCAAACGGGCCGCCGGCTACGTTGACTGATCTGGCGTCGCCAAACGTCCCGGTCGCATTCCGGTTGCCGAGTCGCACCGTGACAGTATCGTCAAACAGTTCTGCGGTCGCTAGATCGAGCTTGGTGTCGCCGTTGAAGTCGGCGAGGACCACAGCTTCCGGCGGCGAGAGCGCCGTGTCGGTGTTGGTTGGTCCGGTAAACGTACCGGTCGCGGAGCCGATGAAAAGGCTGACGTTACTCGACCCGTCGTTGGCTACCGCGAGGTCGACGTTGTCGTCGTTGGTAACCTTGCCGGCAGCGATCGCGGTCGGAAAGTCGCCGGCGCCGTACGTAACGCCGGTCTCGAAGCTGCCGTCGCCCTTGCCCAAGAGCACGGCGATGTCTCCCGAATCCATGTTGGCCACCGCGATATCGGACTTCTGATCCTTGTTGAGATCGGCCGCCACGAGATCAAAGGGGGTTTCGCCCGGCACCACCACATCGGTTCTCGGCTTGAACTTCACGGCCGGGGTTTGCGCACTGGCTGCTCTGACCGCGCCGCAGACTAACAATCCAAGTGCAAGTGCGGCATACCCTCGTCGCATACTGTTCCTCTCTGGCTGAAACATCAGAGCCGTCCTGGCGCCGGTTGTGAACTGCTCCAGCCCCGAGATGAGATGTTTGGCCCTGCGATGTCGCTTCGTCAAGCTTAGTAATCCCGCGCGTCTTTCGATCGAAAAGCGCGATCCTTTTATCGAGCCACGCGTTGATTTGTCAAGCGAAGATTCTGCGCGCCAGGCGCGGCGGCGGAGTGCCCGCGTACTTGATCGACGACACTTGTGTCCGGCGCGTCACTTGTTATGATCCCGCGCCACTTATGCCTGTTTCTAGCGATCTTGTCACCGCGCGCGACATACTCGGTCCCGACGTTCTTGGACCGGAAGAAGTCCACGCCGCGCTCGCCGTAACAGCCGTCGCGGTGCCGATTCCGTACACGGTCGCCGAACTCGAAGGCGCGGCAGCCGCGGGCGAGGCGTTGATCCTACATGTCGATCGCGACGCCACCGGACCGCTGACTCTGCTCCGGCTCATCGAACGGTTCCCCGCCTGCTTCGACGCGCGCTTCCTCCGCAAGATGGGCTATCAACTGAAGGACGACTGGGGCATCGCGCTCGAACCGCGCGCCGGCACGGACACCTGCGCCCCCGGTTGGCTCTTGGTGCGCAAGGCAATCCTCGATCCGAGCCGCAACCTCGCTTACGACGGGCAGAACGCGCAACTCGCGCAGTATGCACAGCAACTGAACGTGTCATCGTCGTCGGTACGCCGCCGCACGGCTATCGAGATCGTCTACGACCTGATCGTGTACCACGCCGCTCGCGGCGAGCGCTTGCTCGCGGAGGCGTGGGATTGGTCGACGACGGGCACGCTCGACGCCGGCTATCTCAACGTTGGTGGTTTTGGCGCCAGCGGTATGCAGATCCTCAGCTATTCATCTGCAGTGCGCCATGGAGCGCTCGGCGTCTGCCCGGTCCGTACGCCACGCGGTGATGCGTAGCAACCGCTTGCCACACGCGCATCCGCTCGCTAACTAATTCGCATGTACTTCGTGACGACGAAGCATCCGGCCTACGTGCTCTTCGCGATGACGCCGAGCGAGCGCGCGGCGGTGGGCCTGACCGACAAACAGGTCGTCCACTTGCTCGTGCGCACCGCTGATGGCGAGTGGCGCATCCGCCATCAATGGGAGGCCGCGCGCTATTCGCATACCGAGTTCATGGCCGCGCTGCACTATCGCGACGAGCCGGCCGACCCGGAACGCTTGCTCGATCTCCTTCCCACCGAATTGCGCTGAACGCCCGGCGCCGTTGGCGCTGGCGTGGGTTCGTGCTACAGCCACCGCGCGCGTGAGGAGCCACAACCATGGCGGAGCAAGCACTCAGCGGCGTGCGAGTCATCGAGTACGGCGAGATGGTCGCGGCGCCATACGCGACCAAGTTGCTGGCGGATCTTGGCGCCGACGTCATCAAAGTCGAACCGCTGGGCGGCGATCCGGCACGCCGCCATGGCCCATTCCCGGGCGGCAAGCCGGATCCCGATGCCAGCGGCTTGTTCATTTATCTCAACAGCAACAAGCGCAGCATCACGCTCGATCTCCACAGCGCCCGCGGACAAGATGTGTTTGCGGCGCTAGTCGCCGACGCGGACGTCTTGGTGCACAACGCGCCGCCCGCTCAGATGGCCGGGCTGGGCATCGATTACCGAGCGCTGTCGCAACGCAACCCACGCTTGGTGATGACCTCGGTGACGCCGTTCGGGCTGACGGGCCCGCACTGCGACTACGCCACAACCGATTTGATCTTGTGGAACGCCGGTGGCGTCGCCTATCTCAACGGCGGCGGGCCGGGTAGCGGAGCCATGCCGCCGCTCAAGACGTTCGGCGAGCAGGCAGGCTTTCAAGGCGGTGTGAACGCCGCCATTGCCACACTCGGCGCGTTGTACGCAGCGGCGCGTGACCAGCAAGGCCAACATGTGGTCGTCTCGATCCAGGAATCCATCGCCGCCATCCTCGAACTCACTTTCGAGTATTGGCCGTACATGGGTCTGGTGGCCTCGCGCCTCGGTGTCAAGCCTATCCAGCCACTCGATTTCATGGAGTGCCGCGATGGTTGGATTTTTCTCTGCTGCATCGAGGAACATCAGTGGCGCGGCTTCGTCGAGCTGATGGGCACTCCCGAGTGGGCTAGTATGGAGTTGTTCGACAACCGCCTCACCCGCGCCCAAAACTGGGATGCATTGAAACTGCTGTTGCAGGACTGGGTGTCGCAGCAGAGCGTCACCGAACTCTACCGCGCCGCGCAGGCGCGCCGTATTCCATTCGCGCCGGTCTCGACGATGGGTGATCTCCTGCATTCCGAGCACCTCAAGACGCGTGGTTTCTTCGCCACCGTGGCACAACCGGGCGTCGGCGCCGTCACCCTACCCGGAGCACCGTTTCATTTTTCGCAAACCCCGTGGCGTCTGGTCACGCCCGCGCCGCGACTCGGTGAGCACACGACCGACGTGCTGACGCGGCAGCTCGGCATTGCGGCTGCGCAGGTCGACGACTTGCGTCAACGAGGCGTCGTGTAGGAGAGGCCCATGTCTACCACTGCTCCACTCGAAGGCATCCGCGTCGCCGACTTCACGTGGGTGTGGGCCGGTCCGTACTGCACGCTACAGCTCGCGCATCTAGGCGCGGAAGTGATTCGCGTCGAAACCGCGACGCGCATCTGCGTCACGCGACTGCTGCCGCCCTGGGCCGACGGGGAATTTGGCTTCAATCGCAGCGGGTACTTCAATCAATACAACCAAGGCAAGCGCAGTCTCGCCCTGGATCTGAAACAACCGCACGCCATCGACATCGCCAAGGAGCTGATCGCCAAATGCGACATAGTGTGCGAGAACTTTGCGGCCGGCGTGATGGATCGTATGGGCCTCGGCTACGAGGTGCTGCGCCAGATCAAATCGGACATCATCATGATCGCATTGTCGGGCTACGGCGCCACTGGACCCGAGAGTCACTACGTTTCCTACGGGCCGGCGCAGGTTCCGCTGTCCGGTCTCTCGTCGGTGACGGGTTACCGCGACTGGCCGCCGATGCATGTGGGTATCTCCTACGGCGATCCAAACGGGGGACTGCACGGGGCGGTTGCAGTGCTGGCAGCGTTGCACCATCGCGCCCGCACCGGGCGCGGGCAGTACATCGACCTCTCGCAGCAAGAGACCACCATCGCGGTGCTCGCCGAAGCGGTCATGGAGTACACGATGAACGGCGCGCAGCCACCGCGCGACGGCAATCGCGTGCCCCAGATGGCGCCGCACGGGGTCTTCCGCTGCCGTGGCGATGAGCGCTGGGTGGCCATCGCCGTGCGGCACGACGACGACTGGCGCCGGTTCGCTGATCTCACCGGCCTACCGGCGCTCGCTACCGATGCGCGCTTTGCTACGTTGGCCGCGCGCAAGCAGAACGAGGATGCGCTCGAAGCCATCGTCGGAACCTGGACCGAGACACGCGGCCCGGAAGAAGCAACCCGCGAGCTGCAGACGGCGGGCATTCCCGCTTTCACGTCGATGAGCAATCGCGACCTCTCCGAGGACCCCCATCTGAACGAGGCCGGGTTCTTCGTATCGTTGCCGCACCCCGAAGTCGGCATACGACAACACGCAGGAATCCCATGGCGCCTGTCGCGCACGCCAACCGCAGTCCGACGGGCGGCACCATGCCTCGGTCAAGACACCGACTATGTGATGGGCGAGATCCTCGGCTACTCCGCCGATGCCATCCAGCGGCTCAAGGAAGAAAACGTTCTCAACTGAAGAGTTTCGGTGGACTAACCGTTGCCGGCGTGGAATCTTGATGGCGTGATCGAGCGCGCCGCCAACCCGTATCTTTACCAGCTGTTTGCGTTGAACATCGTGTTGCAGATGTTCGACGGCATCGCTACCTACAGCGGCCTCAATCTTGGCTGCACAGAGGCCAACCCGCTCCTCCGTCACGCTTTCGCAGTGCTCGGAGTTGGTCCGACCTTGCTGCTCTTCAAGGCGAAGGCGTGCGCGCTCCTGCTGTTGTTACACCGCAACGTCCCGATGCCGCTGAACCAGTACGTGATGCGCGGCTTGGCCGCAGTCTACTGCGTGTTCTCCCTCGGCCCGTGGCTGGCGAAGTTCCTCGCTGTGGTCAGCGGCATGATCTGAGCACCACCGCTCAAACCGTCGCCCACCCGCCTTCCGACGCGCCGTCGTGCGACAGGGTCGAGCGTGTCAGTCGCGCGCCGCCACGCGTGTCGTTCAAGCCCACCCCTCCGATAGGAAGCAATATCCGAAACGTCGACCCTTCGCCGACGCGGCTGTTCGCTTCCAACGTGCCGCCAAGTACGCTGATCATGGCGCGCGCCAGCGCGAGGCCGAGTCCGACGCCGCCGAAGCGGCGCGTACTCGATCCATCGATCTGGCGAAAGTCGTCGAAGATGATGTGCAGATCTGCCGGGGAGATGCCGATCCCCGTGTCGCTGATGCTAATGCTGATGTGGTCTTCCCCGCGGCGGGCGACGACCAGACGCACCCGGCCTTCCTCGGTAAACTTGGCGGCGTTGCTCAGCACGCTGCGCAACACTTGGCGAAGCTTCAGATAGTCGGTCACGATCGTCGGCGGGTCGGCGGGCAGATCCACCTGCACGTCGATGGGGCGGCCGGTGAGCAAGTCCTTCACGTACGCCGCCATCTCGCCGACCAGTCCTTCGATCGGCATCGGCGCCATCATCGGCTGCGTGTGTCCGGCGCGCAGACTGGCAAAGCCCAACATCTCCTCCAAGAGATCGTGCAGTCGTTGCGCATTGACGCGAACCCGGCTGATGCCTTCCGCAATCATCGGATCGGCCGCCGGGTCAATCGCGCCCTCGACGAGATCGCTGTAGCCGATGATCGCGTGCAGCGGCGTTCGCAGCTCGTGCGACAGCGTAGCGAGAAATTCCTCCTTCAATCGCGACGCGACGCGCGCCACCTCCACCTGCCGCGCCGTGTAGAGCGCGCTTGCCACGGCGTGAATGACCAGCGCACACATCGTGCGCTCGGTGTCGCTCACCGCGCCGCCCTCGCATCGCACGGTCACTACGCCAAACCGCTCACCGTAGGCTTCGATCGACAGCGCCAGAGCGCCCGGCTCATCCTCGAGTGCCGCGCCGTTGAGACGCACCGAACAACGCAGGTGAGGAAACGCCGACTCGATGAACGTGCGAATACCTGTAGTACATTCACTCGTGATGGCCGCGCCCTCAGTCGTCCCAGCGACTTGTAGCAGCAGCCGCAGGTGTTCGCGTTCACGCTCGGCCTGTTCGCGCCGCCGCCGCTCCACTTTGAGTTCATCGGTGAGAAACGCGTAGAAAATCGCCACCACGAAGAAAAACGGTAGCCGCAGCCAGTGCGACGCGTCGAGCGGGCCAGCTGTGCTGAGCCACAGCCAATACCCATACAGACCGCTGATCAGAGTGGCGCCGACGGCGATCTGGGCCAGGCTCTCGGCTGCGGTGGTGAGAAAGATCGTGAAGAAATAGACGATCAGGAACTCCTGCGAGAACCCCACCGTCTGATACAGCCCGAGCAGCACCAGCGCCGTGTCGCCGAGCAGCAGCACCGCGGCAAACTGCGGCGCGTCGAAGACGACGCGCGGACACCACGCGAGCGCGGCGTTCGAAAGGACCAGCGCCGCCACATATCCCACATTGCTCAGCGACAGCGCGTGGCCGCCGAAGAGGACCAGGTACGAGGTCGTGAAAATCACGACCGAACGCAGCAGTATAACTGTTCGCTTCTTGTCGAGGTGCGCAGTCGAGGCGATGCGCATACGTTGTGACATGAGGTCCGGCACTGCTCCTGCCCACGCGGCTTATCCTGGCAATGGAGCAGCAACGCAAGTGCCACCGCGTGCGCGCAGGACGCGCGACGGCCACCTAAGATCAAACACGGACCGCAGCCGTGCGATCCGGTCACTCGCTGCAAAGATGACGTTGTGGCGACGCGAACGTTCAGGCGACGGCAGTCGCCTTCTCCGGCTTGCGCCGCCGACGGGGTACGAACGGCAGGATCTTGTGCCGGCGCGCCGCGCGCAATCGCACGCGCGCAACCCGCGCAAACCCGGCATCAGGTCGCGCCAAGAATGTCTCCTTCCATCGTAGAAGGCCGCCGCGCAGATACTCGGGATTCAAATCCAGCGTCTGGCAGATGGTCTCGAAGGAAAACGCCCACGTGGAATCTTGATCGAGCAGCCACTCCTCGGCCTCCTTGAACAGCCGCTCGCGCCGCCCCTTGTCTGCGCCCGAGTACTTCTGAAAGCACGAGATCGCGTCCTCCAGAACAGCCAGCATCAGCCGCTTCTCGCCTTCATACGGACTGTGGCCTCGCAACAGATCCAGATACTGCGAGGGCATAAGCACTTCGGGCTCTGCCAGCTTCGGGATTGACCGTTCGGCTGACGTTGCGGGCCCGGACCAGTTTTCGGCGGCGGCGGCTGCTTCCATCGTAGGCTCCCTCTTCCCTCAGCAATCTCTGGAAGGACGTTCTGACGGGCAGCAGGATACGTGCCGCCTGGACCGCCTGCATCGTCTAGCAACCTGTATCAACCGGAGCGCAACCTCGGCGACCGGATCGTCGCGGAACAAGACCGCGACGCCGTCTCAAAACGACACGCGCGTTAGTTGTTGCCCAAAATCACGACGCAGGAGACCGCGCCCGGGCCGCCGACGTTGTGCGCCAAGCCGAGTTCGGGTGCGCGAACCTGCCGCTCACCACACTGCCCGCGCAATTGTTCGACGCACTCGTAGATCATGCGGACCCCGCTCGCTCCGATCGGGTGGCCGAAGGATTTCAGGCCACCGCTGGGGTTGATCGGGATATCTCCATCGAGCCGCGTACGCCCTTCGTCCACCAAACGACCACCTTCGCCTTTTTTGCAAAAGCCGAGATCCTCTGTGTTGGAAATCTCGGTCCACGTAAAGCAGTCGTGAACCTCGGCAAAATCTATATCCGACGCTTCGATACCGGCCATCTTGTATGCCTGCTGCGCGGCCATCTGCGTCGAACGAAAACCGAGATAGTCGAAGGTAGGATCGAAATACGGCCGCCCGGTCGTCACCGCCAAGCCGTAGCCCTTCACCAGAATGAAGTCGTCGCGGAATCGCTTCGCCAAATCAGCCCGACAGAGGATCGCGGCCGCCGCACCATCGGTGGTCGGGCAACAGTCGAACAAGCCGAAGGGTGACGCGATCATCGGAGCCTTCAATACCTGTTCTTCCGTCACTTCCATCTGCAGGTGCGCTTTCGGATTGCGCGCCCCATTGAAATGATTCTTCACCGCAACCTTGGCGAGGGTCTCCCGTCCCATCCCGAAGGTATGCATGTAGCGATTGGCCGCTAACGCAAACAATCCCGGCGCCGAGTTCCCCTTCGCCAGCAACGGATGACCCAGACGAGGCAGCCCGCGCCCACCGCGATCCTTCAGCTTCTCCGCGCCCAGGACCAACACGATGTCGGCGGCGCCGGATTCGATCGCCAAGCAGCCGTTGCGAAAGGCGTCGGTGCCGGTGGCGCAGTAGTTCTCGACGCGCGTGATCGGCCGATCGTAGAGCCGCAACGCATCCCCCAACGACACGGCCGCTTTGCCGCCGTTTGGCCCGGGCAAGTACGTGCCGAGATAGGACGCGTTGATCTCTTGCGGGTCGATCTTGGCGTCGTCATACGCCGCGAACGCGGCATCGCAGATGAGATCTTCGTAACTCTTGTCGAACAGGTCTCCAAACTTCGTACAGCCGACGCCGACGACCGCCACTCGATCCTTCATGCGTCACCTCGCACGCGCACCGGGCGCGCCTTCCAGAAGTAATTGTGATTGCCGCCGCCTTCATGCAGCCGCCGGAACGTCAACGTCACGCGCGTGCCGACCTGCACCGCATCGGCGGCCACATCGGTGGTTTGAAGATAAATGCGCCCGCCGCCGTCGAGGTCGATCACCGACATGATGAGTGGGTGCTCGATGTTGGCGATCAGATGATCCACCGTAAATGTGAACACGCCGCCACGACGAGCGAGGCGATGGTCCTCCAACTCGCGTCCTCGGCACTTGAGGCAGACGCGCGCGATGGGAAACTGCACCATGCCGCACGAGCGACAGCGGCTGCCGTAGAGCCGCACGTCCTGCTTCAACTCTTTGAACTCGAGCACGTTGGCGATGGCTTCCGTCGGCTCGTCTCCCTCGACAATGCGGCGGAACTTGAGATACCGCTCGTACGATGCCAGCGGGACACCGGCATCGATCCATTCGCGCAAGCGACTCGCCGGCTGGGCCTGCGCGATCGCATCGGTCACCCGGAACAACAGCGCGTCGGCACCTTCACCAAAGCTGCCGACGATCACCCAATCGCCCGGCTTCGCGCCTTCGAGCACCGCTGCAAGTTGTAGAAATGCCTCCGCGCTTCCGGCGCATCCAATCGTCGGTACCAGCGACGGCGTTAGCTGCGTCTTGGGATCGAAACCCATCGACTTGGCGAGATCGCTGGCGGCGCGAGCGTCCGGCGAGTACAGCGCGAGCTTGCTGATGTCCTTCGGGCTGAGTCGATTCCGTTCGAGGAGCGCACCGATCGCTTCGCTGAGATCACGCGCGTAACCGAACTGACTGGAGAACCGCCCAGGCTGCGCTTGCACGTAACGATCGCTGTCGATGCGCCACAGATAGGTGAACTCCTCCGCGATCGACTCGGCATCGATGAATTCGGCGGCAACCTGCTCTGTGCCTACACGGACTGCCGCCGCCGCGTCACCCAGCAGCCCTTCCAGCTCCGATTCCGGGCTGCCGACACGCACATCGGCCGCAGCCACCACCGCATCATCAGCCGCGCCGGCCTGCGCCGCACGCAGCGCCGCGATCAACGCCGCGGTGCCCGCACGCGCCGAGCCGCTGTAGTCGGCCGTAAACAGTCGACGCGGTAAATCGCAGGCCGTGGCGATCACCGCTGCGATCTGCTTCTCCCAGTACGGTGCACTGGCACTCGCGAAGTACAGCCCGCGCACCGAGCCGCCATTTTCGCCGAGCAGCGCGCGCACCGCCTCGGTCGCCATCGTCAGCGCATCTTCGTCGTAGTTCGCCACCGCCCGAGTGCCCGCCAACTGCGCGGTACCCCAAGCTTGGTTGATCAGGCGACGGTCGAGCCGCAGCCTCGGCACATAGGTACTCCATCCGGTGATCCCAACGATGCCGGTGCCGGCGATCCCAACCATGCGCGTGTCCTAGCCAGCAGCCGGAACGTTTGCAATCGCACTACCGTCGCCGCCGCAGCGCCAGGAACAGCGGCAACGCGAAGCACCACAGCGCATCGGCAGGTGAAAGCGCGCCGCCGGAGACGGTACAGCCCGAGCCGCTCAAGGCAAAGCCGCCCGCCGGCGTCTCCGTAGGCGTGAAGGTCAGCGTCGGCGTGTTCGTACGCCTAGGCGTGTCAGTCGCTGTTCCCGTGAAACTCGGGGTCGGCGTGTTCGTCGGCGTCATAGTCGGCGGCAATGTCCCGGTCACCGTAAACGTCGGCCGTGAGGTGAACGTCGGGGTCGCCGGCGTGCCGGTAAACGTGGCCGTCGGCGTCACTGTCGGCGTGTCGGTCAGCGATGGCGTTGCGGTCACAGTGATCGTCGGGGTCGGCGTTATCGTCGCCGTCTCTGTTGGCCCGGGACAGTTGCAGGACGCCGCACAAGCGGCGCTCATCGCGATCTGCACGCAGCCAAGATCCCAGCCGTTGTTGCGGCAAAAGCCATCGGGGTCGATGCCGGCGACGCATTGCTCGCACGTGGCGTTCTCACACCCCGGTGACTCGTCGTGCCGCACGCAGCAATCGCGATTCGGGGTTGCGGTCGGCGATGGCAGTGGGTTCGTGGGCGTCGCCGTGTTGGTCGGCGTCGCGGGCGGGTTGCTGCTCAGCAGCACAGTGATGGTGCCCGCGGTGTTCGCCGACAAAATGTCGAGCCGGCCATCGCCATCCACATCGGCGAGAGCCAGCGCGCTGCTACCGGCACCGACCGCGTAATCAGCGGGCGCGGCGAGCTTCCCCGTACCCAGTCCAGCAAACAGACTGGCCACCGCACCGCCAGACGCCGCGACATCAAGCCGGCCGTCGCGGTTTAGGTCGCCGACGGCGATCGCCGCCAACGACCGTGTCGGTGCGTGCTCGTCCTCCACTTTGTTGTACCTGCCATCGATCTGGCGAAGGAACACCGCCAGCGACGGACTGCCCCCCGCACTGGCCACGGCAAAATCTGGGAAGCCGTCTTGATTGAAGTTGCCGACACCAATTCCCTTCGGCGCTTGCGGCACCGCGACTTGCTGGTCGATGCTGAACTGACGCGGCACTTCGCTCTGAAGCAGGATCACCACGCGGTTTCCGGTACTGTCGAGCGCGACCAGATCCATTCGGCCATCTCGATTCATGTCGTCGATCGCTACCGTATCGATCGGCCCGTCCGCGTTGACGGTGACCAGCGAGTCGAAGCCGCCACTGGCGCGTCCGAACAGCAGTTGCACGCTGCCGCCGAAGCCGTCGGCGACGGCGATGTCCTGCGTGCCATCGCCATCGATGTCCGCCACTGCCAATCCCTTCGGCACTGCGCCGGCGGCGATCGGGCTGCCGGCGGTAAAGTTCCCCATTCCGTCGTTGGTGAGCACGACCACGCCAGCCGACTCGGCCACCGCGAGATCAAGGATAGCGTTGCCGTCGAAGTCTCCGACGGCGATGCCGACCGGGGCCGCGCCGGACGCAAGCGCGACGGCGGACGATTGCACCGCGGCGTTGCAGTTGCCGACAGCGAAGATGTTACGGTTGCCGAGAAACACCAAGACCCGACTGCCGCTATTGTCGATCGCCGCGATATCCTCGCTGCCATCGCGGTTGAAGTCGTCGCTGACGATTCCGGTCAACTGGCCAGAAGCCGCAATCTCGCACCGCCCGTAGTTACTCAGTTGCTGTCCGTGCGCGCTTCCCGCCAGCAGCAACGTGAGCGCAGCGGTGAACCGGACCGCCAGTCTCACCGCTGTCTTCACAACGCGCCTCGCTGGCCGCGCGTGCCGCGCCGCCGTATCAGCCAGGCCATACCGAGCGCGGCCAGCGCACTCCAATCGTGCGGCGACGAGGTTGCGGCGATCGCGCAACTGCCGCCCTGAATGCCGAACGGCCGCAACGACGTGGGGGTGAACGTCGGCGTTCCTGTGAGGGTGCGCGTCGGCCGTGTCGTCGGACCAGTGGTGCCCGGGGTGAAGGTCGCCGTCGCCAACCCAGTGATCGTTGGCGTGCCCGAAATCGTTGGCGTGGGCGTGATCGTGGGTGTCAACGTGATCGTCGGTGTTGGCGTGAAGAGCGGACGACTGCTGCGCAGAATCGTAATCGACTGATCGGCGCTATTCGCCGTGGCGACATCGGGAATACCGTCGTCGTCGAAGTCATTAGCGACGACGCTCACCGGTCCCGCTCCAACGGTGAACGGATCCAGTGCCGCCGGTAGTTGGCCATTGTTATTGTAGAAGAACGATAGGCTCCCGTCGGCGGTGTTGGCCGTCACCAGGTCGACCTGTCCATCGCGGTTGAAATCGCTGTCGGCCAGCGCCCGCGGATCATTGCGGGTGAACGAGCGCGAGAGCTCGCTGTAAGTCAGCACGCCGCTGTGTAGCTGGCCGCCGATGAGCACCAGCTGGCCGTCGGCCAACGTGATGCCGAAGTCGAGTACCCCATTGCGATCGAAATCGTCGCAGCTGATCGCCGTCGAATCGCCAGTCAGCGGAATCGCCGACAGGGTCTGGAAGTGGACCACGCTACTGCCAGACGGTGTCGGCGGCGCGGTTTGCAGCAGCACGACCACGTCGCGCACAGTGCTGAGCACCGCAAGGTCGGGACGTCCATCGTTGTTCAAATCGCGAACCACCAGCCCCTCGGCGAAGCGGCCAACCTCGACGGTGTTCTTCGTATAGCTGCCATCGCTCTGCCCGTAGAAGATCACCACCTGCGATGCGCCCTTCAATGCGACCACGATATCCAATCGCCCGTTGCGATCCACATCGCTGAGCGCGACCGCGACCGGTTGGGCACCTGCGGCCATCGACGGTTTGATCTCGAAAGTGCCGTCGTGGTTGTTCTGCAGGATAACGATGCTGTCGCCAACTGCGACCGCAACATCGGGAGCGCCGTCGACGCTGAGGTCGCCGACAGCCAGCGCGCTCGGTGTACCGCCAACGTCGTAGGCTTGGTCGCCTAGCGGACTGTCGAGCGTGAAGCCCGGCGGGCACTCCGTTGGCGGCAACTCCGGCGCGCGCAGCCGCTGCGCATTGACGAGCATGATGCGTACGCGCCCCTTCTGCGTGCCGTCGACTGTCTCCGTGTCCGCGACCGCCAAATCCGGGGTGCCGTCGAGATCGAAGTCGCCGCTGGCGATGGCGAACAGGTCGCCGTACTTCGCCCCGTCGTTGAAGGTACACATGCTATACGGCGCGGTTGGAATCAGCGTCGGCGTCCCCGTTGGCGTCGGTGGACGGGTTGGGGTCGGCGTCGGCGTGGGAGCCAAGCTCGCGGTGATCGACATCGCCGTAGTCGGTGCCTCTGTCGGCGTGGGATCGTTGCTGCGGTTCATGGTCACGAAAAGGCGATCGCCGGACTCCGTGTCGTTCACCAGCACCACGATGTCGGGCAAGCCGTTGTTGTCGAGATCGCCAAGCGCGAGCTGAGCTTGGCCATTACCGGGAATGATATCGTTGCTCGCTTGTTGCAGGTCGCCGAAGGTCCCGTCACCGTTGCCAAGGTTGATCCCTAACGTCGAGTCCGTACTGGTGGTCACGATGCTATCCAAGATACCGTCGCCATCAACGTCCGCGATCGCGATGTCATTGGGCGACTTCTGTGGATTGTCGAAGAACTGCTTACTCTGGAAGATACCGTTGCGTTGTCCGAGCAAAATCGCCACCCCTTGCTGGACGTCAGCCGCCGTGTTGGCGACGAGCAAATCGGGCGAGGAATTCGGATCGAGCAAACCGACTGCGACTGCGCCAGCTCCGCCGCCGCCGCCGGCGGCCGAGCCCTCGGTCGAATAAAAGCGCGACGTCCCAAAGGTGCCGTCACCCGCGCTGGTCGCCAGAAGCACGCTGACGCCATTCGAAATTTCGTCGGCTACTACGAGGTCCTGATTCCCATCGCCGTTGAAATCCCCAACCGCAATGGCAGCCGCCCCACTCGCATTGGTCTGCAACGTCGGCATCGCAAACGGCTCGAAGGTTCCGTCACCTAGCCCGCGCAGAAGATACACCGTTTCGTCTGTACTCAACACGGCCAGATCGATGTCGTCACCGCGATCGATCTTAGTAGCCACCAGCGCCAGTGGCCCGATGCTGCCACCGAGGCCGAAGAACGTCGGCCCGGTGAATCCACCGTTGCCGTCATTCAGCAACACCGCCACGACGTCGTCGTCAGTGACCGCCGCGATATCTATCTTGCCGTCGCCGTCGAAGTCAGCGGTCGCCACTGCATTGGCACCCGATCCGCCGGTAGAGAAGGGCCCTGCGGCCCTAAACTGCCCGGTGCCATCGCCGAAATAGACGATGACGCCTTCGCTGTGGACGACGACGACATCGAGAAAGATGTCACTGTTGAGCTTCGCGATCGCCAGCGCTGGATGGCCGAGCGGGAGTGGCAGCTCAAGTTGCTGGAACGGACGGGCCTGTTGAAAGCGCAGCGGCCCGGCGGCCACCACTGTCGGCACGATCGCCGTGATCAGCAACGCGGCCAACAGCGTGACGCACGATTGGGAGACTGCTCTGCGTATTTTCAACCTGGCACCGTCCTCAGCTCGAACGGCCGCCTACTCTTCCCGTCACCGTCGCCTTTGTCAACGTTTAGTCTGCGATCGATGTGCCGAGCCGGTGAGGACTCACGCCGCTGCGCGATTGCGCAGCGCGCTCTCGAGCATCAGGATCGCGTCGCCCAGGGCCGGATCGGCCGCGCGTCGTTGCTCGACCACTCGCACCGCGTGCATCACCGTCGAGTGATCGCGTCCACCGAACTTCTCGGCGATGGCGGGAAACGACGCGTCGGCCACCACGCGGCACAGATACATTGCCACTTGGCGTGCGTGCGCCAAGCTGCGCTCGCGCCGGTGCGACTTGAGATCGGCGAGCGAGACATTGAAGTGCTGGCCGACCGCCTCCTGCACCGCTTCGATCGACGCTGGGGTCGGGCGCTCGGCGAACGGGCGGCTGGCTTGCTGCGCCAGTTCGGCCGAGATCGGCAACCCGCGCAACGTCGCCGTTGCGATCAGACGATTGAGCGCCCCTTCGAGTTCACGCACGCTGGGGCCACCGGTACGAGCCAGCACCCAGGCTACCTCATCGGGCAGTGCGCAGAACAAGGCGGCGGCCTTCTGCTGCAGGATCGCCACGCGCATCGCCAGGGTCGGCGGGTGGACATCGGCGATCAATCCGCCTTCGAACCGACTCTTCAAGCGTTGTTCCAGCCCAGCGATGGCCGCCGGCGGTTTATCCGACGTGAGGACGATCTGCTTACCGTTGCCGTAGAGCGTGTTGAAGGTGTGGAAGAACTCCTCCTGCGTGCGCTCCTTGCCGGCGAGGAACTGGACGTCGTCGAGGATCAACGCGTCGACATGGCGGAAGCGATCGCGGAACTGCGCCATCTGATCTTGGCGCAACGAGGTGATGAGCGAGTTCATGAACGATTCCGCCGATAGACACGCCAAACGCTGCCGCGGATTGTGCACCAACATCTCGTGCGCCAGCGCGTTGGCGAGATGGGTCTTGCCCAAGCCGACGCCGCCATGGAGGAACAGCGGATTGAAGCGCCGCCCCGGTTGTTCGGCGACGGAGACCGCCGCCTGGTAGGCGACCTGGTTGGCATCGCCGACCACGAACGTCTTGAAGGTGTAGTGCGCAACCAGCTGGCCGATCTTCGGCACGCGCGCCGCGGTGGTCGCCCGTTCGCGTCGCGCTGGCAGCGGTGGCAGCGCCGGAGGGACCGGGGCCGCCCAGGTACTGCTGACCACGGCGCGCACCGCGCGCGCGTCACCCGCAACGGCTGCGAGCGTGTTGCGGATCGTAGCGAGGAAGTGCCGCGTGATCCATTCCTGAAAAAAACGATTCGGCACTTCGAGGCACACGCCCTCGCGATCGCTGGTACAGCGGATCGGTTCGATCCATGTCACAAAATTTCGTTCGCCCACCTGTTGCCGCAGCAGCGGCAACGCTGCCGACCACAGTTCCTCCATGCGTGCCCATCCCCCCTGCGTCGGTCATGTTTAAAGCTTGTCGGTGCGCGCGCGGGTTATCCCCAGCTGGGGACAACGCAGTAAGTCACCGCCGCCGCACTAAGTTCCGCCACCTCTCCACAACCCCGTACACAGTTCGCCCCCAACACAACTGCCCTTCCTTCCTCACCAGGAAGGCAGCGCGCGACACCGACAAGAGTCATTTCGCTCGCAAAACTTTCAGAACGCGTTACGAAGAGGCGCCCGTATTAATCCCGGATGAAAATGAAGTCAAGAAATTTTTCCTGCGCGCGAAAGTTTTTTTCGCGTGCCGCGCATCACTGCACGCAGACACTCGCGCGCCGCGCGCGGCACGCCGATTTCAGTCGCCTCAGCGCGCGTTCTTCGCTATAGCGTGTGCACGTCATGCGCACTTTCGCGCGCACCATCGCGCTGATCATTGTTGCCGCACTTCTGAGCGCACCTCTGCTCGCTCATCGCGCACTCGCCACGCCGCCACCCATCGTGTTCGGACCGCGACGCAGCTACGTCGTCAGCGGCGCACCGATCGCCACGATCGGCTTGAGCGCCGACCACTTCAACGACGACGCGGCGCTCGATCTGCTCACCATCAGTGGCGACGAGAGCGGCACGAACACGCTGAATTTCTTTTTCGGACGCGGCGATGGCTCCTTCAGCACGCAAGCTCCGCTGGCGCCACCCGACTTGCAGCTCGGCGACAGTGGCGGCGTGATCGAGATCACGGCACTGGCCGCTGCGCCACTCGCGCCCGGCGATGCGCTCGCCGACGTCGTACTCGTTGGCACGGGTTTGAGTGGCGTGAACATCTTTCCACTCGCGCAAGTGTACGAGAGCCCGGCGTTCACCCTGCGCGCAAACTTTCCCGCGCGCGCCACCTGTGGGGACGCCCACACACCGCCGCAACCGTGTTCCTACGACTCGCTCTTGCTCACCGACTTCGGTGGTGCGGTCGGCGGTCCCGACGACAGACTCGATCTCATCGCCGGCGACTCGATTACCGGCTACCTCAGCCTCTACAAACAAACGTCAACCGGGCGCTTGCTCTTGCTGCCTGCCTTCTTGGCCACTGGATCGACACCCAGCGACCCTGGAGCCGCCGAACCGGTTGCGATTGAAGCCGGGCGCTTCGACGCCGATGCGCTCCCCGACCTGGCTGTCGCTCTGGCCGGCGAAGATGCGATCGGCATTCACCTCAACAACGGCAACCCGACCCAGCTGCCGTTCGGTAACGGCATCCAGTTCCCTACCGGACCGGGACCGATCAACTTGCGCGCGGCCGACTTCGACGGCGACGGCAAACTCGATATCGTCGTGCTAACCTCCGACGGCTTGGTGTGCCTGCACCGCAATACCAGCACCGTCGCCGGCAGCGTGTCGTTCGCGCCGGTCACTTGCCTCCCCATGGTCAACGACCCCGTCTCGCTTGGTGGCGGCAATGGCCCGGCACTCACGCTCGGCGACTTCAATCACGACGGCCTTGTTGACATCGCTGCGCTGGATGCGCCGCCGAACCAGCCGGGCCATGTTGCGGTGCGTCTCGGCAATGGCGACGGCACCTTCAGCCCGGTCGTGCTGAGCCCAGCGCTCGCCAACGACCCGAACGCGCTGGCCGCTGGCGACCTCAACAGCGATGGCTTCAGCGACCTGGCCGTCGTCGACACCGACCCCGTCACCGGCGGCGCATCACTTTCCGTCATCCTGACCAACGGCATCGCGCCCGCGTTCACGCCGACGCCGACGCCGACGACCACCGGCACACCCACGCGCACCGGCACCCCGACCCGGACACCGACACCGACACGCACGCCGACAAGGACTGGAACGCCGACGAAAACCGGAACCCCGACCAAGACCGGCACAGCGACCCGCACCGTACCGACAGCCACTCCGACCGCCACCCGTACCCCGACCCCCACCAATACGCCTTCGGCAACGCCCCGCCCCGCCCGCGGCGACGCCAACTGCGACGGTCTCGTCAATGCGAACGACTTGCCAATCTTGCTCGATCGCCTATTCGACCCGCGCGTCGCACCGCAATGCGACGGAGCCGATGCGAACGATGACGGCAGCTTCACCGCGCCCGACGTTTCGAAGTTGCTCGAACTCTTGAGCGGACCCTAACCGACTTACGGCGACGCCGCGCTGGTTTGCACGGCCGCGCGCGCCAATCCGACGGCATACGCCATCAGCTGCGGCGGCAGCGCGCCCTTGATCAGCCGGCCATTGATGAACCACGTCGGCGTCGACTCGACGCCCGCCGCCGTGCCTGAGCGAATGTCCCGCACCACGCGCTCACGGGTGGCGGGATCTTTCATGCAGGTTTCGAATTGCTGCCGGTCGAGGCCGGCTTGCGCCGCATACGTCAGCAGGTTGGCGTCGCCGAGATGCTGCTGGTTGGCGAACAGAAGATCGTGATACGGCCAGAAATGTTGCTGCGCCGCCGCGCACTCGGCGGCAATAGCGGCTTGGCAGGCACTGCGGTGGAATTCGTTCGGAATACTCGGATTGCACGCGTGGTCGAGCGGAAAGTGGTGAAACACCACCCGCACCAGCCCATGATACCGCGGCAAGGTCTCGTGCAGACTCTGCGCCAGCACGGCGCAATGGCCACACTCGAAGTCCGAGTAAGCCACGATGGTGACCGGCGCATTCGCCGGCCCGAGATCCTGGCCCTCATCCGCGGAGATGTGCACGACCGGCTGCGCCTGATACCACTTGTAAAATTCCGGCTGACTCTGGGCGATCGCGCCCGAGTCCAACCCTTCGGCTCCGGGAGCGACGGCCTTCCATACGACCACGCCGACGACCAAGGCCACGGCGGTGGCTGCGGCAAACGCCAGCCAGCGCTCCTGTCGCTGCCGTTGCCGCTGACGCGCAGGCTCGACCCGCACGTCGATACTCGCCGTGCGGAGCTTCCACGTCGAGACCACCGTGCCCACCGCCACCACGTACAGCGCGCTGCACATCAAGCAGACCGCCCCAATGACGAACAGCGCCAGCACGGCCATGTATGCGGAAAACAGCAACCCGCAGCACGCCAAGATAAAAGCCATGTGGGCCGCGTGCCGACCCGTGCGCACCGCGGCCCCGCTCGCCCCCACCCGCGTGCCGCGCCCGGCCACCATCGCCACCGCGGCGAGGCTCAGATAGTACAAGCCACCCCACACCGCCACCGGTACACCGAGCAACGTGGCGTAGGTGCTGGTAAGCACGACATCGCAGTTCACCACGGAATTGATGTTGCAAAAGCTGCCGAAGGTCACGTCGCTCGCCAGTTGACGGTGCAGCGCGTAGATCTCGGCGCTGACCGCAACGCCTGCCAACGCCAGCACTACCGTGGCGAGCGCAAAAGCCGGCGCGCGATTCGCGCGATTCGATGCTGGCATGGCGGCGGATTCTACGTGGTTCACCCGAGCTTGTCAGCCCCGCGCCGTCCTCCAGCGCCCGCTGTCGCCCGTTGAGCGCATCCGCCCTGCATGCTACTCGTGCGACCAATTTGATCGGCCGCCGCCCGAGCCGGCCTCAATGCCATAGCCAGGAGTGTCATGCGTATGAAGAAGACCGTATCTCTGCACGTCGCCGCCCTCGTCGCTGGCGCGCTTTCAACCGTGCCGCTCGCGGGATGCAAGGCAAGCAAACCCTCTGCACCGCCGCCGGTGAGCGCCGCCGCGGACGACTCACACGTCGCGGGCACCACGCAGACCATCGGGGCGGTTCCCGATTTGCGCGGTACGTGGCTGTTGATCAGCCACCTCGAAATCGACGGCACCCCCTCCTCACGCATCAACAATCAATGGGGCGTCTATCGAATCACGGGCACCGATGCGGAGCCACAAGCCGCCAAGCTCAACGTGCCACTACCTGACGAGATCAAACCGATCGCCATTGTGGGCGAGCCCTGGCATCCGAGCGACGCGCAACTGCGCGCCTTCTCCATCGCGGCGGGCAAAGCCCCAGGACCTTCGAAGGACGCAGCGTTCGCCTTCCATCTCATCGCCCGCGACCACTATCCACCCGGCCACCAACAGGCGCTGGCGGGCGCGAACTCGCTCTTCCTTTTCGACATCCTCGTGCGATCCAAGAAGAACACCATCGGCGGCGCGACCTATTACACCGAGAAGGTGGAGCCAGGGTTTCTCAGCGGCCGCTTCACTGCCGGGAGCGTGACCGCAGCCTACGGGGCTCCGCTTGTCCTCGGCTTCGGCGGCGCGTTCAGCATGTATCGCTTGCCCGAGTAGAGCAGCGAAGCGCGCTCATCATCAAAGTCCGTTCAGCGGAACCGAGCGCCGCCGCAATCACGCCGCAGTGAACGTAGGGTGGGCATCGCCCACCGTCCTGTCCCTGTTCAGCTTGCCGACGCATCGAGGCGACGCCTGGTGGGCAGTGCCCACCCTACCAGCGCGACTGCGCTGAAGAAGGTCGTCGACCCTTCGCTTCGCCTGGGCGCACCGCCAGGAGGCGACGTCCCCGCAATGACGACGGCCGCCGTGCTCACGGCTCGGTTCAAACGGCGACACTTACTTCCGCAGGTGCTTCCGCAAAAAGAAACGGGGCTCTCCGACGAGAGCCCCGTTCCGATTGCTTCGCGTTGGCGAGCCCAACGCGCTGGACGTGTGATTTACTTCGTAGAGAACGTCCAGTTCACGATGTAGGGTGCAACCACCCGGACCGGACCCGGGAGGCCAGCCGCTGGGTCGACTAGCGGATTGCCGCTCGACCCGGTGCAGAACAAGCCCGCTGCGACCCCCGCATACAGATTGGGGATACCGGTGGACGTCGCCTGCTGTCCCGCCAGTGTGAGGTTGTCGTCATAGAGCGGGTCATTGCGGAAGCCGGCAACGGTAGTGAAGTCGGGCGTGCCCACGCTCGGGAAATGATCGACGCAGGTTCCCAAACCGGCGGCGGTGCACTCATCTGGAGCTTCCATGCTGCAGCCGTAGATGTGCTTGCCTCCGACGGTTGCCGTGCAGGCGCCGCAGAACTTACCGCCCACGGCGGTGATGCTGGTCGTCCCACTCTTCAGATCGAACGGGTTCGGGATGGTGGCGATGTTCTGCCAGTGTGGGCCGCCGTCGTCGTAGGGCAAGCACGCCTCATCGTTGTTGCCATCCGATGCGGTACAACCGACCGGACCACCCGGCACGTCGTTACAGAAGAGGCTGCTGCATTCCGGACAGATGCTAGCAGCGGAGCTGCCCGTGAGGTAGACATCGGTGGCGATTGGCGCCTTTGTCGATGACACGCCGGTGTTGAGGTTGATCGCACCGAACGAACTCAAACCACCGCGGCAAATCTCCCCCCCCGGACAGTCGGTGTCGACATCGCAGGATGTCGCAACGGTGACGTTGCAATGCCCCTTGTCGGTCTCGACAATGCCGGCCGTGGCCTGTGCGATACGGCCGAGTTTAGTCACTAGACACGTTTGGATGATGCCAGCCTGATTTTCGGTCGGTGACCCCAGCAGGTTACCCGGCGGGACGATGTTACCGCGGGTTTCGCACACCGTCTCACCGGCCACACCGGTGCAAAAGCCCTGACCAACGGCGGAGACTGTGCCCGGAGTCGTACACGAGCCTGCGACAGCCGAGCAATCGCAACAGTCAGAGACGCACTGGGCGGTGTTATTCGGCGGTGATGCCGTAATCACCTTGATACCCCCGGTCGGACCGGCGCAGTCCGCGTCCTCGATGCAAGGAATACCGTTCTTCGCACCAGCGCCGGCACAACGGGCCAGGCTGGTGGGTGACGAAGAGCCCGCCGAGCCGGCCCCGTCTGAAGTCGTCACCGTACCGATCTGGATCAGGTTGGGCAGCGCGACGGTCGAGCGCTTGCGCGGATTCTTGTTTAGCGGCCCGGCACCCCGGGGTTTGATGTTGGGTGCAACGCGCGTCAGCGTCCGGGTGAGTGCATCGCCACTCACCGCCGTCCGCAGGTCGCCGGTCTGGCCGTGCTGAATGCAATCGGTGATGTCGTCGATCGCGGTGTCGCAGGTTCCCAGCGAACAGTCAGCATCGACAACGCAAGGGACTCCGTCGCTGCATTTAGCCTTGCACTCTGCGTTGGGAAGGCCGAGGTTGTGGAAGTTCACGCCCGTGCACTTGGCCACGATGTTGTTCCGAAGATCCTTGGAGGCTTTGGCGATGGCCTTCGCAATACCGTCGTTCTGATTGACCTCGCACAATCCGCCCGAGCAGCCCTTGGTCGTGAGGCAACCCTTGCCGAAGCCCGCGCAGACCTTGTTTGCACCACACGCGACGAGTTCCGCCGCATCATTGTAGCTGGTACACGTCAAGGTTGGGGCGTTCTTGCAGACGCCCGGACAGTCGGCGTTGCTGTCGCAACTTAGCAACTTGCGCGCGCCGTCCGCGCAACCGCCGTTGTTACCTTGGCAACCTTTCACACCCGGGGTCGATCCGCCGAAGCAGATCTTGCCGCCATCGGCTTTGACGCTCTTGCCAACTATGTTGCCTTTGACCGAGGCCTCGATCTGCGCGCGAAGCGCGATGGAGTACTTATCCGCTCTATCCAGGATCTTCGCCTCGCAGTCTTTCTCGGTCCCGGTGACTTGCGCAGACGCCGAGCCGGCACTCGTCAGTGCCCACAGCATGGCCAGCGCCGTTCCAAATATCAATTTCTTCATACGCTCTCCTCCCTCAAAATGGTTAGGTCCAACGGACCGCTTCTCCCCCGAACAAGCCAGCCGCTCACCCCGGCGGGTCACGGCCACACTCGTGTTGATTGCCGATGACGTTACGCATTCATTCGCCCAAGTTGATCGCTACATTGATCGCTACGATTGATTCGCCTCGCCCCGAAGGAGCTTCCAAGCACACTCCGATAGTCGGTCCAATTATCCGCTGCGGTGAAAAGCTTTGTCAAGCAAGAATTGCGTAGCCCGAAGAAAAGACCCTCGGCGACCGCCTCCTTTTGCAATCTCCCGCCGCCAAACCGATCAGCGGGCGGTGAACACGGTGATCACCGTATTATCGCCGGTGGTGGCGGCCTCGATTTGCGGGAACGAGGTGGCGATGCGGGAGCCCGTGGTTCCGCCGGTGGGATTGCTCATCAGCGCCGCACAGTCGAACTTGCTTCCGGTTATCGAGGCATTGCACTTGCCCACGCCCGTCCCGGTACACTGACCGTTGATGAATACGCCCCCGGTATACGCACTGCCGTCGACGAGCACTGAGCCGGCCGTTCCGGTTGTCGTTGGCAGCGTCTGCGCGGTCCCGAACGACCCCGGCGGATCGTCGGCGGTACACGGAATGCCATCCGGCCCCTTGAGGGTCTTACCGTTCGCCGTCATATCGGTGCTGCAGCTACCGCCGTCGACGATGACCCCGATGGCGCTGGTGTTGAGTAGGAACCCGGAGCCTTTCTCCGCCATGCCGCCACTGCGGATGAAGTGAACCGGGCTGTTGCAGACGTTGAGGTGAGGGCTGGTAGCATTGCAGGCGTTGCCACAGGCCCCGCCAACACCGCAATCCGCATCCTCAGTGCACGGCGAACCGGGCTCCGCAGTGCCGGCCGTGCAGATCTCCTTGCTTTCGACACACGCAATGCGGCGCGCCCGCTCGGGCAGCGGCTCGGCGGCGCTGCAGGTCGGATCGTCAGGACTCACGCACACGCCACCCGGGCACACGAGGGGATCGGCGCTGTTGCAGCGTTTGCGATTGTTGCTACCGCCGACGCACAGGCCGCCGCCGGTGAAGAGCCCCTCACACACGCCAGCGCCGCAATCCGTATTGGCTTTACACAACGCACCTATCTTCTCCGCCGGAGTGCTGCCCGCGCCGCACACCCCCGGCCCCTGTGTGTTGCAGATAGCGAATGTCTGGCAATCCGGGTCGTCCGTACAGGCGCCGCCCGGATTGGGTCCGCCCACACAGTGCAGGTGATCGGGGCAGGTGCCGACTAGACTGCAATCGTCATCGGTCGTACATGCGCTATTCGCTTTTGGCCCGTTGAGGCACTTGTGCACCGGCGTGGTGTTGTGATCGATGGCAAGGAACACGTCGATGTCTTGCAGGCCGCTGGTGCCGCACCCGATGTAACCGGAAGCGGAGTTACCCGGCCCGTGGATGGTCGCATCCACACCCCCGCGCACGCACGCACAGGCAAGGCCAACCACTCTGATCGGTTCAAAGTGGACGTTGTTCTTGTTGACCGCGACCGGAATGCGGCCATCGGGACTGGGCTTGCCAGTCGCAAAGTCCTGATAGCCCCCGATCGGACCGATGCTGATGCTAATCGACGCCGATTCGAGACGCGCTCGCGACTTGCTCAAACACGAGGGCGCCTTGGAACTCGGTCCGCAGGGATTCGCGCAGATCGATCCGCACGAGCCAACCGGCGCGGAGGTACCGCAATCCGCGTCAACGTGGCAAGCGTTGCCGATCTTCGCCAGATCGGGACCGTTGCACACCAAGATCGTGCTACACGTGACGCCGGCTCCACAATTCGCAACCTTGGTCGCTTCCGTACACGCATTGCCCACCTTGGCGCCAGTGGCGCACACCAATGTCGGACACGCGACACCGCCCGCACATCCGTTCGTTCCCGGAGGACTGTCACACGGTTTACCGGCATCCGCTCCGGAGGGACAGACTCGGCAGTCATTCTTCCCGGAGCTGAACGATGCGCCGCTGCACTGACGGCCCTTCGCCGCACCACTCAGACACACCAGGCTATTGGTGGTGACCGGACAACTTTGGCCCAGTCGTTCGACCGGCGCTAGGCACTCACCAACTCCGGCACAGGTGCCGTTCAAGCCGCACTGCGCCGTCGCCTGCGTGGCCACGGTTCCAGTCTCGCCGTAGTTGGTGCAAAACTGCCCGGGCTGCGGGCCACCGCTGCACGCCTCGCCGGAGAAGGTGAAGCGGCGCACCGATTCGGTGGTGCAGTTGTTGGCGCAGCCATCGCCACCGAACGCCTCGCAGATGCCGGCGGCGCCGCAATTCACACCGCCGGGCACACTGGCCTGGCCGGCCGGACACTTCTGGCCGTTGTTGTCTCCGCCCACGCAGCTGCCACCGTCGTCGCACTCTTCGGGCGATTGGATGATGCCGTCGCCGCAGAGCTGCTCACCAACGGTCGGCGTCAGACTGGGTGTCAGCGAAGCGGTCGCAGTCGCCGTGATGGTCGGCGTACTGGTTGGAACTGGAGTGAGAGAGGGCGTGTTGGTCGGGGTGAACGTGTTGGTCGGGGTGTGGGTCGGTGGGATCGTGAACTGAACACCGGTCGCCGTATTGGTCGGCGTCAGCGTCGGTGTAATCGTATTGGTCACGGTGATGCTGGGAGTCTGGGTCGGTGTCAAGGTACTCTGCGGTGTCGGTGTGGCGTCGACCTGCGCGCAACTGGCGGCATCGAGGAATGAAGAGATACAGTTGTCGACTTCGCTTTGCGTGACGGTGCCGTCGTTGTTCTGGTCGGCGTTGCGACAGGTGTCGATGGTGGCCGGGTTGTTCTTGATGTTCACACAGCGTTGGACTTCAGAGATGATGACCTTGCCATCGTCGTTGCAATCGCCGACGCACACGGCGCGCGCGGCGTCGCCGGCGAAACCAGCGGCAACCAAGAGGAGGGCGGCCCCGAAGACGGCCCGGAAGCGCGGCTTGTCGAAACGCGTCATAGTCATGTCCTCATCTCATCCGTTGTCTGCAAAGCCTACTGCACCATGATCATGCCATTGCCGCCGCCGACGCCGACCTGCATGCCGTCGGGACTGGCGGCGTCCGGCGTGTTGCCCAACACGATGGTCTGCCCGCTGGTGCCCTCGGCGACCACGAAGGTGCAGTGGAACGCGGCGCCGTCGACGATCTGCGTGTTGTTGTCGGGCGACACGACGCCGACGCGCAGCAACTTCATACTGTCGCTATCGAGGAGCTTGGCGAACACCGACTTGTTCGCGGCGTCGACCGTGCAGTCGGGATTGCTCTGTCCGTCGAGCATCACCGACAGCTTGTTCGGGTCGAACTGGATATCCATCGCCAACGCCGCCAATGCCTGGCCGCGGCGCTGCAGCGATCCCGCAATGCTCACGGGATTGCCGGCGGTGCCATTGACGCTGCCGAGCCCGAACGCGGGCGGCGCGGCGCTCACCTGAATGTGGCCAGCGCTGCCAAGCGCGGTGACGCTGTCGCCGCTCGGGCTGGAAGCGCCGGGGGTGTTGTTCAGCGTCAGCATACCGGCGGGCGTGTCGGCGTTGATCGCAAAGTGACAGGAGTACAGCGCACCGGCGGCGATCACGGTGTTGTTGTCACCGATCACGCCGACGCGGAGGATCTTCTTGCCCACGGGCGCTCCCGACGGGAAGCCGAGGATCAATTGCTTGCTGCCCGCCAGCCGGCCATCGATCGAGCAGTCCGGCTTGCCGGAGACCAGCGGGACATCCACCAGCGCGGGGTCGAACTCGATGTCGTTCGACAACGCGGAGACCGACGAGCCGTTGGTGGTGAGCGTCGCGGGCAGCGCCACCGTCATCCCCGCCCCACCGTTGACCGAGCCGAGATCGACTTGCACCGCATTCGGCGTCAACGTCACCGTCGGCGTATTCGTGTGCGTCGACGTGCGCGTCGGCGTCAGCGTCGGCGTGTCGGTGATCGTCGGGGTGTTGGTCGGCGTGAAGCTGACCGTCGGTGTGTTCGTGATGGTCGAGGTCGGAATCAGCGTCAAGGTCACCGTCGGGGTGTTGGTTGGCGGCGGTGTGGTCGGTGTCGGCGTCGGTGTAATCGTCGGCGTATTGCTCGGCGTGTTGGTGTTGGTTGACGTAGGGGTGTTCGTCGGCGTCGGCGAGGGACCGGTCGGCGTCGGCGTGATGGTTGGGGTATTGGTCGTCGTGGGTGTCTTGGTAAACGTCGGCGTGAACGTGGGGCCGACGGTGTTTGTGCGCGTAAAGGTTGGGGGCACGGTGGTTGGAGACGGTGTCGGCGAGATGGCCTGCGTCGGAGTCGAGGTCGGCCGGCGCGTCGTTGTCGGCGTCGGGTTGGCCCCGGCTTCGTTCAGCAGCAACTGTATGGGGGAACTACTCGCGGCAATCGCAAACGCGCTCCCATTAATGGCAGCGACCGTCGAGCCCGCGGCGGTGCCGGGAGCTTCCTCGACCGCCACGAGCAAGTCCTGCACGTCGTTCGCGCTGTAGTTGCACAGCGGCGTACCGGCGGCGACCTTGCCGAGAATCAGTCGCACGACCGCTTCGCTGTTGTAGTAGATGTCGACCGGTATCGTGAGACTGAAGACGAAGGCCCGCGTCAGCGTGCCGTCTTGGGCGTTGCCGATCTGCACCATCAAACGCCCGCCGGCGCAATCTTCCTCGCTCAAACCATCCGGGACCACGAGGGCGTAGTTCCCGCTCCCATCGGTCAATGTCTCTTTGAGGACAGTGCTCGAGACGATGACGCCACCCACGATGTCCTGCGGTGCGACGCTCACCAGTTGAACCACGACGCCGCTGCCGACCGGGACCACATTGCCGCTAATGGCCTCGGCTTGCGGCAGCGCCAAAGCGGCGAAGCGGCGCAACAGCGAAGGCTGCGCGCTGGCGACTTGCCCGTGCGGCAGACGGACTTGGCCGAATGCCGCGCTGCCTACTGGGGGCGCTGTGGGAGGTGGGAATGTTACCGACACATCGGCGTTGCCGCCGCACCCCGCCACCACTGCCACCAACATCAGAAGGACGGTGGCCCAAGCCGAGCCCCGCGCTGTGTACCGCCACATCATGGCGTGGCCTCCCCAAGCGTCATCATGCACCCGACCATGTCAGCATAGCGAAGGACTCGTGGCTACCATTTGTGATCGAGCATAGTCAACAAGAAACTGCGGCGATGAGCCGTTTTATCTATGACCCTTCACTTTGCGGCCGGTGGCGCCGGGGGTGCGGGGTGCTGACGTTCCATCGCTTTGCGCATCCCTTCCATAAACACGGTCTGCGCCTCGGTACTCAGCACGTTGTCGTTGATCCCGATCCAACTCTCCTTCAGGGTTGCGACGATCTGAGTTTGCTTGCCAACCCAGACGGGATCCGGGGCGGTCGTAGTGGGTTTTCCATAGCGCTGCTCGAGCCAGCGCTGAACCTGGTCCGCGCTATTGCCGCCGATGTAGACGATGATGACCCACAATTTTTCTTTCCAAAAGCGCAGCTCCAAGGCTACCGGGTAGGACAGACCGCGGAGCTTCACCTCGGTCTGATGATAGCGTTGGATGAACGGACTCAGTGCCACCGCGGCGCCGAGTTCCTCGGTGGTGAGCTTGCGCATGTGGGGGTAGACCTTCTGCACCTGTGCGATCGATTGATCGAAGGTTAACCGGTCGAAGCCGCGCCGCTCGCCCTTGTAGGCCAGCGCGGGCGCGGCCGTCGCTATCGCGATCGTCGCGGCAGCCACCAAACATCGCTTCCACGCCATAACTCGTTTGCACTCCTACGATGGACCGGATGTGGCAAGGGCGATGCCGTACCCGACATCGCCCTTGCGGATTTCGCGCTGGACCCGCCGTCGCGGGCGCTCGTCCTACTTCGCCGTGAAGATGCTGCTCACGACGTCATCGCCGATCATAGCCGCATCCAACGCTGCGAACGCGCTGACGTTGGCCGCGCCGGTGGTGACGCCAGTAGCCAGCGCAGCGCAGTTGTACGGATTCCCAATCTTGGTGACCACACAGTGATCCGGTTCATCGTTGCCACATAGATGATCCGCGTCGATCGCGTCATCCGAGATGGCACCATCGGTGGTGAGGCCACCGGCGTGCAGGACGTTACCGGTTGCGCTGCCGGTAGTCGTGGTCAACGTCTGCGCGGTGCCCTGGGTTTCGACCGGATCGTCGCTGTCGCACGGTATGCCGTTGGGACCCTTGGCGGGAATACACGTGCCGCCGGCACAAGCCCCGGCGTTGGTGGTGCAAGCGGTACCCGGATTCGTTCCACCGGAACAAACCTTGGTCTTCGTCTCGTTAGCGCAGGTGCCCATGTCGCTGATCGTACCGATTGCGGTGTTGGTAGTGATCAACGCAGACCCTGCCGGACCGCTCCCGTCATACGTGATCACCGGTGGGGCATTGCACAGCCCTTCATGTGGATGCGCCGCGCTACCATCCTCCACCCTGCCACCGATGTCGGCGCAGTCTTGCTCAGTGAATCCGTCCGTACCAACCAACCCAACCCCGTGGTCGAGCACGTAGAGGATGTCGACGTTGGTGAGACCCTGGGAGCCGCACCCGATGACGCCCTTGCCGGAGTTGCCGGCGCCAAACGCGGGCACTGGCTTACCGCGCACGCAGGCGCAGACCAGCCCGGTCACCTTGACCGGATCGAACTTCACATCGGCGGCTTTCACCGTAACGGGGATAATGCCGTCCGCATCCGGCTTGCCGGCAACGCTCGCCTGGCTCCCCTTCAACGATAGGGGAAGGGCAAATGCGGTCGTCTGCAGGGTCGCGCGCGTCTTGGCCGGATCGAACGTGACCGTAACCGGCGCGCCTTCAATGGTGCAGTTGGCCGCGCAGCCGTCGCCGCCGGTCGGTTCGCACACTCCGCCCGCACCGCAGGTAGTTGTCACGTCGACAGTCGTACATGCCGCGCCGACGTTTTCGCCGGCGGTGCACGTGCCGCCGTCGTCACACTCTTCGGGCGCGTCAGTTACACCGTCGCCGCAAGTAGGCGTACCTTCATGCGGCGTCACCGGCGTATTGCTCGCCGTTGGTGTTGGGGTATTCGTGACCGTCGGCGTGTTGACCGGGGTATTCGATGGTCCGCCCGTCGTGTTCGTCGCCGTCGGCACTAGGGTGTTCGTCGGAGTCGGCGTGTGCTGCACAATCGCAGTCGTGTTCGTCCGCGTCGGAGTCGGCTTGGTGGTGAACGTCGGTACGGGCGTGTCCGTCGGTGGAACTACGGAGGTTCCCTCGTTGTCGTTGTCACTCCCGCAAGCCGACAGGATCATCATTCCCGCTGCTGCGATGAGCACGCCTAGCATCTGATGCCGAGTCTTCATGCCCTCTCTCCTTTAGCTCTGACTGTTGCGTCCAGTTGAGTGCGACTCTCGCCGTTGCGCATTCGCGCCACCAAGTCGTCGAGCGGACCGACTCTTACCCGGAACGCGAAAGCAATGTCAAGAAAAAACCCGTTGCCCACGGTTGTGCGTGCCGACCCGACCGCGTCGGTGCAACAGACGATAGACAGTCCGTTCTTCGGTTTGTTAGGAGAGATCGTCCCCATGCACGACTTCGAGCTATCGGTGGTGATCCCGATTCACAATGAAGCGCCATTGCTGCGCCGCGCGGTCACCGACTTACTGGCGCAGTTGCAACCCTTGGGCTACTCCACGGAATTGATCCTGGTGGAGAACGGAAGCACCGATGGCACGGCGGCGGTCGGCCGGCAATTGGCTCGCGAGGCGTCCGCGGTCCGCGTCATCGAACAACCGGAGCCAAACTATGGCCACGCGCTGCGGGCCGGGATGGCGGCGGCCCGCGGACGCGTGATCGTGAATTTCGATCTCGACTATTGGGACGTACCGTTTCTGCTCGACGGCTACGCGCTGGTGCAGCACCGTTTCGACATCGTCATCGGCTCGAAGAACCTGCGGCTGTCTTCGGATCGCCGCAGCCTGGTGCGACGGCTGGTGTCACGGGTCTTCAGTTTCGTCCTCCGCCTGGTGTTCGGGCTGCGGGTCAGCGATACCCACGGCATCAAGGTCTGGCGGCACACGGCCACGCTCGACCAACTGTTGCAAGCGGTGTGCTTCGATCACCATCTCTTCGACACCGAGTTGATCATTCGCGGCCAGCGCGCCGGACTCCGGATCGTCGAGTTACCGGTGGAGGTCAGCGAAACCCGGCGCCCGCCCTGGGGCATTCTGCGCCGCATCCCGCGCGCGGTCATCGACATTGTGCGCTTGCGGCTCCTGCTGTGGCGCCGGTCCGACACCGGCGATGTTGCCCGTGACTGACGCTGCGTGTCCGTTGTGCGGCGGCCGCGACTCGCGTGCGTGGTTCCGCAAGTCGGGGCACGTCGTCTGTCGTTGCGCCGCCTGCGGCCTCGCCTTTGCGGCCGGCGATTGGCCGACGCGTCAGGCACAAACATTTTACGGTGCGGACTATTTCGCCGGCCACAACGCCGCCGGCTACACCAACTATGCGGGCCTCGAACGCGCCTTGCGCGTCACCGCCGAGGGCCGACTGCGTCGACTACCCCGCGGCGGGCGATTGCTCGACCTCGGCTGCGGTCCGGGTGTGTTCGCCGACGCCGCGCGTAGCCGGTTCCGCGTCTGCGGCAGCGATGTATCCGCCGCCGGCTGCGCCACGGCGCGAGCGCGCGGGCTCGACGTGACGGTGAATGATGCGACCGCCCTGCCCTTCGCCGATGCCAGCTTCGATGTCGTCACGATGTGGGACACGGTCGAGCACCTCGCGGCGCCGCGCGCGGCGCTGCAGGAGGTGAGTCGGGTGCTGCGCGCCGGCGGGGTGTTGACACTCAGCACCGGCGACATCGCCAGTTGGTGTGCGCGCCTGAGCGGCCGCCACTGGCACCTGTATACGCTGCCGGAGCATCGGACGTTTTTCTCGCTCGCCACCCTCGATCCGTTGCTCGCCGGGGCCGGCTTGCAGCGCCGCAACGTCACTCATGGCGGGGCGTACTACAGCGTGGCCTATCTGCTCGAGCGTCTGGCAAAGTCGCTCGGCGTCAGTACGCGACGAGTGGATTCGCTGTTGCGGCATCCGTGGCTCAATCGGCTCACGCTGTACGTGAACTTGTTCGACATCATCACGGTGGAAGCGGTGAAGGCGCCAACATGACCGACGAGCACGACTTTTGGGATGCCGGCGGGATCTACCGCCCGCCCACGCATCCGGTGGTCGAGTTGTTCGCCCGCCAGCGTACGGCCTACTTGAGCGCTCGCGGACTGCTCGGCGACGTGCGGTCGCTGCTCGATGTCGGGGCCGGCAGCGGCTTTTCGAGTTCCTACTATCCCGCAGCGATTCGCGTCGCCGCCTGCGACTACGCCCCGGGGATGCTCGTCAGTAACCCGGTGCGTGATCGGTTGGTCTGTTCCGCGTATGCGCTGCCGTTCAGCGATAGTCAGTTTGACGCCGTCTCCTGTTGGGAGCTGCTCCATCACCTCGACGAGCCGACCACCGCGATACGCGAGATGCTGCGGGTGGCGCGGCGGCGCGTGATCATCTTCGAGCCCAACCGCGTCAATCCCGGCCACATCTGGCTTGGGCTTACCCGCAAGAACGAACGTCGCTGCCTGCGCTTCTCGCCGCGCTACCTGCGCCGACTCGTCGAGCCGACGGGCGGGCGCATCACGCAGCACATCCGCTGCGGCCTGCTCTTCCCGAACATCACACCGCTACCCGTGGCGCGCTGGTTGGCGCGCGCGCCCTTTCGCGTTCCGCTGATCGCGATCTCGCAATTGTTGATTCTTGAAAAATGAGTGCACGACCCGCCGCCATCACGCGGTCGGTCGCGCTCGCTCGCCGATCTTGCGCGCTGGAACGCCGGCGACGATCGAGTACGGTTCGGTGTCGTGCGTGACCACGGCATTCGCCCCAACCACCGTGCCGGTCGCGATCCGTACGCCCGGTGTGACCACCGAATGGGCTCCGAGCCACACGTCGTCACCAATCGTGACCGGTCCGGCCCGCTGCCCCTGGAAGATCATCGGCACATTCGGATCGTCCCAGTTTCGCTCGGCACTGAAGACGAGCGCGCCCACGCCTAGAATCACATTCTCTCCGATCGTCACGCCACCGCGTCCATTGAGATACGCATTGGCGTCCATGTGGAAGTTGCGCCCCAGCCGAACGCCGTACGTGTGCGTCAGCCACGCGCCGGTGTAAATGACGCAAAAGCCCTCCACCTTGGCACAGAGCACCTTGTAGACGACGTAGCGGACCAGCACCCCGAGCGCGCCGGGAACGATGCGAGACAGGCTGCCGAGCCAGTCTTCCAACTCGATCACCACCAGTTGCCGGATGGAGAACCACCTGACGAACTCGCGAACCAGCGTCCAGAACGACCGCCGCGCTGGCGGTGCGAACGCACGGGAGGGCTGCTGCTCGAGGTCCACGGGGCCGCACTCTCCGCGAGGCGGCGCGGCTTGTCAACGTTCTCACCCCCTCCGGTGTTTGCACGACGCGGCATTGTGCTACT
Organism: Deltaproteobacteria bacterium; assembly: GCA_016178705.1. Taxonomy (NCBI): domain Bacteria; kingdom Pseudomonadati; phylum Myxococcota; class Myxococcia; species Deltaproteobacteria bacterium. Next base: position 28,305 of record JACOST010000031.1, on the reverse strand, counting down.
GAAGTCCGGCGAGGGACGGCGCGTTCGTGGTCGACACCAAGACGAGAGAGCCGCTTTGGCTGCGCGCAACATGGCTGACGGTGCCTCTCGCCCTGATGGTGGCCTTTGCCTGGGCCAGCTACCAGCGCCGCTACATCCTCCTCAATCCATGGGGCGACAACTGGGTGCATCTCACCTACATCCGCGCCACGATCGCGCACGGCTGGTTTCCGGGTGATGCCTTCTACGGCGGCCCGCACACACCGCCCTACTACTGCCTCGCCGACATCGTGCTCGCCGGTGTCTGCGCGCTCACCGGCCAGCCGCCGCACGTGGTGTGGCTCGCCTTACCGCCGGTGATCGCGGTGACGACCATGGCGGCGATCTTCGTGTGGCTGCGCGCGCTCACCGGCGACGATCGCATCGCGGTCATTGGCGCGGCCACCGAGATGCTGGTTTCGGTGCCCGATCAAACCTGGACGGCGATGCCGCTGCCACGCACGTTGGCGGTCGCGCCGTTGGCACTCGGGCTGTATTGCTATCTGCGCGGATGTCGCGCTCGGGAGTGGCCGTGGCTCATCGCCGCCGGGATCGCGCTTGGCGTGAGTCTGGCGACGCATCTATTCGTCGGCGGCGCCGGGCTGCTCAGCCTCGGCGCGCTCGACCTGAGTTTGAACTGGCCGCGCCGAAGACCATCACGTGAACTCGCAATCGTCGCCACACTTGGCCTGACCCTCGCCACGCCCTGGATCGCCAATGTCGCGATCGGTTGGCTGCACCGGGCCCCAACCTCGGCCAAGGTGTTCACCATAACGCCCGAAGTCTTGACCTTGCCGCTTGGGCCGATGTCTCTGCGCCTGCATCATCCGCTCGCAGTCCTCAATGTGTTGCCCAGCGCGGTCTGGCTTCCGGTGGCGCTCGGTGTCGGCCTGACGTTGTGGCGGTGCCATGAAGGACGAGCCCGCGTCGTCGACCGATATGTTCTGATCGCGACCGCGGGCGCGCTCATCATATTGTTCACGCCATTCTACGGACTGTTGCTCGCGATCGCGGGAGTGTGGACCGCGCGCGTCGTCCAGGTGGTCCCGCTCTCGCTTCTCGCTGGCATCGGGATCGTGGGCGGGTTCGATCGCTTGCGCTCATCCACGCGGCTTGGTCGCCTGCGAATCGTAGCAACGACCGTGGGGGTGCTATTGGTGGCCTTCGTCGTGTGGTCCGTCACCGGCAACATACGCGCGGGGGTGGGCGGCACAGGTTGGGGGTATTTCACGCAGGGCCCGTTGGGTGACTGGAACCTGGTCGACAAGATTGCCCAGACTGGTCCGGTGCCACGGGTCGTGCTGTCCGATCCGTGGACCTCGTATCTCTTGCCGTACTACGTGGGCTGCTCTGTTCTCGTCATGCCGGCGATGCACGGCTCCGCCTACGAAGACCACCTCACGCGCGAGCAGGCGGCGGGCCGTGTGTTCCGGCCTCGCACTCCGATCGCGGAGGTGCGCCGCACGCTCGACGAATACCAGATCGACGCGCTGGCCATCGCACGCAATCAGCCGTGGCCGCAGGCGGGCGACGCTGACGACCTACTCGTGCGTCTGCGCCGCCATCCGGCATTTCTAGACACCGGCTGCTGTGATCAATTTGTCCTGCTGCGCTATCTGCCGCAGGGTGAGTCCTAGCTAGCCGGCAACCTAGTTCCGACCAGATTAGCAACACGGTTCACCGCGTGTGTTCATCGGTCGCGTGGCTGTGCTACTGAAGCGCGGCGAGGTGCTAGGCGTTCGTGGTCGACACTGAGACAAGCGGGCCAGTTTGGTCGCGGGCAGCGTGGCGGACGGCGCTGCTCGCACTGATGGCCGCCTACGCATGCGCGACCTACAGCAACCGCTACCTCCTCCTCAATCCGTGGGCCGACACCTGGGTCCATCTCACCTACATCCGCTACACGATCAGTCTTGGCTGGTTTCCCGGCGACGCCTTCTACGGCGGCCCGCGCACGCCGCCTTACTACTCGCTCGCGCACCTCGTGCTCGCCGCCATCTGCGAGCTGACGGGCCAACCGCCGCATATGATGTGGCTCACGCTGCCTCCGCTCGTCGTCGTGACAACCATGGTCGCGATGTTTGTGTGGCTACGCGCCCTCACCGGCGACGAGCGCATCGCGGTCATTGGTGCGGCAACCGAACTCGTGGTTGCGGTGCCCGATCCCATCTGGTGGGTGATGCCGCTGCCGCGGACGTTGGCGGTCGCGCCGCTCGCGGCCGCGCTGTATTGCTACTTGCGCGGGCGACGGACCCGGGAGTGGCCGTGGCTGGTCGCAGCCGGCGTCGCCCTCGGGGTCAGTCTTACCACGCATCTGTTCGTCGGCGCCTTCGGCTTGCTCAGCCTCGCCGCGTTGGAAGTCAGTTTGAACTGGCCCCGACGACGTCCATCGCGCGAACTCGGGATTGCCGCCGGACTCGGGCTAGTCCTCGCCGCGCCCTGGATCGTCAACGCCGGCATCGGCTGGCTGCATCGGGCGGCGACGACTGCCAAGGTGTTCACGACAATCTCCGACGTATGGACGTTACCCGTGGGGCCGCTATCACTCCGCTTCCATCAGCCGACCGCTATTCTCAGCGCGCTCCCCGGGCGGCTATGGCTTCCGGTTGCTCTCGGTCTTGGCCTCACGTTGTGGCGGTTGCGTGCACGCCGTGCCACCACCGCCGACCGCTACATCATGGTCACGACCGGCAGCGCTTGCGTGCTGCTGTTCACGCCACTCTACGGGCTGCTGGTCGGAGTTGCTGGCGTGTGGGCGGAACGCGTGGTTCAAGTGATTCCGCTGTCGCTGCTCGTCGGCACCGGCATTGTCGGCAGCTTCGACGCTCTTCTTGCGTCTATGCCGGCGCGTCCGATGCGCATCGCGGCGATGACGGTCGCAGTGCTGCTGACGGCTTTTGTCGCCTGGTCGGCGGCCGACAGCGTGCGCTCGCGACTGGGAGGTGAGAGCTGGGTGTATTTCACTCAGGGCCCGCTGGGCGACTGGAATCTCGCCGACAAAATCGCCCAGCTCGGCCCGGTCCCGCAGATGGTGTTGTCCGATCCGTGGACCTCGTATGCTTTGCCATACTACTTGGGTTGTTCCGTTCTCACCATGCCGGCAGGCCACGGCTCCGCCTATGAAGACCACAACACGCGCGAGCAGGCGGCGCGACGAGTGTTCCGAGGGCGCACCCCGATCGCGGAGTTGCGCCGCATCCTTGACGAGTACCACATTGATGCCGTGGCGATCGCACGCAATCAGCCCTGGCCACAGGCCGGCGATCCTGACGAGTTGATCTTACGCTTACGCCGTAGTCCGGCGTTTCAGGATACTGGCTGCTGCGAGCAATTCGTCTTGCTGCGCTACCTGCCCGAAGCGCCCTCCCGCGACTGATCGGTCGACACTGAGACGGCGACGCCAGTGCAGCGCCTAGCATGAAAACAATGTCCCCCACTTCCACTGAGGCTCGGCTGAGTTGGATAGCGCTTGCGCTCGTCATGGGCGGCTATGCGTGGGCCACGCGCCACTTTCTGACGGTGCTACTGGTGCCGTGGAGCGACACGTGGGTGCATTTGGCGCTGATCCGCCAGGCGCTCGAGCACGGCTGGTTTGCGGGAGACCCGTTCTATGCCGGATCACCGACGCCGCCGTTCTACTCGCTCTCGCATCTCCTCTTCGCGTCGGTGTGCGCGCTCACCGGCCGTCCACCGCACGAGGTCCTGATCGCCGCACCACCGCTGCTCGCAATCGTCACGCTCGCCGCCACCTTTGCCTGGTTGCGCGCGCTCACTGGTGATCCGCGCGCGGCGGTGACCGGTACGGCGATCGTTTTGCTAGTCAACGCGCCCGGTCCGAACTGGCCGGCAATGCCCTACCCGCGCGCGATAGCGTTGACGCCCTTTGCGCTCACGCTGCTGTGTTACCTGCGGGCGCGGCAGACGGGTCGGTCGGGCTATCTCAGCGCGGCCGGCGTTCTCCTGGGCGTGTGTATTGCGACGCATCTGGTTGTCGGCGCGTTCTGCGTCCTTGCCTTGCTCATGCTGGAGCTCTCGTCGGCACCCACGCCATGGCGGCCCTCGCCGCGAATCTTAATTCCGCTCGCCATCGGCGCCGTAGCGGCCGCGCCGTGGCTGGTGAACCTCGCCAGCCAGTCACTGCAACGAGGTACCCTCGCACCGCATATGTACGGCATCATTCGCGGCGATTGGTCGCTCTCGCTCGGCTCGTTGACGCTGCGGATGTATCGCGCCGGCGCAATCTTCAACGCCCTGCCTCATCTGCTCTGGATACCGGTCGCGCTCGGACTCATCAGCGCCGTTCAGCGCTGGCGTGTCGGCCACGCCAGCATCGCCGACCGCTACGCGCTGAGTGCTACGCTCGGCACGTTGGTCATCCTACTGACACCGCTCTATGGAGTCCTGTTCTACATCAGCACCGACTGGACGTGTCGGCTGGTGCAGGTCATTCCCTACGATCTACTCGCAGGCCTGGGCGTCGTCGGGGTGCTAGATCTCCTGCGCACCGTGGCGCTCTCGGATCGCGTGCGCCGCATTCTGGCGGGCGCAGTGTGTATCGGAGCGCTGGCGCTGATATGGGACGTGGCCGCACCGATTTACACGGAGGTGGCTGCGGCTGAGGCGATTAGCGATGATCTCAAGGCGAATGGTCCGCTCGGTGACTGGAATATCGAGCGGACGGTCGCCGAGACCGGAACGCGCCCATCCGTCGTCTTCTCGGACATTTTGACCTCGTATCTGCTGCCGTATGCGCTCGGATGCTCCGTGGTGGCGATCCCGGCGGCACATGGCTCCCCCCTCGTCGATCATCCCACGCGCGAGCGTGATGTCCACCGAGTCTTCCTTGATCGCACCAAGACCTCCGCCTTGCTCGCCATCCTCGATGCCTACCATGTCGATACGATCGCCATCACGTTGCACCCGTCCGATATGTTCGACACCTGGCCGACCGCTGATCAAGCGAGTGCGCTGCTTCGCCGTCTGCGCCGCTTGCCAATGTTTTCCGACACCGGTTGCTGCAGCAACGAGCTGGTGCTGCTGCGCTACCGGTCGCTCCACGCGCCTCCAGACGATAGCCATTGAAGCGCGTGTCCGCGCTTGCTGAGCTCACCAACCGGATGCTATCGACCAGGCGCTCGAAACCGATCAGTGACTGCATGCGCCACTCCGTCTTCGTCATCATTCCCGCCTACAACGAAGCCGCGAACATCGAGACGACCTTGGCCGCCACCGTTCACGCGGTACCGGCCGACGCGGTAGTGGTGATCGACGATGGCTCACACGATGACACCAGCGCGCGGGCGCGCGCCTTCGGCGCACGCGTGGTCCGCCATCCGTTCAATCTCGGTTACGGCGTGGCGTTGCAGACCGGCTACAAGTACGCGCAGCGGCACGGCGCCGACTGGCTCGTGCAACTCGATGCAGACGGCCAGCACGATCCGGGCGACATTCCGCGTCTGCTCGCGCCACTGCAAGCCGGAACGGCCGATCTCGCACTCGGGTCCCGCTTCATTCAGCCGTCCGGCTACGCGATGGGCGCTGTTCGCGACGTCGGGCGTCTGGTCTTCCAGCGCCTCTTGCAAACCCTGGGCGGCCCATACATCGCCGATCCGACCTCGGGGTATCAAGCAATGTCGGCGCGCGTGATCGACTTCTATTGCAATGACTTCTTTCCGGTCGACTATCCCGACGCCGACATGCTCCTGCTCTTGCACCGGGTCGGCTTCCGCATCGTCGAAGTGCCCGTCGAGATGGCGCCCAGCTTGCGGGGCAACTCCATGCATCAAGGTTCGGCCATCCTTTACTATATCTACAAGATGGTGCTGTCACTGCTGCGCAGTGCATCGATGCCGCGCCCGGCGCCATAGAAGGAGCTATCATGTCCCCCGAGCCGCTCGATCCTGACGCGCTGCGGCGCTTCTTCATGCAGCAGCCGGAAGCCTTTGCCACCCGGGTGCTGGCACTGATCGCCAGCCTCATCCTCTTCGCCACCGTGCTGCATCTCGTTCGCCGCGGACGCTTGCGCGAGGAATACTCGCCGATCTGGCTCGCCGTCGCCGGTGGCATTACGCTGTTGAGTGTGTGGTTTGCCGCGTTGCGCTGGCTTACGCGCGCGATCGGTGCCTGGACGCCAAGTTCCACGATTTTCTTTTTCGGCGAACTGTTTCTGCTCGCAATCTGCCTCAACTACGCCGTGCGTCTGTCGCAGCTCGCGAATCAAGTGAAATCCCTGGCCCAGGAACTGGCAATCCTGCGCAGCGATCTGGCGCGCGACACCAACGGCCACACCAATTCGTAAGCTGAAGGATCACGACCGGTGACGAGCGAATAGCAACGCCAAGATCGTCAGCAGGGAGACGCCGGACAGTGCCGCGCCCCAACGAAACGACGCCGGGTGGAACTCGAAACGCACCTCGTGCGACCCACGCGGAACACTCACCGCGCGAAAGAGATAGTTGGCCCGCTGCAACGGCTCCGGTCTCCCATCAACCGTCGCCGCCCATCCGGCATAGGCGACATCGGTCAGCACCAAGAGGGCATCCGCGGTGGTCTCGACCAACACGGTCACAGCGTCCGGTTGATCTTCGGTGAGGGTCGCCGTACCGGAAGCGCCACTCGCTGGAGCCAGGCGCGGTGGCGCGTCGAGCATCGCTGCGGCATGCGGATCGAATCGCGGATCCGCCAACCGCCGCAACCCCGCGCGCTCGTCGGCTTCGAGCACATACTGCGATACCACGAACGCCCGCGGCAATGCTCCGGGATTGCGATAGAGGCGCTGCCCACCATAGTCGTCGACGAGTTCCAAGCCGAGCGCAAGCAAGGGGTCGGGCTCGACCAAGTCACCGCGTTGCACAACCAGCTGCGCGCTCGTGAGATCCAACAGCCTGCGGCTCGTCGCCGTCGCCCGCAACGGCATATCACCGAAGAACACGACCGCGCCGAACGGATCATCCGGCCCGCCGTGCAGCTGCTCCGCAAAATCGGCGAACCGCCGCAGCGTCATCGGTTCATAGTCGGTCACCGTGGGAAAACCGTCCAACAATCCCACCTTCGGCAGCGGCACATAGTGAATGGGTCGGTACGAGTAGAACACTCGCATCCCCGGCGCGCGTTCGCGGGCAATGCCTCTACGCAACGCGGCATCGGCGCGGCCATAACCCGCTACAGAGACGGTCGGGTGCGCGTGCGTCGCCGGATGAATATCGACGAGCTCCATCGCGAGCACGACCGCCATCACGACGCCCGCGGGCGCCCGCACCCACACCGCCGGCACCAGCAGGCAGACGCTGCTCGACGCGAACGCGGTCACCAAGGTCGTCGCGCCGACCGACGGTGCCGGGGTTTGCCAATAGATCAATACCGACGACAGAATCAGCAACCCCACTGCCCAACGTGCCCTCCCCCCCGCGCGCGCCAGTGCGTCGACTCCCACCGCGCTCAGCACACTTAGCGAAAATACCGTGAGCGACAGCATCCGTTCGGGCACGCGGAACCAGTCTCCGGTCGGTAACCGGCGGAACACGTCATACAGCGGGGTGTGCGAGCCCGCCGCCAACACGAAGAAGATCGCCGCCACGGCCGCGAAAAACCAAACCCAGCGGCGCCGCACCAAGAGCACCGCCACGGCTGCGCAACCGATCAGATGCCAGCCATAGGGCGGGAAGATGACCGCCGGATCCCAGCGTTCAGTGTCGAGAACAAGCAACGTCTGCCAGAGCTCTGGAATGTCGGGTGAGCCGGGATACGCCTCGGCGGCGAGGGCGCTGATGCCCGCGGTGGACCGCATACTGTTCACCGCCAGCTCGGTTTCCGGAATGATTTGAATCGCGGACAGTGCGCCCCCCAAAATCACTGCACACATCAGGGCAACGGCAACGCGCCGTCCCTCTTGCCGGTCATGACGCCACACGCTCCACGTGCGACCCACTGCATACGGTGCAAAGAAATACCAGCCAAACACCACCAATTGGCTTCGGCCGGCCAACAGTTGCACCCCGAGCGCCGTCGCGAGCGCCGCCACCGCGCCACGCGTCGGACGTTGCACCAGTCGCTCGCACGCCCACAGAATCCCCGCGATCCACACAGTCGTGTTGTAGCAGCCAGGAAACCAAGCGGTGCGGACGAACAATGGCATCAGCATGAACGTCAGCGCACCAATCAAACACGCAGGCCACGCGAGGTGCCGCGCACGCAAAAACTGGTGCTGGAAGAACCCCGCGAGCGCGAAGTGCAACACGGTCGTGTATCCGATCGCGATGCCGGTGGGGAGCATGAGGTGTAAGAAGTTCAGCGGATAGAAAAATCCGTTCTCGGTCGCCGCCAGCGGTAAGCCGCATGCTTGGTACGGGTTCCACAGGGTGAACTCCCCGTCGCGCAAACCGGTAAACCAATACGCCAGCATCGGATACGCGTAGGCGTAGAGATCGTAGTTGACGAAGTCGATTGCCGCCGTCGAAGCAGTCAGGAAGATGCGCTGGAAATACCACGCCCCGACCACGGTGCAGACAAGTGCGGCAGCGACGAGGTCACTGACACGCCGTTGTGTGTTCGACAGCACGGGCACTAGTGCTCCCGACGTTGGGGAATGATCTCCCAGCGCGCCGGCTGCGGCGGCGTAAGCGTGACCAACTCGGATCGCAAGCGCGTGTTCAGTTGCGTCATCTGAGCCAGGATCGCCGTGCGCTCCGGACCGTCCGGCAAGGTGGCCTGCAGCGGATCCCACTGCAGGCGGAGCATCTGCTGGCGCGTCGCAATGCGCTGAGTCAGCTCGGCCAAGTGTGGCGGCCACAACGGCGGTGCGGCCGACGGCACATACAAGCCCTCAGCGAGTTGAGCGGCGCTGAATTCCTCTTCGATCGGTTGTCCATCGACGCGCACTCGATAGCTCCCCGCGGTCAACTCGCGCACGCGCAACCATACCGCGTTCAGTTCACGCACGTCCGGCGCATACGGAAGAATCGCGCGCGCCGCGGGATCGATGTACCACCACCCCAGCGCGTCGGCGCGGACAAACGAGAGCGCGCCGTCGCGCGTTCGCAACTCGCGCACCGAGCAGCCGGCGGCCGACGCAACGGTGACCGTGGCCGCATCGATGGTCAGGTCGGACGTCATCGGCGGTGCGCCAAGATCGCGCAGCATGCGTGCCGCGATCACCAGATGGCCCGCGGCCGAGGGGTGAACGCCGGCGGGAAACATCGTGAAGTTCGGCAGCGCGGCCTTCGCCTGCTGCTGCGCCGAGCGCAGCGCACCGTACACATCGAGCACCGGCACCGCGAGTTCGTGCCCGATGTCCATCACCGCTTGAGCGTAGCGGCCGAGGACTTCAATGTACTCCGCCGCATCGCCGTGGTAGCCCTGCAATTGATCCGGATCGATCAGCGTCGGCGTGGCGAGCGCGACTGCGATTCCCGCCGCCTTGAGGCGCGCCACCATCTGGCGCTCCGCATTCACAAACGCGGCCAGGAACTCGGGCTTAAGGGCCTGATAGCGTCCGTCGTTGACGCCGAAGAGCAACACCGCCATCTGCGGCTTCACCGCGATCACGTCGCGCTGCAGCCGTTGCAACCCATCGACGGCGCGCTCGCCAAACCGGCCCCGGTCGAGCAACTCGACCCGCCAGCCGGGCCAGCGCACGGTGAAGTACATCGCGATGTCATCGAGGTAAGCGCCGTGCTCAGTGACACTGTCGCCGACGAACATCACCGTATCGCCGTCGTGAATGAGAAACACCGGCGGCACGGCCGAGGCGCGGACCGCCACTGACACGAGCCCCGCGGCCAAGATGGCTGCCAGCCGGAGATGCGGGCGCATACCCATCCGCTCTATCCGTTACTCGGACGCGCGGCTTGCGTGAGCAGGTTCTCGTAGTAGAGCACGTTCAATCCAAGCAACACGACGCGGGTCGTGCCGTCGACACGACCGTAAGCGGCGGTCTGCGCCGGGTTGCGTGCGCCGAGCGCGACGCCGACGCTGCGGCCATCGGCGAGCATGAACGTCACATGCGCCTCGGGCGGCTCCAAGCCGAACTGCGCCGCGCTCTCCCCGTGCTCGTCCACCACTTCCACCGCGGGCAACTCGGCCAGCTGCTCGACCAACGCGGCCACCAGGTCCGACGGCACGTGCACATTGGCGGGCCGCTCCACGCGCCAGCGCTCACCGTCACGTACCGCTTCTAAGGTAACCGCGCCGCGCTGCACGCTGACCGTACGGACGCTCGCGCTCGTCACCCCGAGGAACGCGTGGGGCGGCGGCGTTGCCGGCGCGCTGCCCCCCGAGCCCGGCTCGCTGGCCACGTAGTACGCAGTCAGGCCGATGAACAACCCCAGATAGGCGGTCGCACGCCACCACGTCATCCCGTGAACCTCCGGCGCAAGAACACTACCATCCCAACGACGAGAAACACGGCCGGCTGCACCACCGTACCGAGCCAGAACGCCGCCCGCCCTTGGCGCGCGCTGACGAAGAACTGATTCACGCCGGGCTGCTGTTGTTGCGGCCGCACCCCGACGAGTTCTTCCTCATGCGCCAGCCAGTTCACGGCATTGGCCAGGAGATCTTTGTTGCCAAGGTACTCGATGAAAAAGTTGTTCGCAAAATCAGAATCACCCACAACGATCAGACGTCCGGGCGGCACATCGCGGGCGTTGCTGCGCATCACCACGCTCACCGCCACCGAGACGGGACCGCGCACGTCTCGCCCATCGACGTACGTCGTCGTCCCCGCGTGCAGCACATCGGGGTCGCCGCTGCGCCAGCTAGCGGGGCTGCTCTCCAGCAACGATACGCCGCCGAAACGGGCTTCGGTATCGGCAACAAACTCGACGGAGCGCGCCTGCGCAAACAGCGGCGGCGCTTTGAGCGCTGCACTGACCGGCTGGCGCGGCGAGAGTCCGGGAATCGTCATGGTCAGGACGTCGCCGGCAAACAGCCGGTTCTCGGGATCGACGATGACATCGTCACCAACCGCCACGTGATAGCTGCGCAGGAACGCCACGAGATTTGGGGCCTGCTGCGGATCGAGCATCACCAACAGGGCCCCGCCGCGGGCAAGATAGTCAGCGAGAGTCTGCAGCTCCGCCGGCAGCACGTCCGCATGCGGACCGGCGAGAATCACCACGCTGGCGTCGGCCGGAACACTGCCGCCCGCCAGCACGCTGAGCGGCTGGACGTCATAGAACTCACCCGCGAGTGCCGCGCGCGCGGTCGACATGCCGCGTTGCCGATCGCTGTCTTGCGGGCTGCGTTCGCCGTGATCGGTTACGAAGTAGACGCGTTTTTTGTCGCTTCGCGTGATTTGCAGTATCGCCGCGATCAGCAACGGTTCGCTCGGATTGCTAAACACCTTGCGGCGGCCATCGCTCTCCACCACCAACGCGCCGTCGGCGTTGACGCCGAACTGGCGGGCAGCCATCGGGTTGCGATTGATGTCGACGACGCTGTAGCTGACGCGACTCGACACCGCGCGCAGGCGCCACAGCAAGTCCTCGATCTCGTGGTTGCGCGGATCGTCGGCGCGCAGAAAGGCGACCACTCGCACGTCGTGCCGGAGATTCTCCAAGACCTGACGCGAGTGTTGCGCCAGCGTGTAGGCGCGGTCGGGTGTCAGGTCCACCCGGAGCACATGGCGCGCGAGAATGGCTTCGGTCATCGCCATCGAACCGGCGAGGCCGATGCTGGCGACGGCTAGCTGCAGCCATTGCCGCCACGGCCCGTTCATCGCCCGCGCCAGGTGCGCGATTCGAGCGCTCGCAAGGTCAGAAAATTGAAGAAACTGATGAAGAACACGAAGTAGAGAATGTCGCGCGCGTCAATCACGCCGCGTGCCAGGGTTTCAAAGTGATCGAACATCGACATCTGCGCCAAGACGCGCAGCACGGGCGGACTGGTGGCCGCTTCGTTCCAGGTCAGCACGAAACACAACAGCAGAATGCCGAGCGTGGCGATCGCCGCGACGACCTGATTCTCCGTCAGAGCGGAGATGAACAGGCCGCACGCGATGAAGCTCAAACCGAGAAACAGCAGGCCGAGATAGCCGCTCAGCAATGGCGCCCACGGCAACGGCTGGAGCACGGAGAGGTAGGCCGGGTACACCAACGTGCCGGCCAGCAGCACCAAGAGGATGCTCGCGCACGCGGTGTACTTGGCAGCGAGGATGGTGCGGTCGCGCAACGGATAGGTGAGCAGCAGCTCGATGGTGCCCAGCTTCTTCTCCTCGGCCAACAGGCGCATGGTCAGCAGCGGCATCACCAGCAACAGTACCATCGAAATCGAATACGGGGCTCCGGCAAGAAACGCGAGCCAGAAGTTGCCGAGAATGTTCACGCCAAAACCGTACTCCACGAAGAAGATCAAGCGGGTGTAAAAAAAGAAGCCGCACAAACACGAGAACACCGCCGCCACCACGTAGAACAGTGGCGACACGAAGTACGACCGCAGCTCTTTGCGAAACAACGCGAGGAAGCTCACGATACAGCCGCCGTCTCGTCACGCGCGCTGCCGTGCTCACTCGTCACCAGCCGGACGAAGAGATCCTCGAGCGTCAGTGGCAGCGGCCGCATCTCGAGCAGGCCCCACCCCTGCTGCACCACGGCCGCGGCAATGGCGCGTCCGACGTCCGGCGTACCTTCCGCGGAATACGCCACCACACTCACCGCCCGCTCGGTCATGCCGTTGCTCACCTCGACGCGCTCGACGCCTGCCACGGCTCGCACGGCGGCGCACACCGACGCCGCCGGCCCGTCCACCCGCACCAGCGTCCGTTCGCTGCCCGCCACGTGACGCGACAACGCCGCCGCGCTATCTTCCGCCACCTTGCGGCCGCGATCGATGATCACCACGCGATCGCAGGTGGTGCTGACTTCCGGCAGAATATGGGTACTGAGCAGCACCGTGGTGCGGCCGCGTAGATTGGCGATCAGCGAGCGGATCTCGATGATCTGGCGCGGATCGAGTCCAACCGTCGGTTCATCGAGGATCAGCACCGCCGGTTCGTGCAGCAGCGCTTGCGCGAGGCCGACGCGCTGGCGATAGCCTTTCGAGAGTTTGCCGATCAGGCGCTGCGCGACCTCCGTCAATCCGCAGTCGTGCATCACTGCCCCAACGCGCGCGCGTCCGGCGCGGCCGAGACCGCGCACGTCGGCGCAGAAACGCAGAAACGCCTCGACCCGGATATCCGGATAGAGCGCGGTGGTTTCGGGTAAGTAGCCGATCTGCCGGCGCAGCCGCATGGCTTCTGTCGTCACATCGAAGCCCGCCACGCGCGCCAGGCCCGCGGTTGGCGGAAAGAAGCCGGTGAGGATGCGCATCATCGTCGTCTTACCCGATCCGTTGGGGCCGAGCAGGCCGATGATCTCCCCGCGCTCGACGCGGAAGGACACGTCGTCGACGGCGCGATGCGCGCCGAACTGCTTCGTGAGGTGCTCGACTACGATCATGGGTGCGGACGCCCAGCCAAGCGCCGTGTGCCTACTGACGGTGCGCGCCTTCGACGTCGTACGCCACCAGCTCGATCTGCGCGAGCGCGGGACCGTCGGGGCGGCTCGATTGAATGGTACGGACGAGGCCGACGTTCGGGGCGTACCAGTCGGCATAGTACAACACCACCGCCTGCTCAGCCGCGTGGCCCGAGCCCGATTCCGGATGCACACCGCGATGCTTGGCCACCGTATCGACGCGCAAACAGCGCGCGAACGTTCCCGCCGGCACCGTGACGGTTTGCGGATCAACCGTCGCACGATGCTGTTGCGTGACGCCGTACGAGTGGTTGGCACCCAGATCATAGGCGGTGGTCAGACTTTCCCAGCTGCTGTTGTCGTTGGGGTTATCCGGCAGGAAGCGCTCCTGCGCCGTGCCGATGCCGGCATCGGCGACCTCGCCGTCGCGATATTCGAGCGCTAGGGCGCGAAAGAGAAAACCATCCTCGCGATAGTAGGCGATCGGATAGGTCTCGGGATTGCCACCATTGTTGGTGTCGGCCGAGTAACTCTCTTCGACCAAGTGGCAGCGGCGTTTGAGCGGCGCGACGAACTGGTCTCCACGAGCCCGCACGGTCATCCGCGTATGCTCGTTGCGCAACGGCCGCGCCACTTCATAAACCCAAGTATCGTCGGTGTGCAGCGGAAAGAAGTCGAGTGGCTCCGGAGCGGCCTGTTCCCGATGGCAGCCGTTGGCCCCGCCGCCGGCTAGCACCACGACGAGCACCCAGCGCGGCACGCTCTTCATGACTTCGAGTTCGCCCTCCGGTCCACGCGCGCGGATGGTAAGCTAGCCCTTCCAAGCAGTCAATTGCGCGGCGTACACGCCGCCCGGCTACAGACGATTGAGAATCGAGAGGACGCCGCCCGCCGCCGCTCCCCACAAGAGATCCTTCTGGACGGTGGCCTCGCGACCGCGCGTGCCCTCGAGGACCACGGCCCGAACAAAAAACAACAGCGACAGCACACCCAGCGCCCAGGACGTGCCGGGGACCGGTTCGTTGCCTTGTGCCCTCCCGACCTCCTGCGAAAGCCACGTGAGCCCGGTGATCAGCAGCGCCAGCGCGCTGATGCGTACGACACGAAGCACAGCCATGCGAAGTGCGGGCTCTTGGTTGGTGGGGCGCGGCGCGGTTCAAAAGCGCGCCGCGCGCCCTTCCCATCATTCGTCCACGACTTTGGCCGACTTGGCCACGCGGATCAGCTCCTGCGATTCCTTGTCGCCCGAGGCGGCGCGCCGCTCCCACAACCGCTCGCGCCACGGCTTGACCACATACTCGTCGAGAAAGATCACGAGGAAGCTGAACCCAACGACGATGATGACTGAACTCCACATGCCAAGTTCCATAGTCGCTCCTACGCGGTCGCGGCCTGCTCGTGTATGCGGGTGCGCCCGGCCGCGTGCTTGGCTTCCTTCATGATGAAACGTGGCTTCAGCATCACGATCAACACGGGCGTCAACGTCTGCGAGCCGACGTAACTGATCCCCATCCAGATCGCCAGCAGCAATCCCATCTCCGCGTTGAACCGGATGTGCGAACTGATCCAGAAGGCCGTGCTGATAATCATCGTGACGGCGGTAAACGTCACCGCTTTGCCCGACGTGACCAGCGCCTCGCGTACTGAGTCTTCGAGATTACCGCGGATTCGGATCTCTTCAATCACGCGACTGACGATGTAGAGACCGTAGTCGATCCCGAAACCGACACCGACGGTGACCAGCGGCAGAGTGTGGATGTTCACGCCGATGCCGTTGATCGCCATGTAGGCGTTGACCATCACGTTCGAGAGAATCAGCGGCCCGAGCAGGTACAGACCGCAGGCGAACGAGCGGTAGGTGAACAGCAAAATGACCCAGATGGTGAAGAAGCCAAGGAAGTTCATCAGCGCGTCGTTTTTGACCAGCTCTTCATTGGCGGCAGCGAGCACGCCGATCAACCCACCGGCGAGCTTGAAGACCGCCTTCCACGGCACCGAGATGGTGCTGTCGACGACTTGGCCGCCGCGGCGCACTTGCACATCGATCAAGCTGCTGTTGGCGGTTTCCTTGGTGAGCGCCGCCAAGAAGCTTTCCATGTTGGTGACCGGCGAGCGGCCGAGTTTAACGACACGGTCGCCCGAGCGGAAAGGGCCATCGCCTTTTTCGCCGGCGGCGGTCTCCGACACGATCCACGACGGGCCGGCTTTTTCCCACGCGGGGTCGGGGTAGACCTTCTTGATCACCACCGCCCCTTCTTCCTCGGCAACGTCGATGCCGAGGTCACGGATCTGCGTTCCGAGAATGAACTCCTTGCTGCGGTGGATGATGCGACGGATGTTGTCGCCCTTGTGATCCTTGCAGAAGAACGTGACGTGCGCCGTCGTGTAGCTTGGATCGACGTACTTGGCGGTCTCGGTCGGCGGCGAACCCGAGAAGTAGATGAAGAAGAGGCCGCCGACATCCACCCAGTTGTTCGGAATCACCCCCCACTTGGGTTCCAGTTCGTGGAACACCATGTTGACCGCGCGAATGATATCGGCGAGCGAGAAGCTGTAGCCGATGCCGGGATCGCGTTCGAGGCGGCGCTGGAATTTCTCCATCGTGCGCAGCGTGTGCGGATCCTTCATCGCGTCCTTGTCCAAACCTTCGGCAACAACGATGAGCGGCTCGACGCCGCCGAACTTCTCCTGAATGGCGTGATGCGCCACATTGTACGGCGAATTGTCCCACACCAGCGGCGAGGCCGAGGTCGGATCGCCGATGGTGAGGCCGCGCAGGAAGTAGATGGCTACCAGTGTTCCGCTGCCCCACGCCGCCAAGGTGACCCAGCGCCCCGTGGGCGTTAGGAGCTTGGCGACAAAGCCCTCGATCCATCGGCGAAAGGCGCCGCGCTCGCGCAACATGACCAGCTCCGGCTCGGGCGCCTTGAGATAGTAGTACACGATGGGATTGAGCATCATCTCGGAAATCGTGATCGCCAGAATCCACCACGACGCGGTCACCGCCAACTTCTGCAGCATCACGACTGGCACCAGGAGGATCACCAACACGCCAAAGGCGTCGGTCGAGATACCGGAGAGTGTCGGCACGAACAGTTCGCCAAACGAAGCGACGATCGCGCGCCGCTTGTTCCAACCGCACTTCTCAAACTCCTCGTAGTAGCGGTCGTGCATCTGGATCGCGTGGCTGACCGCGCGAGCGGTGATGAGAAACGGCATCACCAACATGAGCGGGTCGAGCGCCAGGCCAATCAGATGAATGAAGCCGAGGCCCCAGAAGGCCGCGATCAACCCGGTAATGGTCGGCCGCAAGGCGCCGCGCCAGTCGTGGAAGTACATCCAGCGCAGCACCCATTCAATGCAATAGGTCACAACCAAGATGAAGAACACGTCGCCCGCATAGTAGTAGACCCAGCCGTAAAGGCGCGGCTCGCCAGCGACGAAGATCTCGGTGTTCTCGTCCTGAAACGGTTCGATGACCTTTTCGTTGACGTCCTTGAAGATGCGCTTGTAGTCGAGGCGTCCTTCGATGAAGTTCCCGCGAATCAGTGCGGCCTTGTCATCGAGCGACACCAAGAGCCCGTAGATGTTCTCCGCGTTGTGGACGATGCGCCGGATCGCGGCTGCCTCTTCCTCGTTCTTGAGCGGCTCCAACATCACCGGCTGGGCACGCATGGTACCGCCGGCCGCTACCTTCAGATAGCGCACGGTGCGATGCGCGATCGAATCAATCTGATTGTGGTTGACCCCGTAGACTTGGTCGAGGCCGACCGTCATGTTCCAGATCTTGTTGAGCGTCGCCTGGTTGAAGATGCTGCCCTCTTTGACCTGCAGCATGACCATGATGTTGTTGGCACCGCCAAAGTCCTTGGAGAAGCGGTTGTGGATCTTCACGTACGCGTGGTTCTGCGGGAGGAGTTCGCCAAAGCTGGTCACCAGACTGAGCTGGAAGCTCCAGTACGCGAACATGGCGGTGATCAGCAACACGACGATCGAGACGGGGTGTCGATAGTCGATCAGCTTGTCGCCCAACCAGTACAGCAGGCGCTTGTCTTCCGGAACTTCGTAATTGATCGCCATGAACGCCCCCTTATCTCGCGCCGATCTCTACCCGAGCGACGGCAACCACGTCTTGCCGCCGTCCTTCGTGTGCAGGATCAGGCCAAAGCCCCCCACGAGCCAGCCGTCCTCGGCGGAAACGAACGCCATGCCGCGCAGCCACGTGAGCACTTCCATCCCGAGCTTCGCGCGCGTCCACTCGGTCGCGCCGGGATCCCGGTGTACAATCTCGCCGGCTGCGCCCACCGCCCACGCCGTACCGTTGGGCATCGTGAACGCGCGGAACAGCGGATCGATAATCGGATAGTCGAGCTTCATCGGCTCGAACCGCCAGGTTGCGCCGCCGTCGCTGGTGCGGGCGATCTTGCCATCGAGGCCGGCGACCAGGCCGTTTTGGCGGTCGGTGAAGTGCACGCCAAAGAAGGTCGGGATGTCGAGCACATCGAACACGCCGTGACCAAGCAGACTGTTCTGTTGCTCGACCCAGGTCGCCCCGCCGTCGCGCGTGTGCATGATCTTGCCGAACTCGCCGACCACCCAGCCGTACTCCTGATCGACGAACTGCACGCCGTAGAGCACCGGATCTTGCGACGTGATCGCTTGCTCGGCAGTTAAGCCCGCCGACTGGGAGAGTTTGCGCAGACTCCAGTTCTGACCGCCATCGCGGGTCTCAAGCAGCGTTGCCCGGTCGCCGACAGCGAACCCATGTTTGCCGTCGAGAAACGAAAGCGCGAAGAGATAGACGGCGGTGCCGGTATTCTGGCGCTGCCACGTCTTGCCGCCATCGGTGGTGTGCAACATGATCCCGTCCTGACCCGAGATCCACCCGTTGGCGCTGTCCGCGAAGTGAACATTGTAGAGGGCGCGATCCGTGCCACTCGGCATCACTTGCCACGACTTGCCGCCGTTCTCGGTAGCCAGAATCTTTCCCAAGTACCCGACGACGAAGGCGTGATCGGCATCAATCGCCTTCACATCATAGAATTTGTCCGCGATAGAGATCTTGCGCTCGACCAACGGGACATCTTCAACCTCCGCATGGCAGCCCGCGAGAGCGACAACAACCGCCCCCGCCAGCGCCAGCACACGCCAATGACCGCGCATGTATCCTCCTTACCTCTGGGTTCTGACGCGCTCGCATCCAGGTTGGGCGACTCGCCCTTAGCGACTCCCTTGTTGCGGTGTCAAGGCGCCTGCGGTTTCTGCGGCTCCGCGACGGCGGGAAACCACTTGGGGATGTCGGCCTTCTCGACGATCTGCTGTTGATTGATCTTCCACTTGCCGTCTTCACGAACGAGGGTGTACAGCTCTTGCTCCTCCACCCCCAATTGGTTGAGAAACTTATCCTGCGAGCTGAGGATGTTGGGAACGCGCGCGGACTCGCCGTCGATCTTGCCCGGGTACACCTTGAACTCGAAAATCTTGGCCTCCGTCGCCTGCATCACCCACTGCTGTTCCTTCGCCCACTCCTCACGGTTCTTGTTTTGCGCCATGTCTTTCGAAACATAGTCGTAGGCGTCGGCGAATTTCCCAGCCTTCATCGCGGTCAGGTAACGGTTCACCGTTTCCTCAGGACTGATGGATTCCGCGCGCGCTCCACCGGCGACGGCGAGCAGAGCAATCGCTATGACCGTCAGCACCCGTCGCCGCACTGGAGACCTCCCGTTCACCGATCCTTCAACCACGGCGCAACGTCAGCGCCACGGCGATCACCTGCAGCACGATCAGCACAGCGATAAATGCGCCGGAGCTGAAGCGGAAGTTTCCGAAACTCGCACTCACACTCTCGATATCCTTGCTGAGTTGAGCGATGTCACCTTTGACGCCGTTGCTCTCAACGTACAATCCCCGCACTTCTTCGCGCATGCCCTTCGCTTGTTCACGATCCGCTTGCGCGCCCTCGCGCGCTTGCCGCAGCTCGTCGCGCACTTCCGCGATCCGTTCATCGAGTTGCTTGAGTTGTTCCCGCACGCCGCCGAGAGCACTGGCGAGCGAGCGTTGCGCCTCCTCGACGGCGGCGAGTCGCTTGCCCACCTCGACCGGTTTGGGTTCCGCGGCCATTGCCGTTGCGCCCGTCCACCACAGTATGCTGAAGCCCAGCACCCACAGACCTCGCCACCCGAATCGCACCCCTGTCTCCTTCCACCGCCGGCTTGCCCCGCTCGACACCGGTTTGCCCGCTCGCCGCCGGCTTGCGCCCGTCTCTCTATGACGAACCGGCGCAGCTTGTCCAGTACGGCTCACGGGTCGCCCGATCACACGCACCGCGCGCGCGTCAGTGATACATGTCCATGAAGTCGATAACGCCCAGCGAGCGCATGCCCTCGAAGAGACATCCTTTGATCTCTTTCACGGTTGCGAGGGTGAGCAACTCCGCCGCCAGTTGGCGGGCGCGGCTCAGATCGACCGAGCGGATGAGGCGCTTGATCACCGGGATGAAGAACGGGCCCATGCTGAGGCCATCGAGCCCCAACCCGATCAGCATCAATGTGCAGGCTGGGTCGGCGGCCATCTCGCCGCAGATGGTCACCCGTTTTCCGGCCGCCTTGGCCGCCGCCACGGTATCGGCAATGGCCCGCAGTACCGCCGGGTGCAGCGGCTCATAGAGCGGCGCCACCTTGGGGTTGTTGCGGTCGACCGCCAGCAGGTACTGAATCAAATCGTTGGTGCCGATACTGAGAAAGTCGACTTCCTGACTGAGCAAGGGCGCCAGGCGCACCGCCGAAGGTACCTCGATCATCACCCCGATCGCCATGTTCTCGTTGAACGCGTGGCCCTCGCGCCGCACGTCGTCCTGCGCTTGCCCCAGCAACTCCTTGACGCGTCGGATCTCCTCGAGCCCGGAGATCATCGGAAACAGAATGCGCACGTCGCCGTACGCACTGGCGCGCAAAATCGCCCGCAACTGCACGCTGAAGATCTCCGGCATCTCGAGTGAGATGCGAATCGAGCGCCAGCCGAGAAACGGATTGTCCTCGCGCGGCAGTCGCAAGTACGACGGATACTTGTCGGCACCCATGTCGAGCGTGCGAATCGCGATCGGCCGTCCCTCCAGCCGTTGCAGCATAAGGCGATAGAGTTCCACCTGTTCGTCTTCGGTCAAGAAGTCGCGGTGCGACATGAACGGGAACTCCGTGCGATACAGCCCCACGCCCTCGGCTCCATGGTGAAGCGCCAGGACCAAATCGCCGAGCAACCCGACGTTGGCGGTGAGCGCGATCTGATGTCCGTCGCGCGTCATCGCCGGCAGCTCCCGCAAGGTCTCCAACTCGCGATTGAATGCCCGATACTCGCGCCCGAGGCGCTCGTACTCGCGCACGATGTCAGCGGGCGGATTCACATACACCGTGCCGGCGTTGCCATCGACAATCAGTTGATCGCCCTCGCGCAGAGTCTCGGCGAGATGCCCGACGCCGACCACCGTCGCGATCTCGAGTGACTTGGCCAGAATCGACGCGTGCGAGGTCACGCCGCCGGTGGCCAGCACGATACCTTTGAGCCCCTGCTGCTCCAGCATCGACAAGTCCGATAGTGTCAACTCATGCGCCACCACCACAAACGTACTCGTGGCCGGGGTGTGGCGCTCGGTGACGCCCAAGAGATTGCGCAGCACCCGTTGGCCGATGTCCTTGATGTCGGTGACCCGATCGCGCATGTACGCGTCGTCGAGTCGGGTGAACTCCGCAAGCATGTTCCCGATGACCTGTTCGAGCGCGTGCTCGGCGCTGTCGCCGGCCTGGATCAAGGCTTCGAGACGACCAATCAAGTGCGGATCGGTCAGCAGCATGCCCTGGGCTTCGAAGATCGCGGCGTCGAACTCGGGTAACGTGACCGCGACCCGCCGTCCGAGGCGGGCAATCTCTTCAATCGAGTGATCGATCGCGCTGCGCAGGCGCGTCAACTCCCGCTTCGCCGATCCCTTTCGCCGCGCCGGCAGCGCGGCGAAACTCACGATGGGAGTCAGCAAATGTGCGCGGCCGATCCCGAAGCCGGGCGACGCACCCAGCCCCGACAAGCGTCCCGGTGCCCCCGGTGCGCGGACGGGCGCCTCAACCCGCTCGTAGGCCTGCAAGCGCTGGGTCACTTCGACCATGCGGTCGTGGGCTGAGCGCCGCTCCTCTTCCTTGGTGCGCAAACTCTCCTGGAGCTGCGCGCGGACCAGCAGCCCACTCACCGGCACCGTAATCGCCTTGAGCAACCGAATTTGATCGCGCGTGAAACGCCGCCGGCGCGACGTCTGCACCACCAACACGCCGAGCGGCTCGCGCTTGTCGATCACCGGCACCCCCATGAACGAGTGGTAGCGCTCTTCGCCGGTTTCCGGAAAATACTTGTACCGCGGGTGCGCCAGCGCATCGACGGCCATCACCGGCTCCATTTTCTCGATGGCGTAGCCGGTCAGTCCTTCGTCGACCCGCATCGTGACCTTGCCCACCGACCCCGGGTCGAGGCCCTTGGTGGCGGCCAATACCAATTGGCGGTGGGGCGCATCGTAGACGTAGAGGGAGCACACCTCCATGTCGAGCCGATCCGCGAGCAGCTCCACGATCTCACGCAGCGATGCACGCACATCCTGCGCGTGGGCGATCACGGTGCCGACGTCTTCGATCAGCAACAGCCCCCAGTTGCGTCCGCTGGTGCGGCGAACCGGCCGTGCGGCCGCTGTGGCTTCTGTCGCTGTGACGGTCATGCGCTGGTATCCCGCCGCGGCTTATATCCCAGCCCGCGGGGAGCAACAACGCGCGATCTCACCCGGGTCACGGCGTGCCAAACACGATCGCCGCGTAACTCACCGAGTGCTGGTAGTCGCCGGTGACATCGAGCGACGTGGCGTAGCGCAGCAACGTGCCACGCCGCTGCGCGCCGTTCCATGCGAGAAACACCGCCATCGGAATCTGCCCGCAAATGGTGATCGCGGTATCGGCGACATAGCGTTGAAAGCCCGCGAGATCGCCGGCGACGACGCGATCGATGGCGCCCATGTCGAGCTGCCGCAAACCCGTCCGCACCGCCTCCGCATCGCACGGCGCAAACGGCAGGTAATCGAACTTCGCCCCGTAGTGGGCAAAGTCGGTACTGACGATGAACAGCGTCGCGGGTCCAGCAAGGCACTCGAGCAGGCAGCCGAACTCGTCCACCTCATCAGGGTCGAGCCCACCGAGCAGCAGCGGAACCACCGCCACCGCCGGCAACACACGTTGGAGCAAGGGCAGTTGGACCTCGATTGAATGCTCGACCGCAAACGGCTCGGGATCACGCCGCACCAACGCGTGTCCGCCGAGCAGCCCAAGCGCATCGGTATCCACCGGCACTTCGCCCAGTGGCGTGCTGAAGGCGTCGACGTCGAGCATCGCGGCGCCGGGCAGGAGCGTTCGATGACTCGGCGCCACGATCACCGCGCGCCGATACGGACCGCCTTGGACCAGGCGATAGGCCGTCGCCGCGACCGCGCCCGAATAACGATAGGCCGCGTGCGGCACTGTGATCCCCGCCACGCGAACCGGCGCAACCGCGGGCGCCGCAGCCGCGAGCAGTGCATCGGTTTGATCACGCAACCGCTCGGCGCTGCTTTCGTACCAGGTGCCGGCCAGGTGCGCCGGCTTCACTCGCCTCATGCGCCCTCGCAATCCATCTCAACCATCAACGCTCGACCATCAGCGCTCGATCATCAGAGGAAGAGCAGCATGTCTGTCTGCGAGCGCAGGTCCGCGTAGACGCGTTCGAGTTGCTCACGGCTGTGGACGAAGGTCGTGATCGAGACGCACACGTACCGGCCCTGGGCGCTGGCGCGGATCTTCATGCTGTCCAGTGGGATCGGCCCGACCGTGGCGGCGATGGTGGCGCGCACCTGCTCTGAGAACTCCTCGCTGCGACGGCCGAAGACCTTGAAGGTGTGGAAGTCCGGAAGTTCGAGCGCCGCGTCGTCCTTCATGCGGAGGCCTCTTCCGCCACGGCGGCGACTTCCGGCCGAAAGCGGCGCTCGCGTTCATCCTGTATCGCCGGCTCACGGTAACAATCCGCGCAGGTGATCACCAACTCGGGCGCCAGCAATCGCTGGTAAACGTGCAGTGGACCATCTTCGCTCCGCCGGAAGGTCGACTCCTCTACCGGCCCGGTGTGCAATTCGTAGTAGTCCACGCGGTAGCACGAGCGCGTGTGGATGGTTTCCCGCACGACCCGGCCACAGTGCGTGCAGCGAGCATCCGCGCCCGCCTCCGGCGCTTCGGATCGTTTGGTCGCCTCACGGATCATGCCGGCATCCTACTTCATTCGCTCGACCGGCACAGCTTTGAACCGCAGCGGCAGTTCGATGGTGAAGCAACTCCCCACCCGCGGCGTGCTCACCACCGAGATCGTCCCGCCGTGCAGCGTCACGATCGCCCGCGCGATCGCCAGACCCAAACCGAGTCCGCGCGCGCCAAACGCCAGCGATCCCGACGCATGCAGAAACGGATCGCCGCCGGCCGCCGAGAACGGCTCGAAGATGTCCTCAACGTGGACGGGATCGATGCCGATGCCGGTGTCGCGCACCGACAGCGTCACCCGATCCGTGGCCGCCGCGGCCGTGATCGTCACGCTACCGCCATCGGGAGTGAAGCGAATCGCATTCGAGACGACACCCATCACAGCATGATGCAGCCACGTTGCGTCCGCTTCGATGGTCGGCAAGCCGTCGGCCACTTGCGCCGTCAGCGTGAGCGCGCGCGTGCTCATGTGCGCGCGTAGCTCATCGCAAACACTCGTCCACAGCCCCGCGAGCTGCACTAGTGCCGGCCGCAGCCGCAATCCATCGTTCCGCGCCCGCGCGGCGGTACTCATCTGCGCCAGCCCGCGCGCTAACCAGTCGGTGTTGCGCTGCGCCGTGCGCAGCCATGGCTCCGCGCTCGCGGGCAGGTCGAGCATACTCAGCAGATCGAGTGCATTGAGCAGCACGTGCAACGGCGTACCGAGTTCGTGCGCCGCCATGGTGAGCAGCCGACCCTTTTGTTCCGCTTCGCGACGCGCGCGCCCGCACGCCTGCTCGAGTTCGCGCAACAGCCGCCGCCGCTCCTGCTCGGCTTCGTAACGTTCGAGGCCTCGCTGCACCACCAACTGCAGCTCGCGCGCCTCCCATGGCTTGGTCAGATAATAGTAGACTTGGCCGGTATTGATGGCGCCCACCACCGTATCAATGTCAGTGTAGCCCGTCAGCAACACGCGGATCGCGTCGGGATGCAGCGTGGCGCTGCGCGCCAAGAACTCGGTCCCGGTCATCTCGGGCATGCGATGATCGGCGATGATCAATGCGACAGATTCGGATTCGAGCAGCCGCAAACCCTCCGGCCCGCTACCCGCCGTCAGCACCTGACACTGGTCCGCCAGCGTCCGCTGCACGGTCCGCACACTCGCCGGCTCGTCATCGACCACCAACACGGTCTGTCGCGCCATCATTCGCCTCGATTGGCGCGGGATTATCGGAGAGTTGCGCCTACGGAGCAAGCGGACGAGCGTATCGCTCAGAACGTCCCAGCGTCTTCCGCGTCTGCGGTCGGCGACTTTGCACCAACAGTCGCCCCTTGATACGCCGCCCTTCGATACGAAGCCTCCGGCTTCTACTCTCAGGACGACTACTCGGGGAAGCGGCTACTCTTCACGCTATTCCAAAGTCCGTTTGCCCGAGTAGATCGCGAAGCGATCGTATCGAGGGCCTGCTTGCACAAAGCCGTGGAGGGCTTTCTCTTCGCCGCCTTTCGATTCGCGCGCTCATCGCCTACAATCCGCCGCGATGCGCATTTTGTACGTCATCGATCCGCTCGCGAACCTCAACCTCGAGACCGAGACCTCGCTCCTGATCATGGAAGAAGCGGCGCGCCGGGGTCACGAGAATCTGATCAGCACCATCGACGATCTCTATCTCAGCGACACCCAGGCGCGCGCCGGCGCGCGCACCATTACGCTCGATCTGACGCAGCAGCCGTTCTACCGACTCGGCAACCAATCCGATCTCGCCTTGGGCGAACTCGATCTCGTGGTGATGCGCAAGGACCCGCCGATAGATGCGGCCTATCTCGCGGCCACCTTCATCCTCGAATGCGCGGCGGCCCGGGTGCCGGTGATCAATGACCCGGTTTCGCTACGGACGGTGAACGAGAAGCTTCTGCCGCTCGCCTTTCCGGCCTTTACGCCGCCGACGCTGGTGACCAACAATCCGCAGCGGGTCGCCGACTTCGTCGCGCACCACGGCCGATCGATCCTCAAACCGCTCGATGACTGCAGTGGCCGCGGCATCCGCATCCTGCCGGCGGGCGCGCTCTCGCCCATCGACACCGGCGGGCGCTTCGTCCTGGTGCAGCAATTCATCGACGCCGTGAGCGAAGGCGACAAGCGGATCTTTCTGCTCGCCGGCGACGTGCTCGGCGCGGTGAATCGCATCCCGCGCCACCCCGACCAACTCGCCAACATCCATCAAGGCGCCCGGGTCGCGCCCACAACGATCACCGCGCGGGACCACGAGATCATCGCCGCGGTGGCGCCGATGCTGATCGCGCGCGGCCTGTGGATGGCCGGCATCGACGTGATCGGCAGCTACCTCACCGAGATCAACGTGACGAGCCCGTCCGCCGCGCGCCAGATCAACGCCGTCTCGGGCACGCACATCGAGAAGGAGCTGGTGGACTTCCTCGAAACCAAAGCCCGGCGCTGACCACAACCACTTCGATTCCACTTGAAGCCAGATGCAGGCGAGACGCCTGCACCACAACGCCAGAAAGCGACACCAAGGCCCTCGTTGTGGTGCGGCCGTCCCGGCTGCACGGGCTCGATCCGGCCAGATGTTCGGTTACCAATCCCACCCACTCGCGGGATGCTCTCGCCGCTTGCAGTGATGCCATCAGAGGCGCTAGGGAAGGACCGCAGCGTTTATCCAAACCGACGGAAGCGGTTCCGCGGCGATTCCGCAGAGAGGGACGTTCGAAATGTTGGTGCCAGTAGGTATCGGCTGATCCCTGAACAACACCGGAACACGACAGCGATGGACGAAGCGCCCCGCATTCTTGGCGTCGACAGCAGTCTGACGATTCGGAAAGCACTCGACGTCGTCCTGCACCTCGCCGGCTATGAGGTCAATACGACCGCGGACGGCAGCGAAGCGCTCGCGCTGGCGAAGTCGTTCAAACCCGCGCTGATTCTCCTCGACGCCAGCTTGCACACGATGCCTACTGCGGAGGTCTGTCGCCGGTTAGCCACCGATGCCGCCACTGCACGGGTTCCGATCGTACTGATCGGGGCCCCTGACGGTGAGGCCCAGCAGGCGTGCCGAGACGCTCCCAACGTCGTTGGCTATCTGACCAAGCCGTTCAAATCACAGACCGTAACCAGCCTCGCCGCCAAGGTGTTGAGCCAGGCCGCGGTCGGCGACTTCTTCAAGACCCCCCTAGCCGCAGAACGCGCTCTTTCGAAGGCACCAGCGCCGGTAACGACGGCACCTCGACCCGCCCCTGTCGCTGAGCCCACGCGATCCGCAACCGAGACAAATTTGCGTGAAGCCCTCGCGCAAATGGATGCCCTGACCCACAACGCGCTGACGCTGCGTGCGCAATTGGAGGCCGAAAACCGGACCGCGAAGGAACGCGCCCGCCAAGCGCAAGCGGAGGCGGAACGCAGCCGCGCCCGAGCTGAACAGTTGCACCGCGACAATGTCGAGCTGACCGCCCAACTCGACGCAGCGCATAGCCGACTGGCCGATCTGGAGACCGAAAGCGGCATCTATACCGCAGAGCTAGAGCGCGTCGAGCAGGAACGGGCACAGGAACACGTCAGCGACGCGCAGCGTCTCGAAACCGACGCGCAGCATCTCGCGACCCTGGACGCAGCACTGGCCAATCTGCGCACTCAGCTCGATTTCGTCACTGACTCAACCGCGGCGCGCGAGGCGGATCTCGCCCAGGAATTGGTAGAACTGCGCACGCATACGGCAACCGTCGAGCAGACGTTGAGTCGAGTGAGCGCGGAACGGGCGGACTTGCACTCGACCCTCGACGCGGCGCGCCAACAGTTGGCTCGCGAAGTCCAGGTTGGTGACGAGCAGATCAACCGCCTGGCATCGCTGGAAGCGGAGCGGCAAGGCCTCATCGATCGCCTCGCCGCGACCCGTACCTCACACGCCCAGGCGGCGAGCGCGTGGCAAGCCACCACCGCACAGCACGCGGCGGAGCAGGAACTGGTTCGTGCCGAATGGACGCAGCGGCTACAGGCGCAGCAGTCGCAGCTCTCCGCGCATATCGCCGAATTGGAAGCGGAGCGAGCCACCACCCAACAACAACGCGTCGAACTCGACCGCGAGCTGACGACAGCACGGGTCGAATTGTCGCAGCGGGAAGCGGCGCTGCACGGATTGCAGCAACAGCTCGGCTCCGTTGAAAAGGAGACCGCGACATCGGAAGCGATTCACCGCGAGCTGATCGACCGCACCGCAACGCTCGAGGCGGAACTGCACCGCGGTGAGATCGCACTCGCGGCGGCCCGTCTTGACTCGGCGCAACAACTCGAAGCGGCGCACGCTCAGGCCAAGGCCGCACAGACGAGGGTCGCCGCGGCAAACGGCCGCCTGCAGGCGCTGACAGCGGAACGCGCCACAGCGCAGCAGCAATGCGCCGCTGCCGAGCGGGAGCTGGCGACGGCGCGGGAAGAACTGGAACAGCAGCGCGCCGCAACCGAAGTCGCCGCGCGCGAGTCGACCGCCCGCTTGGCCACACTCGATGCCGAGCGACAGGCGCACGTGACTCGCATCGCGGAACTC